>JBOGUG010000209.1:0-28135 GCA_050696115.1 Promineifilaceae bacterium (SeqCode) | reverse complement strand
GTCTGGACCTGCACCTTGCGCGAGGGCGTCCTGTTCCACGATGGCTCCACGCTTGACGCCAACGACGTTGTGACGTCGTGGGTCGTCCAGTGGGACTTCGAGCATCCGCTGCATACGGGCAACAGCTCGGCCTTCACCTACTTCTCGGCCCTCTGGGGCGGTTTGCTCAACGTGCCGGCCGAGTAAGACCCTCGCAACCGTTTAACCGTCGCCTTTCATGCCTCAGAGGTCTTCCCAGACCTCTGAGGCCTTTTTCTATTGGGCGGGAACCGCTATAATGATCCCGTGATTCAGTACACCCTGCGCCGCATTCTGGCCTCGCTGCCGGTAATCTTCGGCGTTGTGCTGGTGACATTTGTGCTGGCCCGCGCTATCCCCGGCGACCCATGCACTGCCATTTTGGGCGAAAAGGCCACACCGGAGATTTGCGCCCGCTTCTTTGCCGAGAAGGGGCTCGACAAGCCAATCCCAGTCCAGTTCGGCATCTTTCTCAAGGACGTCGCCGGCGGTAATCTGGGCGACTCGATCCGTTTTAACCGGCCGATTACCACCATTCTCCTGGAGCGGCTGCCGATGACTTTGGAGTTGAGCCTGGCGGCCCTGAGCCTGGCTCTGCTGATCGGCGTGCCGCTGGGCATCATTTCGGCAACGCGGCGCAATTCGGCCGTAGACGTGGGCACCATGCTGGCCGCCAATATCGGCGTCTCTATGCCTGTGTTCTGGTTGGGCCTCATGCTGGCCTATCTGTTCGCCTTGGTGCTGAAAGACACACCCTTTGCCTTGCCGCCGACCGGGCGGTTGTCGGCCGGTGCCGTTCCCACGCCCTTTTACCAGGTGCACGGCTGGGAGGTGCCCCAGGCGGGATGGGCGTCGGCGCTGCTGACCTTTGTTTCAAATATGTTCATCCTGAACTCGCTGCTGGCCTTCGAGTGGGACGTCTTGTGGGACGCGATCAAACACCTGATCCTGCCGGCCGTGGCGCTGAGCACAATCCCGATGGCAATCATCGCTCGCATGACCCGCTCCAGCATGTTGGAAGTCTTGGGTCTGGAATACGTGCGCACTGCCAGGGCCAAGGGGCTGAAGCGGCGCACGGTGGTGATGAAGCATGCCCTGCGCAACGCTATGCTGCCGGTGGTAACCATCGCCGGATTGCAAATGGGCCTGGTGCTCAGCGGCGCCATTCTGACCGAGACGATCTTTGGCCTGGCGGGCGTCGGCCGGGCGTTGTACGATGCCATCACCGCCCGGGACTTTCCCATCATACAGGGCTTCGTGCTCGTGATCTCAGTCGGCTTTGTGACCATCAACCTGCTGGTTGACCTTTCCTACGCCTTTCTCGACCCGCGCATTCGCCTAGACTAAGCATGGCAGGCGTCACCGAACTCCCGCTCGAGGAGGCCCAGGGCGACATCCGGCTCAGCGATTACAGCTCCAACAGCCTGTGGCGGCTCACCCTGCGGCGGCTGTTTCGCCAGCGCTCGGCCATCATAGGCGGCGCCATGCTGCTCTTCCTGGTCCTGGTTGCAACATTTGCCCCTCTGATTGCCCCCTATGATCCGATACAGACGCTGATAGGCAGGGAGGATATCCGCAAGCGGGCCAGCCCTTGCATCCACCTACTGGGTTGCCCGGCCGATCAACCCCAGCACCTGATGGGGGTGGACGGCAACGTGCGCGATGAGTTTAGCCGGATCGTCTATGGCACGCGGGTGTCGCTGCGCATTGGAATCCTAACGGTCGGATTTGCCATCATTATCGGCACGGTGCTGGGCGCGGTGGCCGGCTACACCGGCGGCGTTCTCAGCGACGTCATCATGCGCGCGCTGGATGTGGTCTTGGCGTTTCCCTTCCTGCTGCTGGCGATCGCCATCGTCAGCGTGCTGGGGCCGGGCCTGACCAACGCCATGCTGGCAATCGCCATCATCTCCATCCCCCAGTACGCGCGGGTGGTGCGCGCCAGCGTCTTGTCGGTGCGCGAGCAGCAATACATCGAGGCCTCGCGCGCCCTGGGGGCGGGCCACATGCGCATCCTCTTCGGCCGCATATTGCCCAATGCCCTGCCGCCCTTGATCGTGGTGGGCACGCTCGGCATCGCGACCGCCATTTTGGACACGGCCGCGCTGTCGTTCATCGGGCTGGGCGCTCAGCCGCCCGAGGCGGAATGGGGTTCGATGCTGGCACAGGAGCGCAACCAGGTCTTCAGCGCCCCCCACCTGGTTTTCCTCCCCGGCCTGGCCATCATGCTGACGGTGCTGGCGTTCAACCTGCTGGGCGATGGCCTGCGCGACGCCCTGGACCCTCGCTTGGCCCACTCGGGCATCAAGGCAGAATAGGCGGCCCGGCCAAGACGAGGGCGGTCATAAGGCGCAACTCTAGCCCGGCTCGCCCATAAAAGGCTCCACCTCGGTCGCCTCTGGGCCCTTTTGGCGCTCCTCCACGTCGTAAAGCAGCCACTGGCCCTCCTGGAGCTCAGCTGGATCTTCGAGCGCGCTGCTCTTGTGGAAAAAAATATCCTCGCCACCGCCGCGGGCGATGAAGCCGTAGCCGCGGGTCGGGTTGTACCACTTCAAGGTGCCGATGTATTTGCCCGTCCCGGGGTCAATCTGGATGCTTTCCGGCTCCCGGGGCGCAGCCGAGCTGGAGCGCGCGCGACCATCACCCCTTGAAGGGGCCGATGGCGTCACGGGCTGGGCCTGCACGCCCAACTCAGCCAACGACTCTGGCTCCAAGGGCAGCCCAGCGGCCGCCAGCCGGCGCTTCATCTCGACTGTAAACACGAAGGGGTTGCCCTGCTCGTCCTCTGCCCAACTATCCTGATAAGTCATTCCTCAGTTCTCCTGTGTGATTCTATTTCTAACCGCGTCATTTAGCTGCCGGCCGCGGTCGGGGCAACACCGCGCCGCTGACCTGGCTGCGGGCCGGCACGCGCAGGGCCGCCTGCGGCCGGATAGAGCGCGCGCCGACCGCGCCCCGGCCGATCACGAGCCTCTTGCCGGATCCGCCGCTGGTGGTCAAGTAAACCGCGCTCTTGGGATCGGCGACGATGGCGGCCGCCACCTGGCCCGCGCCCTTGGGCAAACGGACGTTGATGACGCCTTGGCCATGTCGCCCCTGGCGCGGATATTCTTCCAGATCGGTCGCTTTGGCCAGCCCATTGTCAGTGACGCTCCATAGCAGGCCGCCCGGAAGGACCAGATCCATACCGACGACCCCATCTTCTTCGTTAGCGAGCTTGATGCCCAGCACGCCTCCGGCCGGCAGCCCCATGGGCCGGACGTCCTCCTCAGAGAAGCGAATCGCCTGGCCGCCAGCCGTGGCCAGCACTACCTCGTCGCTGCCGACGGTGAGCCGGGCCCAGCCCAGGGCGTCGTCCTCGGCCACGTTGATGACCGTAAACGGCTGACTTGTGATGCCGGGCAAATCTTCCAGCCTGACGCGCTTGACGACGCCGGCCAGGGTGGTCAGGAAGAGAAAGCCTTCGGCGCCGGCCGGCACCACGGCCGCGGCGGCCAGATATTGGCCGCGCCGCAGGCCGGTCAGACTGGCCCAGTGCGCCCCCTGGCCCAACTCGTTGGCCTGGGGCAGGCGATAAACGGGCAGGCTGACCGCCTGGCCGTCGGCCGCGAACAGATACAGGGTGTCCTGGGTGTTGGCCTGTAACAACAGGTAAGGCAATTCGGCCGGCTTGGATGGCAGATCGGGCAGGTCGGGGCTGCTGCTGTGGGCCAGGGTGCCTTTCTCGCCCACCAGCACCCAGGCCATCTGGTCGGGCAGCAGGTCGGTGGCCGATAGACTGGCCGTGTCACTGCTGTTCTCGATGATCTGCGTGCGCCGGTTGTCCTGGTAGCGATCCTTGATCTGGAGCAGCTCTTCCTTGACTGCCAGGCGCTGCAACTTTGGCTGGCTCAGCAGCCGCTCCAGGTTTTTGATCAGCTCGCGCTTCTCCTTGTACTCATCCTGGAGCTTCTTGCGTTCAAGCGCCGCCAGGCGACGGAGCTGCATGTCTAGAATGGCCTGCGCCTGGGCCTCGGTCAGCCTGAATTTTTCGACAAGGTTGGTGCGGGCGGTCTCGACTGTGCGCGAGCGCCGGATGGTGTCAATCACAGCGTCGAGCTGATCGAGCGCCGTCAGCAGCCCTTCCAGGATGTGGGCCCGCTCGCGGGCGCGGCCGAGCTCAAACTCGCTGCGGCGGCGAATCACCTCCAAGCGGTGTTCGATGAAAAGGCGCAGCGCCTGCTTAAGCGTGAGCACCCGCGGCTCGCCATTGACCAGTGCCAACATGATGATGCTGAAGGTCGTCTGCATGGGCGTCAGCTTGAACAGCTCGGCCAGCACGGCCTCCGGCTCGACGTTGCGGGTGGTCTCGACGATGATTCGCATGCCGTTGCGGTCGGACTCGTCGCGCAGGTCGGTTAGGCCTTCGACCTTGCCGTCGCGGTGCAAGTCGGCGATGCGCGAAATCAGGTTCGTCTTGTTGGTTTGGTAGGGCAGCTCGGTGATGACGATGCGCGATTTGTTGCGCTCCATGTGCTCGACGTGGGCCTTGGCCCGCACGATGACCCGGCCGCGGCCGGTGGCGTAGGCGTTGGCCAAGGCATCGCCCTCTGCCTGATTGCCGTCGCCCCGGAAGCGAAAGACCGAGCCACCGGTGGGAAAATCCGGCCCCTTGATGTACGCCATGAGGTCGGCCACGGTAACGTCTTCCAGCTTATCCCACTGGTCGAGCAGGTAGGTCAGGCCGTTAACGACCTCGCCCAGGTTGTGAGGCGGGATGCTGGTGGACATGCCAACGGCGATGCCCGAAGCGCCGTTGACCAACAGATTGGGCACGGCCGCGGGCAGCACGGACGGCTCTTTGAGCGAATCGTCAAAATTTCCGACGAAGTCAATGGTGTCGCGCTCGATGTCCTGGAGCAGCTCGTTGCCCAAGGGCGCGATGCGCGCCTCGGTGTAGCGCATGGCGGCGGCCGCGTCGCCGTCAATCGAGCCGAAGTTGCCCTGACCGCTGACCAGCAGGTAGCGCATGGAAAAGTCCTGGGCCATCCGCACCATGGCCTCATAGACCGATTGGTCGCCGTGAGGGTGATATTTTCCCAGCACCTCGCCCACCACGCGGGCCGACTTCTTGTGCGGCCCGCTGGGTCCCAAATTCATGTCGTGCATGGCGTACAGGATGCGCCGCTGCACCGGTTTCAGGCCGTCGCGCACATCCGGCAGGGCGCGCGAGACAATCACGCTCATGGCGTAACTCAGGTAGGAGTCACGCATCTCGCTGTCAATATTGACTTGCCTTACCAGGCCCACTTCGCTGGCTGCCATCTAAACTGACTTGCCTCCTTATGCTGCTTTTCTATTCGTCGGGCGACTCGACCAGTATGTCGTCGCCTTCCAGGCGCACCTCGTAGGCCCGGATGGGTACCACGGCCGGCATGCTCAGCACGCTGCCGTCTCGTACGTCAAACATCGCGCCGTGGCGAGGGCACTCAATGGCGTGGTCAAACAGTTTGCCCTCGGCCAGCGGGCCGCCGTCGTGAGTGCACACGTCTTCGATAGCGAAGTAGTCGCCCTCGACGTTGAACAAGGCCAGTGAGACCATGTCGAAATCCACCACCAGCCGTTCGCCGGGCGGAATATCGCTCCGTCTGGCTACCTTCACAAATTCGCTCATTGCCCTTCGTGACGCATCGTCTCCGGCACAGGCAGGCCATAGGCGCCCGCTTTGAGCACCTTCAAGGAAAGCAGGGCGCACTTGACCCTGGTCATGCTCAGCTCAATGCCGAGCAGATCGAGCAGCTCATCCTTGGCGAACGACTTGACCTCGTCCAGTCCCTTGCCTTTAACTGCCTCGGTCAGCAACGAGGCGGAGGCCTGGCTGATGGCGCAGCCCCGGCCGTGCCATTTGACATCCGCCACCCGGCCGGCTTCGTCAAGGCGGATGTCAATGTGGACGACGTCGCCGCACAGGGGGTTGTCTTCCTCGTAGCTGAAGTCGGCCGGCTCGAGAGTGCCGTAGTTCAACGGGTTCTCGTACAGATCGATGATCTGCTCGCGATACATCTGGTCGTCCATTGGCGACTCCGTTAAGGCTGCCGAACCTCGGCCGCCTCCTCCCTGGCCGGCACAGTCCGGCCGGCGGCCAGGCGAAACGTCTTGCGCACTTCATGCAGCCCCTCGACCAGACGATCCACCTCGCCGGTGGACGTGTACAGGTAGAAGCTGGCGCGGGCGCTGGCTGGTATGCCCAGGGCGGCGTGTAGCGGCATGGCGCAGTGGTGGCCGGCGCGGATGGCGACGCCGCTGCGATCTAAGATCTGGGCAACATCGTGAGGATGCACCTTGTCCAGCGTGAAGGCAACCAGACCGCCGCGCTTACCGGCCGGGGGCCCCAGCGCGGTCAGGCCGTCAATTTCGCTCAAGGCCTCCAGCGCATAGCCGGCGATGTACTGCTCGTGGGCGTGAACCGCTTCCAGGCCAATCCCACTCAAGTAATCGGCCGCTGCCGCGAAGCCGACGGCTTCGGCAATGGCCGGAGTGCCGGCTTCGAATTTCCAGGGTAGGTCGTTCCAGCTTGAACCTTCCAGGCGGACGCGCCGGATCATGTCGCCGCCGCCCATGAAGGGCGGCATGGCCTCTAGCAACGCGCGCCGCCCGTAAAGGGCGCCGATGCCGGTTGGCCCGCACATCTTGTGACCCGAGAAGGCCAGGAAATCGCAGTCCAGCGCCAGAACGTCAACCGGCAGATGGGGCACGCTCTGGGCGGCGTCCACCAGGGCCAAGGCCCCGGCGTGGTGGGCGGCCGCCACCAGTTCACGCACCGGATTGAGCGTGCCAAAGACGTTTGACATGGCGCTAAAGGCGAACAGGCGCGTCCGCTCGGTCAGGTATTCCGGCAGGCGATCCAGGTCGAGCAATCCATCCGACGTAAAGGGCAGATAGCGCGCCTGCGCCCCGGTCGCCTCGGCCGCCAGTTGCCAAGGCACAATGTTGGAGTGGTGCTCCATTTGCGTGAGCAGGATTTCATCATCCGGCCGCAGGTTGGTCCGGCCCCAGCTGTGGGCCACCAGGTTTATAGCCTCGGTCGTGTTGCGAGTGAAGATCAGCGTCTCAGGTTCCAGCGCGCCGATAAAGGCGGCCAACGTGGCGCGGGCGCCCTCGTAGAGGGCCGTTGCGTCTTCGCTCAGGCGGTGGATGCCGCGGTGGACGTTGGCGTTCGTTTGCCGGTAGTAGGCATCCATCGCAGCCATAACGGCAGCCGGCTTCTGGCTGGTGGCGGCGCTATCCAAATAGACCAGGGGCACGCCGGGGTGCGCCTCGGCCTCCAGGATCGGGAAGTCGGCTCGGATAGTATCTAAATCAAGCATGGATAGGCTCTAAGCGAGGGTCAATTTACCACGAAAGGGAGCGGCCGGGCAAAGGCGCATCGGAGACAAAAGAGGGGCACACTCCTACGCGTGCCCCTCTTTCGCTCCGCTTGGCGCTGCCCTGCGGCTTGTCTTTAAGCCTGGCTGCGGTATGGGTTCTCGATGGGCACGCCGACCAGGTTGCCCCACTCGGTCCACGAACCGTCGTAGTTACGCACCGACGGATAGCCGAGCAAGTAGGTGAGCACGAACCAGGTATGCGAGCTGCGCTCGCCGATGCGGCAATAGGCAATCACGTTCTGATCGGCCGAAAGGCCGTGTTCGCCCTCGTACAGCGCCCTCAGCTGGTCGGCGCCCTTGAAAGTGCCGTCCTCGTTCGTCGCCTTGCTCCAGGTGATGTTGCGGGCGCCCTGAATATGGCCGCCGCGCAGCGCGCCTTCCTGGGGCGAGCCGGGCATGTGCAATAGTTCGCCGCTGAACTCCTGCGGGCTGCGCACGTCCACTAGCGGCTGGCCGCTCTGCGTGTGGCCCAGGACCTGGTCGCGGAAGGCGCGGATCTTGTAATCTGCCCGCTGGCGGGGAGTGTAGTGGCCTTTGGAAAATGAAGGCACCTCGGTCGTCAGCGGCCGATCCTCTGCAATCCACTTGGCCCGGCCGCCGTCCATGACACGGCAATCGGAGTGGCCGAAGAGCTTAAAAACCCAGAACGCGTAGGTCGCCCACCAATTGCTCTTGTCGCCGTAAAAGACAACTGTGGTGTCGTTGCTTATGCCGTGCTTTTCCATGAGACTCGTGAAAGTGTCCGCGTCAAGGTAATCGCGGCGCACCGCGTCGTTCAGGTCGCTGATCCAGTCAATGTGCACCGCGTTAGGGATATGGCCCGTGCTGTACAGCAGGACGTCTTCGTTCGACTCGACTATGCGGATCTTTTCCTTCTCATCCAAGTGGTCGGTCACCCACTGGGTGCTGACCAACACCTCCGGCCGGGCATAATTGTCTTCGCTCATGTTTTCCTCTCTCCGTACTGCTGGGAGCTTGCCCGGCTCCCAAGCCCGGCAAGCTCAAAAATCATCGCACCTTTTCGATAATGCGCGAGGCAATTCGCTGGCGCACACCGGGGATCGGGATGCGCTCCATGACGGGCGCGAAGAAGCCTTCAACCACCATCTCAGTGGCGACTTCGCGCGGAATGCCCCGGCTCATGAGATAGAAAAGTTCCAACTCATCCATCTGGCCGACGGTGGAGGCGTGCGTGCAGCGCACGTCATCGGCCTCAATCTCCAGGCCGGGAATGGAGTCAGCGCGAGCTGTCTTGTCAAGCAGCAAGTTGCGATTGGCCTGGAAGCCGTCAATGCGCTGCGAGTGGGGCAGTGCCTTGATCATGCCCTGCCAGACGCTGCGCGCCCTGTCCTTGAGGGCGCCCTTGTAGAGTAGGTCGGAGACGCTTTCGGAGGCGTTGTGATTCTGCTGGGTGTCGAGGTCCATGTGCTGGCGCTTATCGGCAAAGAACAGGCCAGACATGCGCGCCCACGAGCCGCGGCCGTCGAGCTCCACGCTCTGGAAGGTCTTGATAAGGCGCGCGCCCATGATGCTGATTACCCAATCCAGGCGTGCGTCGCGGCCGACGCGGCCGCGCTCGTGGCTGAACTGCCAGATGTTCGCCCCAAAGTCCTGGAGCGAGACGTAAACCAGCGAGGCGTTGTCGCGCACCAGCAGCTCAACCGCTCCGTTGTGCATGCCGGGCGTCTGTCCGCCCTGGGAGGCGTACTCGTCAATTAGCAGGGCCTCGGCGCCGGTTTCCACGATCACCAGCGTGTGGCTGTAGCTTCTGGCCTCAGAGTCCAGCCAGAGGGCGCTATGCAGCGGGGCGACGGCCTTCACATTCTTAGGCACGTAAAGGAAGGTGCCGCCGCGCCAGAAGGCGCCATGCAGGGCGGCGAACTTACCGTCTTCAATTTTGACGGCCTCGGTCATGAAGTGGGGCCGCACCAGATCGGCGTGCTCGTGCACGGCCGTGTGCATGTCGCAGAAAATAACAGCTTGCTGGCGCAGGGCGTCGCTGACCGCGTACTCGGTCACGTGGCCCTCGACTTGCACCAGGATGCCGCCGGCCTGGTCGGCCGTTAGCTGCTCGCCCAAATAGGGCGGAACCTGGACGCTTTCGGCCCCGCCATTCAGCGAAGGGCCAATCTCCTCTAGCTTCAACCGGCGCAAATCTGTGCGCCGCCAGGCCTCATCGTTAGTGGTCGGCATGGGAGTCTGCTGGTAGAGCTCAAAGGCTTGCACGCGAAAGTCCCGCATCCAGGCAGGTTCGTCGAGTGCAGCCGAAAGCTCGAGCAGCGCTTCCTTAGAGTAAAGTGTCATTCATTTCCTCACGAGAAAAGGCCCGGGTCGGGCCCGGGCCATTGTCAATTGAAAACTCAGCGGTCGGGTCGGGCCGGCCTGCGCTTAGCCGATGGAGCCTTCCATCTGGAGCTGAATCAGCCGATTCATCTCGATGGCGTACTCCATAGGCAGCTCCTTGACCAGCGGCTCGATGAAGCCGTTGACGATCATGGTGCTGGCGGTTTCCTCGCCCAGGCCGCGGCTCATCAGGTAGAACAACTGCTCCTCGCCGATCTTGCTCACCGAGGCCTCGTGGCCGATGGTCACGTCGGCTTCGTCCACCTCAATGTAAGGATAGGTGTCTGAGCGGCTGCGGTCGTCTAGTAGCAGGGCATCGCAGACCACGTTGGAGCGGGAGCCGGCCGCGCCGTCGTGCACCTTGAGCAGGCCGCGGTAGGAGGCCCGGCCGCCGCCCTTGCTAATGGACTTGGAGATGATGCGGCTGGAGGTGTTCGGTGCCACGTGCACTACCTTGCCCCCGGCATCCTGATGCTGGCCAGGGCCGGCAAAGGCAATGGACAGGATCTCGCCGTGCGCCCCCGGCTCGCGGAGGTACACCGAGGGGTACTTCATGGTCACCTTGGAGCCAAGGTTGCCGTCCACCCATTCCATTGTCGCGTTTTGATAGGCAACGGCCCGCTTGGTCACCAGGTTGTAGACGTTGTTCGACCAGTTCTGAATTGTGGTGTAGCGGCAGCGGCCATTCTTCTTGACGACGATCTCGACCACGGCCGAATGGAGCGAGTTGCTGGAGTAAATCGGGGCCGTGCAGCCCTCGACGTAGTGACAGTAGGCGCCTTCGTCAATGATGATGAGGGTGCGCTCGAACTGGCCCACGTTCTTAGCGTTGATGCGGAAGTAAGCCTGCAAGGGCATTTCCACGTGGACGCCGGGCGGCACATAGATGAAGCTGCCGCCAGACCAGACGGCCGAATTTAACGCCGCAAACTTGTTGTCGTTGTGCGGGATAATGGTGCCGAAGTATTCCTTGACCAGCTCAGGGTGTTGAGCCAGGCCATCGTCCATGCCCAGGAAAATGACACCCTGGCGCTCCAGATCTTCGCGTGTCTTGTGGTAGACGACCTCAGACTCGTATTGGGCCGCCACGCCGGAGAGGAATTTCTGCTCTGCCTGGGGGATGCCGAGCTTGTCGAAGGTGTCCCTAATGTAGGGCGGAACGTCCTCCCAGCTGTCGCCCTGGCGTTCGGACGGCTTTATGTAGTAGTAAATGTCGTCGAAGTCAATCTCAGACAGGTCGGCGCCCCAATTGGGCATCGGCCGCGCCAAGAAATGTTCGTAGGCCTTCAGGCGTCGGGCCAGCATCCACGCCGGCTCGCCCTTCATGGCCGACATGTGGCGGATCACGTCCTCGCTCAGGCCCTTCTCGGCCTTGTAAACGTAGCTCTCGGCATCGGCAAAGCCGTACTTTTCGGCATATTGGCGGTTTACAGTCGCCAGGATCTCTTTTTCGTCTACCGGTTGGCTAACTGGCAAAGTCACGTTACGCCTCCTCGGCCGACTCGTGCTTCTCGCGCAGCCAGTCGTAGCCCTTCTCCTCAAGGCGCAGGGCCAAGTCAGCCCCGCCGCTCTCGACGATGCGGCCGCTGAGCAGCACGTGCACGTAATCCGGCTGGATGTAATTCAAAACTCGCTGGTAGTGGGTGATAACCAGCAGGCCCATGCCAAACTGATCTTGCAGGCGGTTGGCCCCGTCGGCCACGATGCGCAGCGCGTCAATGTCGAGGCCAGAGTCGGTTTCGTCCATGACGGCAATCTTCGGCTCCAGAGTGGCCATCTGAAGGATCTCGGCCCGCTTTTTTTCGCCGCCAGAGAAGCCGTCGTTCAAGTAACGGCCGGCGAAACGGCTATCAATGCTCAGCATTGACATCTTGTCCTTAAGCACGCGGCGAAATTCGGGAATGGGAATGCCCTTATCCTCGGCATCTTCGGCGCGGCGGCGGGCGTTCAACGCCTGGCGCAGGAAGTTGGCCACGGTCACGCCGGGCACAGCGACCGGGTACTGAAAGGCGAGGAAGAGGCCAGCTCGCGAGCGCTCGTCGGGCTCCATCTCGAGCAAGTCGAGGCCGTCAAATATCACCTGACCGGCCGTTACGTCATAGGCGGGGTGGCCGGCGAGGGTATAGGCCAGCGTACTCTTACCGGAGCCGTTTGGCCCCATCAGCGCGTGGATTTCGCCCTGCTTGATCAGCAGGTCAATGCCTTTCAAGATCGGCTGGTCAGCCACGCTGACGTGTAAGTTGCGAATCTCCAAAGCAGAAGTCATAAAATGCAATCTCTCCTAAAACAGATGATCCCGAAATGGCCAGAAAGTCGGTGGACTCACGGCCGTTACTTAAGGCCCAGCGCGCTGAGTATAACACAGCGGCCGGCCAGCGTCAATAAATCTGATATTTATGATAAAAATAGCAAAATTGACAGGGTATGGCCCCGGTGCTATAATGCGGCGATGCGCGGGCGGAGAATTGTAGCGTGAAAACGTTGGCCGACAACGGCAAACTGAGCACGCGCCAGGTTATTTTAGAGGCAATTAAGGAGGCCAACGAAGCCACGGTCGAGGAGTTGGCCCAGGCGGCCGAGGTCTCGCCGGTTACCGTGCGCCATCACTTGAACTCCTTGCAGGCCGATGGGCTGCTGGAAACGCGCAGCGTGCGGCGCAAGGTCGGCCGGCCTTACTTCGTCTACAGTCTCAGCGACAAGGGCCAGGAGCTTTTCCCCCAACGCTACCTGCACTTGAGCAGCCGCTTGCTCGACGAGCTGAAGGATCGCTATCCGCCCGAGGTGGTCGCCGACCTGCTCACAAGCGTCGGCGATCGGGTGATAGACGAACGGCGCGGCCATTTCGAGCAGCTGGATTTCGAGCAGCGATTGAACTTCTTGGTTAAGCTGCTGTCAGATGAGGGCTTTCGGGCCAGTTGGGAGGCGACGGCCGAGGGCGGCTACCGCCTGACCGAGTATAGCTGCCCCTACTTCTCTATAGGGCAGCGCCACAGCGAAGTTTGCTTGTTTGATCGGCAACTGATTCAGATTGTCCTGGATACGGCCGTAGAGCGGGAAAGCTGTGTGCTATTTGGAGATAGTTGCTGCCAGTTCGCGGTGACAGTTCCCGATCGGGCGAATTAACAGAACACTCATTTCTAACAACGCTACATTCGGAGTACACTTACTATGATCGCTAGCAAAGAAGAAGAGATCCTGGAAGCCTTGCGCGGGGTGATTGACCCTGAGATCGGCCTGAACGTGGTGGAACTGGGCTTGATCCGGGGCATGGATCTGAGCGACGAAAAGGCCAAGGTCACGATGATCTTGACGACCCCCTTTTGCCCCTATGGGCCCGCTATGATTGACCAGGTGCGCCAGACGGTGGCCATGGTCAGCAGTGCCTCGGTCGAAGTGGAACTCGGTTCCGAGCTGTGGGATCCTTCCATGATGGAGGAGGGCGCCGGCGGCGATTGGGGCCTGTTCTAGCCCATTGACGCTGCTCCCCACCGACCAGACCCTCGGCCGAGGGTCTTTTTTTGCCCTTTGCCAGTGAACGCCGAGCCGCAGGCCGCCCGTCTGAACGTGAACGACCTCAGCCGTGAGCAGTTGGCGGCCGCCCTGCAAGGCTGGGGCTACAGCCGCTATCACGCCGGCCGGGTGTGGCATGAGCTGTACCGCGAGCTGGCAGCCGACTTACGTTCCCTCGACGGCCTGCGGCCGGACCTCGCTCGACGTCTGCAGGCTGAGGCCAGCCTGACCGAACTGGAGCCCCTTGTCGAGCAGAGCTCGGCCGACGGCCTGACGCGCAAGTTCCTGTTTCGTTTGGCCGACGGCGAGACGGTCGAGACGGTCTGGATGGGCTACCCCGGCCGCTCAACCGTCTGCTTGAGCACCCAGGCCGGCTGCGCCATGGGGTGCGTCTTTTGCGCTACCGGCCAAATGGGCTTTCGGCGCCACCTGACGGCGGGGGAGATCGTTGCCCAGGTGTTATTTACGCTGCGCCGGCACGAGGCAATTCAGGAAAAGCTGCGCAACGTCGTCTTCATGGGGATGGGCGAGCCGCTGCACAACTATGACGCTTCGCTGGCCGCGGCCGGCATCCTGAGCGACGACCTGGGGCTGGCGATCGGGCCGCGCCACATCACCCTGAGCACTGTTGGCCTGCCTCATCAGATTAGGCGGCTGGCCGATGAGGGCCGACCATACAATTTGGCTGTCAGCCTCCACGCGGCCGACGACTTGGCGCGCCAGGCCCTGGTGCCCATCGGCCGGCGCTGGCCGCTGGCCGAGCTAATCGCCGCCTGCCGCTATTACACGGCCCGCAGCCAGCGGCGCATCTTCTTCGAGTGGGCCTTGATCGCCGGCCAGAACGACAGGCCGGCGCAGGCCGAGCGCCTGGGGCGTCTGCTAGTCGGCATGGATGCCCACGTCAACCTGATTCCCCTCAATCTGACGGCGGGCTATCCCGGCCGGCCAAGCGACGAGGTCGCCGTCGGCCGCTTCCAGGCCATTTTGGCCGCGCATGGCCTGCCCAGCACGGTGCGCCAGCGGCGCGGGCTGGACATTGACGCCGGCTGTGGCCAGCTGCGCGAACGGTTCGAATTACATGCGGCGTCCGGCGCTTGAAACCGGCCGGCATGGGGAAATTTGGCGGCATTGCCACGAGCCTTCCTGGTATCCAGCCCAGGGCGGTTTCGCCTTCTAGCCGCCCGGCCCTTTCCAAAAAGGCAGCGCTAGCGCAACACAGTGTCCGTCCAGGCCCGGATCCACGCCTCTCGTTTGGCGTCAATCTCCTCCGGCGGCAAGGTGGCAGGCTGCTGGGGCACCTCAGTCCATTCTAAGAAGACCTCCGGCAGATCGGCCTCTTCGCTGGCGGGAAAGACGAACATGTTGAGGGGGATGTCCTCCTGGAAAGGCCGGCTCAACAAGAAATCAATCAGCGCCCGGCCGAGCTCCGGCGCCTGCGCCCCACGTAAGAGGCCGGCGAATTCTATCTGGCGAAAGCAGGTGCCGGGCGCCGTTATGGCGGCCGTCGGGGCTTCGTCAACCGGCGGCTCGGCGAAGATGACCTCGGCCGGCGGGCTGGTGGCATAGGAGACCACCAGCGGCCGGTCGCCCTGTCCCGTGGCGCTGAACTGGCCGTTGTAAGCCTCCTCCCAGCCATCGGTTACTAGCACGTCGTTGGCTCGCATGTCTGACCAGAAGTCGAGATAGGTGTAGTCGCCGTCGGCGCCAAAAGCGCTGATCGTCGCCAGCAGGAAGGCCAGCCCGGGGCTGGATGTGGCCGGGTTTTCGACCACAGTGAGGCCGCGATACTCGGCCGCGGTCAGGCTGCGCAGGTCGGCCGGCGGCTCCTGACCGGCCTCGGCAAACCAGGCCCTGTCGTAATTGAGGCAAACGTCGCCGAAATCCACGGGCGACAGGCGGTGCTCCGGATCCAGCTCCAATTCGTCCGGAACTTGATCCAGCCCGGGCGACGCATAGGCTTCGAAGATGCCGGCCTCTAGCGCCCGGCTCAGGAACGTGTTGTCCACGCCGAAGAAGACGTCGGCCAGCGGGTCGTCGGCGGCCAGGATGGCCTGATTCAAGGCCGCGCCCGCGTCACCGGCCGGCAACAACACGATCTTAGCGTTGTGCTCGGCCTCAAACTGGGCCAAGACGTCCTCACTCGCGGCGAAGCTGTCGTGGGTCATCAGGGTGACCTCGGCCGGCTTGCCAGCCCCATCCCCGCCGCAACCAACCAGCAGGGGTAAGATGATGATCAGCAGCAAGAGCTTGCGCATTCGTGTTCTCCTCATTTCCCAGGGGATCGGTGGATGCAAATCAGAGCCCCGTGGAGGACTTCCACGCTGGCCCGGCCGGCTGTCATCTCGTTGCTTACGCCGCGTGGGCGGCCGAAATGGAGCGTTTCATCCTGCAAGGGCCAGCGCAGGCCGGAAGTGGCTCTGACGCGCACATCGCCTCCGATTGGCAGCAGCGAAACCAGGTCGCCCGGCCGACCCTCAATTTCGGTGCGCTCGGCAACCAGCCAGACTTGTTCGGTCTCGGTGAGCAGGCGCACATCACGGCCGGCCAGGGCCGGATGGGCCAGGAGCAAGAAGTTGGCCAGCGTCTGGTCGAGACGGCCGCCGAAGGCTGCCAGCACGCGAATCGGCAGCAGGTAGCGGCCGGCGGCGTGCAGCAGGGCGAGTTCGAGATCGGTCTCAGCCTTGGCCTCGGGCGCCGCAATCAGCTCTACTTCAGCGCCTCGCAACCAGTCGAGCAAGCTCCCGTCGATTGAGTCAAGATCGCCGATGATCTCATCCGGCCGCCGGCCGAGGCGCAGCAGATGGGCCAGGCCGCCGTTGGCTGCAATGACGCGTGACGCGGCGGCCGCCAGGTCTCGGCTCCAGCGGCCGACGCCCAGACGGCCGCCGGCGACGACTAACACCATTGGCGCCCCAAAGGTGGCTCGGCGCAAAAAAACAGCCGCTCCGATGGGGCGGCTGGCGGCGTGATTGCAACGCGATTCGGCATCATCCCTCCGCCGGCATTACCCGGATCAGGTGTGCAGGTCCGTGGCGGAATCGGCCACGCTCTCAGCCGGGCTCGCCCCAGCTCCCTGTGTTCGCATGTCAACTTACAGGGCGATTATAGCGGCCGAGACGTCCGGTGCAATCCGGCCCTTAACTTGGCGCGCCGGCCGCACGTCGGCCATAATTGGCCCGCTCGGCCCGGCGCCTAAAGCCATCTGACCGGCCGGCGCCCGTAAACAGTTATGCCAGCAAACGGCACGCGAAGACATTCCCGAAAGCAACCGGAGCTGCGCCGCAGGCTGGCCAGCTTGCAGCGTCGGCTGCGCGACGCCTTGGACGAGGCTGCTTTCGGCCTTCAGCGCGGGCTGGTCGGGCTGGGCAACCGCATCAAGACTTGGCGCAAGTTGCGCGCCGATTACATCGTGCTGCCCATTGAGGGCTCGCTGCGCGAGCGCGCCCCAGCCCGGCCTAATTTCTGGCGTCGCTTGCTGCGTTTAGGCGGCCGCGCTCCTTTGAGCCTGGAAAGGCTGAACCGGGCGCTGGAGGCCATTGGTGACGCCACTAACGTGCGCGGCGTGGTGCTGATATTTAACGGCTTCAGCGCCGATCTCGCCCGCCTGCAGAACGTTCGCCGGGCGCTGGAGCGGCTGCGCGAGCGGGGCAAGGAGGTCGTCGTTTTCACGCCCCACTTGGACCTGCGCCACTACTACACCGCCACGGCCGCCGACCGCATCATCGTCCCACCGGCCGCCCGCTTTGAAGCCCTGGGCCTGCGGGCGGAGGTCTTTTTCCTGCGCGACACACTGGAGCGGGCCGGCATCCAGGCGGCCGTATTCCAAACTTCGGCTTACAAGTCGGCCCTCAGCCCGCTGGTTCAGAGCGGGCCGACGGCCGAGGAGGCCGAACAGCTCAACTGGCTGCTGGACGAGAATTTCGACATCATCACGGCTGAGATTGCCGTCAGGCGGGGAAAGGAGAAGGCGGAGATCGGCGGCCTGATTGATCGCGCCCCGCTTACGGCCGAAGAGGCGGCCGACGCGGGGCTGGTGGACGACGTAGCCTATGAGGACGTGTTGGCCTATCTGCTGGCGGCCGAGGCCGAGCCGGCCGGCGATGAGGACGAGGCCGAAAAGAAACCGAGGCGGCGGAAAGCCAGGCTCATGACGTGGGCAGCCGGGGAGAAGGTCCTGACCCGCCGGCCGCGACGGACGCCGCGCAAGTACGTGGGCGTGGTTTCGTTGCAGGGCACTATCATGACCGGCCACAGCCGCCGGCCGCCGTTGGACATTCCCATTCCCATACTGGGCGACATCGTGGCCGGCGAGCTTAGTGTCGGCAAGGCGCTGAAAAAGGCCGAACGCGACCCCAATCTGGCGGCGCTAATCTTCTACGTGAACTCTGGCGGTGGCTCGGCGCTGGCCTCAGACTTGATCATGCGTCAAGTCGAGCGCCTGGCGCAAAAGCGGCCGGTGGTGGCCTACTTGGGCGACACGGCCGCCTCGGGCGGCTATTACGTCTGCGCCCATGCCAATCACATCATGGCCCAGCCGGCCACCCTGACCGGATCCATTGGTGCTGTCGCCGCCCACGTGACGACGGCTGGCCTGATGGATAAGCTGGGCGTCAACCGCGAAATTTTCCAGCGCGGCAAGCACATTGCCATACTTAGCGATATCCGGCCGCTCAATGATGAAGAGCGGGGCGTCATGCAGCGCGGCATAGAGGAAACGTATCTCCAGTTCAAGCGGGTGGTTAGCGCCGGCCGCGACCTGCCGGTCGAATCGCTCGACCCCATCGGCGAAGGGCGCGTCTGGACCGGGCGCCAGGCGCTCGGCCACGGGCTGATTGACAGCACCGGCGACTTCGAGGACGCCGTCCGCAAGGCATGCGAGCTGGCTGACCTGGCCTACGACGAGCGCCAGCGGCCGGCGGTGCGGCCGATTACCCCTGGCGGCGACCTGTTACCTAAGCCCTTCGTGCCGGCCGAGGCGCTGGCTGAACTGTTCCAGCCGGGCCTGCTGGGCGAGTTGGCCGGCCGGCCCATGCTAATTATGCCGCTTCGGATACGCTTCTGTTGAACGCGGTCCGGAATCAATCGCACGGGGACGTGGGTACGAGGGGATTTGCTCTTGCCATTTCATCCCCAGTTCCTCTAATCCCGGCGAACGGAGGCATTCAGATGGTTACGAGCAACAGTGAGAGAATGACCCAGCCGGCCGACCTGGAGGAATTGAGCCAACTGGGGCGCGGCGCCACCCAGCCGAGCAAGCAGTTGGAGACCTTTCCTAACCACCATCCCGGCCGCGATTACACAATTACCCTGACCTCAGACGAATTTACCTGTGTTTGCCCGGCGACGGGCCAGCCTGACTTTGCCCACATGACGATTCGCTACATCCCCGACGCGCGGATCCTAGAATCCAAATCGCTCAAGTTGTACCTGTGGTCGTTTCGCGACCAGGGCGTCTTCCACGAGCACGTGACCAACGTTATTCTCGATGACCTGGTGGCGGCGCTTGCGCCGCGCTGGTGTGTGGTGACGGCCGATTTTAGCGTGCGCGGCGGCATCGCCATCAGCGTCCGCGCCGAATACCCGCCAAGAACTGCCGAAGTAAAGGAGATGAAATGAAGGCACGACGCAACCTTGTCCAGGCAGGCTTGTTTGCCCTCCTGGCGCTCGTTCTGGCCGCGCTGGCCCAGGCCCGCCCGGCCAGGGCGGGCGACTGGCAGCTAAAGGTAGACCCCTGGGTGCTGGAGACGGCCGCCCGCAACGGCGAGACGGAGTTTATCATCTTCTTGGCTGAGCAAGCCGACTTGAGCCAAGCCGAGGCCCTGTCCAGCAAGCTGGCGAAAGGGCGCAACGTCTACGAGACGTTGAGCACGCTGGCGGCATCGACCCAGGGCCCGGTGTTGGCAGCGCTGAATGAGCTGGGGGCTGCTTACCGCCCCTATTGGGTCGCCAATATGATATGGGCGCGAGCCGACCTAGCCGCTATTCAGGCGCTGGCCCAGCGGCCGGACGTGGCCCACCTGTACGCCAACCCGGAAGTCCGGCTTCAGGCACCCATTCCAGCAAGCCCTCTGGGAGGCCCGCAAACCATCGAATGGAATCTGATCATGGTGAACGCGGACGACGTCTGGAACCTGGGCTACACCGGCCAGGGCGCCGTCGTCGGCGGCCATGACACCGGCTACCAATGGGATCATCCCGCCCTGATCAACATGTACCGCGGCTGGAACGGGGCCACGGCCGACCACAACTATAATTGGCACGACGCCATTCACGTAGGCGGCAGCAACTGCGGCGCCGACAGCCCGGCGCCATGTGATGACAATGGCCACGGCACCCACACAATGGGCACCATGGTTGGCGACGACGGCGGCAGCAACCAAATCGGCATGGCCCCAGGCGCCGAGTGGATCGGCTGCCGCAACATGAACGAGGGCGTCGGCACCCCCACCACCTACAGCGAATGCTACCAGTGGTTCATCGCCCCGACGAATCTGAATGACGAGAATCCGGACCCGGCCCTGGCGCCAGACGCCATCAACAACTCCTGGAGCTGCCCGCCCAGCGAAGGCTGCACCGACCCGACCATCTTGCAAACAGTGGTCGAGAACGTGCGCGCGGCCGGCATCCTGACGTCCCACTCGGCCGGCAACAGCGGCCCGAGCTGCGAAACCGTGGACACGCCCGCGGCCATCTACGACGCGTCCACCACGGTGGGTGCGACCAACAGCGCCGACATCATCGCCGCCTTCAGCAGCCGGGGCCCGGTGACGGTAGACGGCAGCAACCGGCCCAAGCCGGACATCTCGGCCCCCGGCCAGGGTGTGCGCTCCAGTATCGTCGGCGGCGGCTACACGATATTCAGCGGAACCAGCATGGCGGCGCCTCACGTGGCAGGCATGGCGGCACTGCTTATCTCGGCCGATCCCGCGCTCGCCGGGCAAGTGGATGAGCTAGAGGAATTGATCAACGCCACTGCTGTGCCAAAGACAACCAGTGAGAATTGCGGTGGGGTGCCCGGCGGCCAGGTTCCCAACAACACCTACGGCTATGGCCGGATTGACGCCCTGGCGGCCGTTCTGGCGTTGGAAGAGGAAGAGCCGCAGGTTGGCCTGAGCAAGCAGGCGCCTTCCCAAGTAATGGCTGGCGAGCTCCTCACCTACAGCCTGGAGGTGAGCTACCTGGCCGGGGCCACAGCCATCCACAACGTCGTGCTCACCGACGTGGTACCGGCCGGGACCACCTTTGTGACAGCCACCGTCCCGTACGTGCTTAACGGAGACGTAGTCAGCTGGGAGTTCGCCAGTCTCGATCCCGGCGCCGTGATCAGCGTCGAGCTGGCTGTGGCCGTGCCTCCTTCGGCCGAAGGCGTAATCGTCAATGCGCTCTATGGGGTCAGCAGCGACGAAGCGCCGACGGTCAACGGCCCGCCTGTGGAGACCCAGGTGATCCCCTTGGCGCTCTCCAGGCTGTATCTTCCGAGCGTGCTCTGGGAGTGACCGGGCGTGCGCGCCATCGTCCTGGCCGGCGGTCAGCCGCAGCCAGGCGATCCGATGTTTGGGGTCAGCGCAGGCCAGCCAAAGGCGCTTTTGGACCTAGACGGCCGGACGCTGCTGGAGGTTGTCCTGGCCGCCCTGAGCGCGGCCACCTGTGTTGATTCGATAACTGTCGTGGGCCTGGATTGGCTACCCTTCCCCGCCAGCGGAGATAAGCCAATCCAGCTCCTACCGGATCAGGGCGACCTAGTCGCCAACGCTCAATGCGGGCTGGCCGCGGCGCCGGCCGGCCAGGCCGGTCACGTGCTGTTCTCGGCCGCTGATCTGCCGGCCCTTACAACCGCTGCCGTTGAGCGCTTTGCCAGCCTGTGCGGGCCGTTGGAAGCGGCCGTGTATTATCCTGTGGTGCGCAAGGGCGAAATTGAAGCGCGTTATCCCGGCTCGGGCCGCACTTACGCCCGCCTCGACGGGCAACTGGCGACGGGCGGCAATTTGGTGATTGCTTCGGCCGCCGGGGTGGATGCCGACGCCCGCCTGTGGAAACGTTTGGTGCGCTGGCGCAAGCAGCCCTGGCGCCTGGCCGGACTCCTTGGCCCCACCGCCGTTATCCGCCTGGCAACCGGGCGGCTCACGACACTCGAAGTCGAGCGTAAGGCCTCGCGGCTCCTTGGACGGCCGCTCAAGTTGGTGGCGTGCGATTGCCCTGAGCTGGCAATGGACATTGATTGGCCGGAGCAGCTAGAGCTGTTGCGGGCCCTCCGGGCTGAGTAGCGCGCGGCCGCATTCAGCGGCCAAATTTCCGCCCAGGCCGACTGTGCTATACTTGCCAGCCGACTGAGCATGGAAGAGATCGCTCCAGGAGTTCACGTCGAAACCGGTTACGAGGGCGTCAACGTGGCGGCCGTCGTGACCGACCGCGGCCTGATCTGCATTGACACGCCCAGCCACGCGCGCGACGCCCGCCATTGGTCGGCCCAGCTTGACCGGCTGCACCCGCGACCGCCGCGCTTCCTGGTCCTGACGGACTTTCGGCCGGAGCGCAGCCTGAATGCGGGCTGGCTTGGCGCGCCCATCATTGCGCATCAGTCGGCGGCCGAGCGCGTAGCCGGCCAGGAGCGCCGCTGGCAGCCAAGTCATTTCGAGCCGGCGGCCTTCCGGACGCCAGGCGATGACAAGGACGTAGGCGGCCTGTTGGAGATGCCGGCGGTTTGCTTCTCAGAAACAGTGATTCTTGCCGATGGCGCTCGGCAGCTTGAAGTGCGCCATATGCCAGGGCCAACGGCCGCCAGCTGTTGGGCCTATTTGCCGGCCGAGGGCGTGCTGTTTGCCGGCGACAGCGTCAATTGGGGCACTCCCCTGCCCCTGGCCGAGATGTGCTGCGGCGCCTGGATCGAGAGCTTGCAACGGCTGACGGCCGGAGAGCCGGACGTCCAGGCGCTGATCCCCGGCCGCGGCGCCATTGCCAGCCCTGAAGCGGCCGGGCCGCCGCTGGCCTTTCTGGAGGCGCTGCGAGCTGCGGTGCAGAGCCATCTGGCGGCCGCGCTGCCGCGCGACCAGCTGGGCCAGCTTTTTGCAGCGCTGGCTGCCGAGCTCCGGCCGGCCGCAGAGACGGCTGACTGGTGGCAACGGCAAGTACGATTTGGCCTGGAGCGAGCTTACGACGAGTTGGCTCTCGGAGAATTGCAGACGGCCGGTCTGTAGCCGCGGCCGGCTTACCGGCCGGCTAGAGGAAGAGGTATGGAGAAGTCGTCACAGGACCACCGGGTGCTGATGAACGTGCCCTTTTTCGCCAGCTTGGGCCCGAGCGAACTGGCCACGCTGGCTGAGAACCTGGTCGGCCGGCAATTTGCCACCGGCCAGGTCATTTTCCACCTGGGCGATCCCGGCGGCTTACTCTACGTGATCACCTCAGGCAAGGTCAAAATCAGCCAGACGTCGCCCGAAGGCCACGAGGTGCTGCTAGCGATCCTGGGCAACAGCGACTTTTTCGGCGAGTTGGCCCTGCTGGACGATTCGCCCCGTTCGGCTACAGCCGCGGCCATCGAGCCGACATCCACGCTAACGCTGCATCGCGATGCGTTTCTGGCCTACCTGACCAGCGATCCTGCCTTTGCCCGCCACGTGCTTAACGTGCTGGCCCGCCGTATTCGGCACCTGAACAACCAGATAAGCGACATCTTCTTCCTGGATTTGCCGGCGCGCCTGGCGCGGATCCTGCTACAGCTCTCCGAGCGCTACGGCCTGCCCACCAAGGGGGGCACGGCCATTGACATCCCCCTGACGCAGACCGATTTGGCCGAAATGACCGGCGCGACCCGGGTGAGCGTGAACAAGGCGCTCGGCCGCTTCCGGCGCAACAATTGGGTACGGGTGGAGGGGCGCCAAGTATCGGTGCTCGAACCCGACGCGCTGCGCCACCTGATCCAAATGTCTGGCGGCTGACGCCCACAAAAAACCTCCCAGCGTTTCGCAGACAGCTGGGAGGTCCAAAGCCCCTGTCATCAGACCCGTGAAAGGGGCAAGACGCCCCTTTGCAAGGTCCCTATATCGCCAGCACCACTTTGCCCTTGCTGCGGTTCTGGCGCACGTACTCATGCGCATCGGCCGCCTGGCTAATCGGAAAAACCCGGTCAACGATCGGCCGCAGCTCGCCGCTCAACAAGTGCGGCCAAACGCGCTCGCGAAACGCCCGCGTGATAGCGATCTTTTCTGCCAGCGAGCGCGTACGCAGGACTGAGCCGATGAGGCGCAATCGCTGGCGCAGGAGGACATTCAGGTCCAGCCGGGCCGCGGAGCCGCTCAGCAGCCCAATGAGCACCAACCTGCCCTTCGGCCGCAACAACGCCAGGTTAAGCTCGAGATAGTCCGCACCCACCGGATCCAGGATGAGGTCAACGCCTTGGCCGGCCGTTGCCTCAAGCACGGCCGCCCGAATCTCTTCTCGCTTGTAATTAATGGCCCTTTTGGCGCCCAGTTGGCGGCACAGCGCGATCTTCTCGTCGCTGCCGGCCGTGGCGATGGGGAGCGCTCCCAATTGGGTCGCCAGTTGGATGGCGGCCGTGCCTACGCCGCTTGCCCCAGCGTGGATCAGGGCGGTCTCGCCGGCCGCTAACTGCCCCTCCAGAATGAGGTTGACGAAGGCAGTGTACCAGGCCTCCGGAACAGCCGCCGCTCGCTCAAACGGCCAGCTATCGGGCAGGCGCAGCAGCATCTCGTGCGGCACGGCGACCCTTTCGGCGTAGCCGCCGCCGGAAAGCAGGGCGCAGGCCCGGTCGCCTAGCTGCCAGCCTGCCACCCGGGAGCCAACCTCAAGCACGGTGCCCGCTGCTTCCAGGCCCAGAATGGGACTTGCGCCCGGTGGGGGCGGGTAGTGGCCGCGCGCCTGGGCCAGGTCGGCTCGGTTGACGGCCGTGGCGGCTACTTGCAGAATCGCCTCGTCGGCCGACGGACGGGGATCGGGCGCCGCCTGCCAGACCAGCCTGGGCTCAGGCTCGCCCGGCTGAATGGAAATTGCCATCATCATTCTGCACCTAACTGAGCGCTCCGGCCGGGTTACCCCATTCGGCCGGCGTTGGGTAAACTAAGCGTGGGTCGGCCCTGCCCCAGGGCCCGGATCCGAAGTCGCTGCCGAGGAGGAACCCGCCCGATGCCAGAGCGCGAAAGCTACACGGTCGAAATCGCCGGCCTGACGCGCCACCTGCCGCTGTTTGAGGTTGCTCCTGGCGTTCGCATCGCAGTCTTCAACATGCTTGGCGACACGCTCATTGTGAAGGCGACGGCGGCCGCCCTGGCGGAGCGCCTGCGCAAAGTCCAGGCGGATGTCTTGCTGACCGCCGAGGCCAAGAGCATCCCCTTGGTCTACGAAATGAGCGCGCTCATGGGCCGGCCGCATGTTGTCTTGCGCAAGGCCTACAAGGGCTACATGGGCGACGCCATCAGCGCCCAGACGGTTTCGATTACCACTGGTTCGACCCAGACCCTGTACCTCGATGAGAAGGACCGGCCGCTGATCGCCGGCCGGCGCGTGCTGTTGGTGGACGACGTGGTCAGCACCGGCAGCACCCTGGAAGGGATGAAGCAAGTAGTGGCGGCCGCCGGCGGCCAGGTGGCAAGGGTAGCAGCCGTATTCACGGAGGGCAAGGGCGACTGGTCGCAGGTCGTTGCCCTGGGCAATCTGCCGCTGTTCACCGAATGAGCGACCCCCTGTCCACGCTTCGGGCGGCTGTGGCGTCCCACTACAGCGAGGTTGCTGGGCGGCGCTGGCGCGAACTTCTGCCTGCTTTTGAGTCTTGGCAGTCGCTTGCCGACCTCAGTTTGCGCTTGGAGCTTGGCCCGCTGCTCTACCCGCTGCTGCGCGATCTCGAGGGCCGCCATGTACCGCCCGGCCTGCTGCAAGCTTTGCGCGCCGCCCATCACGGCAGCGCCGGCGCCCAGCTATTAGCCCAGGCCGAGCTGGACTATTTGCTGCCGGCCCTGGCAGCCGCCGGCGTGCCCGTGATTGTCCTCAAGGGGGCCGCCCTGGCGCACGCGATCTATCCGCAGCCTGCGTGGCGGCCGATGGGTGACGTAGACCTGCTGCTTCCTTTCGACTGCCTCCCCCAGGCGCGGGAGGTTTTGCAGGCAGCCGGCTATGGGCCACGCCAACCCCCGCCCTCCCCAAATCCGGAAGGGCTTTTTTGGACTCAAGAAGCCTGGTTGAAACCTAACGCGCTGCCGCTTGAGCTCCATTGGCAGCTTCTGGACATCCCGGCTTACGCGCCCAGGCTGCAGGTGATGGAGCTCTTGGCCAGGAGCCGGCCGTTCCATTTGGGCGGGCAGCCAGCTTCGGCGCTAGGCCTCGAAGACCAACTTATTCACCTGTGCGCCCACAGCCTGCTCCACCATGCCGGGGGCGACGCCCGCAGCCGACTGGACGTGGGATTCTTGCTTGCCCGCGCTGGGGCTGAGATAGATTGGCCCCTCTTGCGGGATCGCGCCGCCGGCGCCCGGCTCGGCCTGGCCGTCCGGCAGACGCTGCTGGAAGCCTGGCGCGACTGGTACGCGCCGCTGCCGGCCGGGGTGATCGAAGCGGTCGAGCGGCTGCGGGCAACGGCCGGGGAACGCCTTTACGCCCACAGCCAGCGCTACCAGTTAGCCCGGGCCGGCCGCACCTTCCTGACGCTGCCCGGCTGGCGGCCGCGGCTCCGCTTTGCCGCCTACCAGTTGTGGCCGGCGGCCGATTATCAGGCCTGGCGCTATGGGCTGCCGGAGGGCGCGTCTAAGAGGCGATTGGCGCTCGAGCGCGTCCGGCGCGGCCTTCGCCGGGTTGCCGGCCGGCTCTAGTTTCCGGCTTCCGGAGCAGCGCCCCTCACCGCCCGGCGCCGGATGCGGCCGTTGCCTTTGCCATTGGCCGCCTGGCCAGCTTGTTCGCCCTCAAGTGGCTCCTGGTAGTAGGTGTTCTGGGTCCCGTAGTAACCGTACCCAACTTGCGCGCGCGGGTCGAGCTTATTCAGCACCGCGCCCAGCAGACGGGCGTTGCCTGCCCTCAAGTGTTCGACGGCCTGCTTCAGCTGGCCGCGGCGAGTGGTAGCCACATCCACTATCAGGACGACGCCATCCACGCGCCGGCTGAGGACGGCCGCGTCGGTCACGGCCAGCACAGGTGGGCTGTCCACGATCACGTAGTCATACTCGGCTGCGAGCGTTTCGAGCGCGGCCTCCATCTTGGCTGAGCCAAGCAGTTCCGACGGGTTTGGCGGAATGGGTCCACTGGGCAGGACGTGCAAGCCCTCAATAGACGTGGGCTGGATGTTGCGCCCCAGCGCTGCCAGGGTGACCGCGGCCGGCTCGCCCAGGTTGAAGTTGAGCAGGAAATTGGTCAGCCCGCGGCTCTGGCTGACGTTGAATAGGCGATGCTGCGCCGGCCGGCGCAGGTCGGCGTCCAGCACCAGTACGCTGCGTCCTGCCTGAGCCATCACCACAGCGAGGTTGGCGACCGTCAGACTCTTGCCTTCAGACGGGTTCGAGCTGCTCACCAAGAGCCGGGCCCGTTCTGGGTTAGGGTTGTCAATCGTAGAGAACTGGATGCCGGTACGCAAGCCGCGGAAGGCTTCTGAGATGGGTGAGCGCGGCTGGCTAACGGTCGGCAGGTCGCCTTCGTCGCTGTCAATGCGGGCGAAGGAGGCCAGGGTGGCTATCTGGACCAGGCGGCGCACCTCGTCGGCCGAGCCCACCCGGTCGTCGAGATATTCGAGCAAGAAGGCCGCCCCGGCCGCCAGGCTGAGCCCAATCAGGGCCGCCAGCAGAACGGTCAGCGCCTGGTTGGGACCGACGGGCTGGGTAGGCGCGGCCGCGGGCTCGATGATGGTCAGTGTGTTAATGGCCCCTTGGCGCGTGTTGTCCAGCAGGTTGCTGTAGTTGGTGGTCAGCGAGATATGCTTGTTCTGTAAGGCAGCGATCTGGCTCTGAAGGTCGGCGATCTGGCGCGCGCCGACGGCGTTGGCCAGCTCGGCCCGGCCGGTTTCAATCTGGCTCTCGGTCTCGACTATCTCGGCCTGCAGGTTGTCAAGCTGGGCGTTGATGAACTCCAGCCGCGTCTGGTCGCCCTGCTGCGGGCCGGTTGGGCTCTGAAAGGTCAATTGATTGGCCAGTTCATTGGCCACCGCGGCCGCGCGCTCCGGGCTGCTGTCAGTAACCGCGATCTCGATCAGTTGCGTCTCCGGCACCGCCCGCACTGTATACTCCGGCAGCCAGGTGAGATTTAGGGCCCGCATTGCGCTGTTACGCACCGGCGTGCGCTTGGCAATCTCGGCGTAGGTTTGGGCCAATTGCTGGGTGAGCCAAAATTCAGTGCCGCTTGGGTTGGGGTCGTCTATAGCCTGGCCGATCATCAGGGTCGTGCGGGCCAGATATTGGCCCGGCTGTTGCAGGACAACAAAGAACGAGGCCAGTCCGGCCACCAGCGTCGAGGCGAGCAGGAGCCACCACCATTTACGCAGGGGCTGTACAAATTGTTTGAGTTCCATTTCTCGCTTAACCTTCCTCGCGGCGCGGCGTGCGCACCCAGGTAATTTGCTCGCCGCGCCAGGCTGACTGTATCCCGATCCAGCCACGCCAGACAAGATAGGCGGGCCCACGCAACAGCGCGCGATAGCATGCCAGAGGCGCCCGGTCGGCCAGTAGGCCCGCAATGGGCGCCAAGAGCCAGAGGGCGCTCACGGCCGCCATGCCGGCCGCGCCCAGCATCGGCTCCAAGCCCTCCCAGGCCAATAGCGCGCTGGTCAGGACCAGAGAGGCAAGCGCCAAGCTAGAGTAGGGCGGCAAGAGAAGTTCGAGGCCCCGTTCCAACAGGGCAAGGTCGCGCCTGCGCAGGCC
The DNA here is from genome assembly GCA_050696115.1 of Promineifilaceae bacterium (SeqCode). GTDB lineage: Bacteria > Chloroflexota > Anaerolineae > Promineifilales > Promineifilaceae > UBA11865. The sequence goes on along the minus strand of JBOGUG010000209.1, from coordinate 12 downwards.
GGCGGCCAGCAC
>JBOGUG010000208.1:0-2326 GCA_050696115.1 Promineifilaceae bacterium (SeqCode) | reverse complement strand
GCTGGCGGCGCTGCGCGCCAGCCGGGACGAGGGCCGCGTGGCCGAGTTGCGCGGCCGGCTGGCTGCGGCCGCGGCCGGCGACGACAAACTGATTCCGCTTCTAATCACGTGTGTCGAGAACGACATGACCCTGGGCGAAATTTGCGCCACGCTGCGCCAGGCCTGGGGCGAGTACCGGGAGCAGCAGTCGTGGTAGCATCGGCCGGCTCCGTTTGAAGGGGAGTGGGAAACATCATGCCAGAAGAGCCGAAGATCAAACGCATCAGCCACATCGCCATCGTGGTGCCCGACCTGGACGACGCCATGAGCTTCTGGGTCGAGGCGCTCGGCCTGCCGCTGGCCCACGTCGAGCACGTGGGCGACCAGGATGTAGACGTGGCCTTTCTGCCCTCTGGCGAGAGCGAGATCGAGTTGTTGGAGCCGGCCGGCCTGGAGAGCGGCGTGGCCCGCTACCTGGAACGCCACGGACCGGGCCTACACCACATCTGCTTTGAGGTGGACGACATCGAGGCCATGCTGGCCCGGCTGAAAGCGGCCGGAATTCAGCTCATTGACGAAGAGCCGACCATTGGCACAGGCGGCAAGAAGATCGCCTTCATCCATCCCAAGGCCAGCCGGGGCGTGCTGGTGGAGCTGTACGAGCTGACGGCCGAAGAACCGGCCCGGCGCCGCGAGAGGCTGGAGGAGATGCGCCGCCGCATCCGGGCCGGCCGGCGCGTTTACACCGCCGGCATGATGGCCTTTCTGACCGGCCTGCGCGGTGGGGGCGGGGATGGCGACGAGCGCGCCAAGAAGGTGGGCGCGGGGCAAGGGGCATGAGCTTCAAGACGACCAATCCGGCCACCGGCGAGGTGGTAGAAGAATTCGCCTTACTGGACGCGGCCGACGTGGAGGCCAAAGTGGCTCTGGCCGAGTGGGCCTTCTCCGAATGGCGCGGCCGGGGTTTCGTCGAGCGGGCGGCCGCCATGCGCCGTCTGGCACAGGCGCTTGAGGAGGACAAGCGGCGTTGGGCCGAGCTGATGACGCTGGAGATGGGCAAGACGCTGGCCGCGGCCGTGGCCGAGGCGGAGAAGTGCGCCTGGGTCTGCCGCTACTACGCCGAGAACGCGGCCGCCTTCCTGGCCGACGAGCCAGCCGAAACAGACGCCGGCCGCAGCTTTGTGCGCTACCTGCCACTCGGCCCGGTGCTGGCCATTATGCCCTGGAACTTCCCCTTCTGGCAGTTTTTCCGCTTTGCCGCCCCGGCCGTCATGGCCGGCAACGTGACCCTGCTCAAGCATGCCGCCAACGTGCCCCAGTGCGCGCAGGCGATCGAAGCCCTTTTCGAGCGGGCCGGCTTTCCGGCCGGTGTGGCGCAAAACTTGTTTATTGACCACGAGGCTGCCGGCCGGCTGTTGGCCGACCCGCGCATCGCGGCCGCCACGCTCACTGGCAGCGTGCGCGCCGGCCGGCAGGTGGCCGCCACCGCCGGGGCGCAGCTCAAGAAGATCGTGCTCGAATTGGGCGGCAGCGACCCGTTTATCGTCCTGCCCAGCGCCGACCTGGAGGCGGCCGTGAGCACGGCCGTGACGGCCCGCGTCCAGAACAACGGCCAATCCTGCATCGCCGCCAAGCGGTTTATCCTCCACCGCGAGATCGCCAATGAATTTGAGGAGGGCTTTCTGGAGCGAATGAGCCAGTTGAAGCTGGGCGACCCAATGGACGCCGATACAGACGTTGGGCCGCTAAGCAGCGCAGCCATCCGCGACGAGCTGGCCGCCCAGGTGGACGAGAGCGTCGCGGCCGGCGCCCGCCTGCAGCTGGGCGGCCGGATCCCGGCCGGGCCGGGCTTTTATTACCCGCCGACTGTGCTAAGCCAGGTCCCGCCGGCCGCGCCGGCTTACAGCCAGGAGCTGTTTGGGCCCGTCGCCAGCCTGTTTCGGGTTCATTCTCTTGACGAGGCGATCGCTCTGGCTAATGCCACCCAATTTGGCCTGGCCGCCAGCGCCTGGACTAATGACGCCGCAGAGCGCGAGCGGCTAGTCAATGAGATCGAGGCCGGGGCTGTTTTCATCAACGGCCTGGTCAAGAGCGACCCAAGGCTGCCATTCGGCGGGGTCAAGGATTCGGGCTACGGCCGTGAGCTGGGCTTGGCCGGCATCCGCGAGTTCGTGAACGTCAAGGCGGTCTGGATAAACTAAGGGACAAAGAAAACCGCCCCCTTGGGGGGAGGGGGCGGTAACTCTTCTGCTCGCGGCACCAGGAGGGGAGTGCCTTGAGCACTTGCTCGGGAACATGCCTTATCGAGGGAGGGGCGGCAAGTCCCTGGGCCTGATCAGAGCTGTTC
>JBOGUG010000207.1:0-10940 GCA_050696115.1 Promineifilaceae bacterium (SeqCode) | reverse complement strand
AACTAACTCTTCGTGGGAAAACGTCGGGGCATTCATAGAAAAACGATCCTTTGATTTTGGTGGGGGATGCAATATAAACGGTTGAATTATCTTGCAGTCCCAGTTCAAAACAAATGCCGAGAGGACGTTTTCCATTAAGGGCTGGGCAAGAGGTTGGTATGAAGGTCATTGGCTACGTTCGCGTGAGCACGGACAAACAGGACGTCGATAAGCAAAAGCACTTGCTGCTCCAGTATGCCCAAGCGCACCAGATGCTCATCAACGAATTCATTCAGGCCGAGGTTTCATCGAGGCAGGGTATCCAAGAACGTCGAATTGATGAGTTGTTGGCGAAGCTGGCTAAAGGGGATGTTCTTCTGGTGGCGGAGCTGAGCCGGCTCGGCCGTAATATGCTGCAGACGCTGAACCTCATCAATGAGCTGAGTGAGCAAGGAGTCAAGATTGCTTTCGTGCGCCAGCCAGAGCTCTCCACAATTGGGCAGCAGGCCAGGCTGTTGCTGGCCATTTACAGTTACTTTGCGGAGACGGAACGGGAGTACATTTCTCTGCGCACTAAACAAGGATTAGCCGCAGTGAGAGCGAAGGGGAAAAAGCTGGGCCGGCCGCGGGGAAGCCGGAATAAGGAGCGGGTGCTGGACCCCTACAAACGACAGATTCTCGACTACTTGAAAATGGGGCTGAACCTGGCCGCGATCAGGAAGATCATCAACCCGCAGCTGGACGGGCCGATCACCTACAACTCATACCGGTATTTTGTTCAGCGGGAAGAAGAACTGCTCCGAGCCTGGCAAGCCCAACGATAGGATGCCGAGCAGCATCTCCAGTTAGCGATCCTATTGCACATCTACGCCTGAAAACCCGGGCTGCAGATCCTCATCCTGAGGAAGATCCACTGCTCCTTAGCGTACATTTACGCGCCGTTCTGGGCGGTACCCTGTAACGTGTATGTGCCGGCTGGCTACGAGACATCTGAGGCGTGTTACCCGGTCCTTTATCTCCTTCACGGCCGGGGCGATTCCATGGACGCCTGGACGATTGTCAGGAGCACACTGAACCAGATGATTGTGGATGGTGAGATACCACGGGCCATAGTGGTCATGCCTGATGCGCCATACAGCGACCGCGCCAGCTATTACGTGGATTCCGAGTACACCGGCCCCGGCCAACCGGGGCGGTCGGTGGAGAGCGCCTTTATCAACGATCTGCTGCCTCACCTGGATACTACCTACCGACAGGCCGGGCGTGCCCCCAGATCACGGCCGAGCTGCGTGTCCTGGATGGCGGTCACGACTGGGATGTGTGGCTGCCGGCGTTTGTAGAGGGAGCGCGCTACCTACTAAGGCGCATGTCGCTTGAGCCGCAGGCCAGCGCTCCGCCCACAGCGCCAACGGCTGATACGCCGCCGCACCCGCCCCAGGATCGGCCGCTATTAAGCCATGTTGTCTGAGCCAGCAGCCGCGGCCAACGCCTCCTCGGCCGCCTGGATCGTCACTTCAATCTCGCTGTCGCCGTGAGCTGTGGACAGGAAGCCGGCTTCGAACTGGGAGGGGGCCAGATAGACGCCACGGGCCAGCATAGCCTGAAAGAAGCGGGCATAGCGTTGGGTGTTGGCCTGCCTGGCCGATTGCCAGTCGGTGACTGGTTGCTCGCTGAAAAAGAAGCCAAACATACTTCCCACCCGGTTGAGAACGAGAGGCACATTGGCTATTCGAGCGGAGGCTCCAAGCCCGGCCAGCAACTTGTCACCGGCCTCTTCCAAGCCATCCCACACCCCCGGCCGTTGCAGTTCGGTGAGGGTAGCGATGCCGGCGGTCATCGCCAGAGGATTGCCGGAAAGGGTGCCGGCCTGGTACACCGGACCAAGCGGAGCCACCAACTCCATGATGTCGCGCCGGCCGCCATAGGCGCCGACCAGCAAACCGCCCCCAATGACTTTGCCCAGCGCTATCAGGTCGGGCCGAATGCCGTAGAGGGTCTGCGCTCCGCCTGGATGAACCCGGAAGCCGGTCATCACCTCGTCAAAGATGAGCAGCGCCCCGTCCGCAGCCGTGATCTCCCGCAACCCGGTCAAGAAGCCGGGCACGGGTGGCACTAGCCCCATATTGCCGCTGACCGGCTCGACGATGACGGCCGCGATCTGCTCCGGAAACTGCTTGAACAGGCGCTGCGCCGCGGCTAAATCGTTGTACGGCGCCACCAGAGTATCGGCCACGGCCGCTGGCGGCACGCCCGGCGAGTCAGGCAGACCCAGGGTGGCCACCCCCGAGCCGGCCTGCACCAGGAGCATGTCGGCGTGGCCGTGGTAGTTGCCCGCAAACTTGACGATCTTGGCTCGGCCGGTGAAGGCCCGGGCCAGGCGCAGGGCGCTCATGGTCGCTTCCGTGCCGGAGTTGACAAAGCGGATCATCTCCAGGTTGGGCATAAAGGTCTGGATCAGCCGGGCTAGCTCCACCTCGGAGGGGCTGGGCGCGCCGTAGCTGGTGCCCTTGCTGAGGGCCTCGGTCAGGGCGGTCACCACCCGTGGGTGGGCGTGGCCCAGGATGAGCGGCCCCCAGGAGAGGACGTAATCAATGTAGCGGTTGCCATCCACATCAAACAGGTAGGCGCCCTCGGCCCGCTCGATGAAAAGTGGCTGGCCGCCAACTGCTTTGAAAGCCCGCACCGGCGAATTCACGCCGCCGGGGAATAACTGTTGGGCTTCGGAAAACAGGGTAATGGATTTTTGCCGATTCAGCTTGCTCATCTTTGATGTTCGGCGGTAGGGCCGATTCGCAAAGCGCCCTTACAGTGCCTGCTAGCCAAACAAATAATTCAAGGCATTCTGCGCTGCCTCTTCACCTGATTGAATGCAATCGGGCAGGCCCACGCCTCGATAGGCGGCGCCAGCCAGGAACAAGCCGGGATGCTGGCCCAATCGGGCGGCAACGCGCGCCAGGCGGCTGAGATGGCCCAGGTTGTATTGGGGCATCCCCTGCGGCCAGCGATAAAGCCGAGCCAGGTGGGGTGGGGCGGTGATACCGAGCGTCTGGCGCAACTCGGCCTGGGCCAAGTCCAGCAGTTGGGCGTCGCTCGTTTGGCAGACATCAGCCAGGCCGTAGCGGCCGGCATAGAGCCGAATCAGGGCGAAACCCTCTGGGGAGCGGCCGGCCCATTTGCTGGAGGTCCAGGTACAGGCAAGTACATCCGTCCCGTCCAGTCGGGGAATGACGTAGCCGTAACCGTCCAACGGCCGGGGCACATCGGAGGCGGCATAGGCCAGGCTGATAGTCGCCACGGAGGCGTAGGGGATAGCGGCGTGAGCCTGGGCCAGAGTAGGGTCCAAATCGGCCAGGAGCCTGGCCGTGACAAAGGCCGGGGTGGTGAGAACGAGGGCCTCGGCCGGCCACGTTTGCCCGTTGCTGAGGGCCACGGCGTACCCGGTCGAGGTTCGATATACAGCCGTGACACTGACGCCGGTTAAAAGCGAAGCGCCGGTCAGCCGCGCCGCCAGCGCGGCCACCAGCTCCACCATGCCGGTAGGGAAAGCCACAAAAGGCGGGTAGTCGGCCGGCGCCCAGCCGTCTGGCTGATCAGCCAGCGTCTGCTGGCCGGCCAGCAGACCCTTGATCACACTGCCGTGCTGCCGCTCGAGCTGGCGCAGGTGGGGAAAGGTGGCCGCCAGGCTGAGTTGTTCGCCATCCCCAGCGTAAATGCCGCTCAGGAGAGGCTCGACCAGGTGTTGATAGGCTTCGCGTCCCAGGCGGCGGCTGATAAAACTGGCAATGGACTCGTCGCCGTTATCGGTCTCGGCTGTTAGGGTCAACTCCTCAGCCAGCCGGGCCTTGCCATCCGGGGAGAGGAGATCGCTGAAGGTCAGGGCAGCCAGGTTGGTGGGCACCAGGCCGGTTAAGCCTTCGGGCAAAGGATAGAGCTGGCGGTGGCGCCGGACGTAGGTTTTGTTGTCGCGCGGCAGGCGGCCGACCAGCCGCTCCGCCAAGCCCAATTCGGCGCACAGGCCAACCCCACGCGGCTTGCGCGACAGAAAGCTATCGGCCCCGCCTTCGATCAGAAAGCCGCCCACCTGCTCGCTGAGAATTTTGCCGCCCAGGCGCCGGTCTTGCTCGATCAGCGTCAGCCGCAACGGAGCGGCTGCGGCCTGCAAACGATAGGCGGCCGCCAGACCGGTGATGCCGCCGCCGACCACCACGACCTGCTTCATGCCGCCACTACCTCGCTGGCCGGCAACCATTGAGCGGCGCGCTGGCGAATGAGGCCCACTAGGGTGGCGACGTACAGCGGATCGTCGTTGAGGGCCGGCGGCCGTTCCAGCCGCAAGCCCAGCTCTTTGGCTACCCGCTGGGCCTGAATGTCAATGTCATACAAGATTTCCACGTGGTCGGAGACGAAGCCGACGGGCACGCTGACCACGTTCCGAACACCTTGCGCCGCCAGGGTCCGGAGATGGTCCGGCAGTTGAGGCCCTAACCAGGGCTCCGGGCTGCGCCCGGCCGACTGGTAGCTCCAGGACCAGCGTCCGGCCGGCAGGCCAGCCCGTTCGGCTACCAGCCAAGCCGTTTCGCGCACCTGGCGGTCGTACGGATCGGCCATTTGCAGGATGCGGGCTGGCAGGCTATGGGCGCTGAAAGCGACATGGACCGACTCCCGTTCGCTGGCCGGCCAGCGGCTCAGCCCTTTCTGGACGCGGTTGGCGAAGGCCTGGATCAATTGGGGAGCCGTGTGGTAGCTGGCAACGTGCTCAAAGGTGATGTGGCCGCGATACAGCTCCAGGCCGGCGGCAATTTTCTCTTGGTATTTGGCGACACTGAGCTGGCTATAATGAGGCGCTAACACCAGGCTGATGGCCCGGTTGATGCCATCCTCCACCATTTGCCCGACCACTTCCTCAGTCCAGGGCGCCCAGTGGCGCATGCCCAGGTAGCATTTGAACTGGGCCGGGTCGAGTTGAGCGGCGACGGCTGCTACCTGCCGCTGGCTGATCGCCAATAAGGGGGATTGGCCCCCGATCTGGCCGTAGTTATGGGTGATTTCGTCCACGACGCTTTTGGGGGTGGGACGGCCGCCGCGAATATCGGCCAGGTAGCCGGGAATGTCGGCCAGCGAGTTCGGCCCGCCGTAGGCCATGATCAAGACACCAATAGGGTAGGTTATCTGGCTCACGCGCCACTCCACTTTGTCACCTGAAAGGCGACAGACGACCCGTTTCAGGCGACCTGTCTCACCGCCGTTCTCTCGCGCACGTAGTCCACTAACCGGCGCACATTCTCGACTGGCGTCTCCGGTAAAAGGCCGTGGCCCAGGTTAAAAACGTGGCCAGGGCGACCGGCCGCCCGCTCCAGCACATCGTCCACTCGCCACTTCAGTTCCCGCCAGGGGACCAGCAAAGCGGCCGGGTCGAGATTGCCCTGGATGGGGCGCTCGTAGCCGATGGCCCGCCAGGCCCAATCCAGTGGCGCCCGCCAATCCACGCTAATGACCTCGCCGCCGCAGGCAGCCACCTCTTTCAGGTAAGCGGCCGTGCCGGTGCTAAAGTGGATGACCGGCACGCCGGCCTCTTTCAACCGGTCAAAGAGGGCGGTGTTATAGGGCTGGACGTAACGGACGTAATCCGGCTGGCCCAGAGCCAGGCCGGCCCAGGAGTCAAACAGTTGCAGGGCGGCGGCCCCAGCCTGGACCTGCTTAAGCAGGTAGTCGGCTTGCACCGTCACCAGTTTGGTCATCAGTCGCTTCCAGGCAGCAGGTTCACGATACATGAGCGCCTTCACCTTGCTGAAGTTTTTGGAATGGCCGCCTTCCACGGTGTAGCTAGCCAGGGTAAAGGGCGCCCCGGCAAAGCCGATGAGGGGAACGCCGCGGGGGGCCAGTTCGGCCGTGACCAGCTCAATGGCCTTGAGCGTGGCCGGCATACTCTCCTCGGCCGGCGGGGTGGCCAGCCGATCGATGTCCTCCGGCCGGTTGATGGGGTTGCGGATCACCGGCCCGTCGCCAGAGGCAAACTCCAACTCCAACCCCATGCTCAGCAGCGGCGGCAAAATGTCGGCAAAGATGATGGCCGCGTCAAAGCCGAAGGCGTTGACAGGCAGCAAGGTCACTTCGGCCGCCAGCGCCGGGGTGGTGATCGCCTCCAGCATACTATATTTAGCCCGAATGGCCCGATATTCGGCCAGGTAACGGCCGGCCTGGCGCATCAGCCAGATGGGCGTGCAGTCCACTGGCAGACCCCGGCAAGCGCGGAGGAAACGGGCCGTGGGTTCGGATGGCTCACTCACGCCTTGTCTCTCCATCCGTGGGGCTTTGCCAGAGTGCTTTACCCACAAAAAACGGCCCCAGTCGCTCCAGATGCAGCGAGGTCTGTTTCGTCTTGCGCATCCGCTGGACAATGGCCGAGAGAGGATGAAGCTGGGGACCGACCAAGCCAATGACAAAGTCGTTGTCGTTCTTGTCCAGGCCGTGGCAGGCCAGGCGAATATCATAAGCCAGGCCGGCTTTGCCAAAGGCCCGGCCGACCCCGCCGTGCTCCTCCAAGATCACCCACTGCTCGCTGGCCGAGAGTTGCTCAAAGGAGCCAGCGCGGCGCAAGGGGTACCAGATGGCCCAGGGCCAGGCCGGGTTCAAGAGGCGCTGGCGCGGCCGGGTAATCAAGGCCTGCTCCAGGTCTGGCTCATAGCCCAGGGCATAAGTGCGACCCAACATGGTGTATTCCGGTTTGGGCGTTAGCTGGCTGAAAGGCGGCTGCTTGAGAAAGCGATGCAGACGGTCGAGAAAGTAGTCCGGCTCTTCGCTCAGTGTGAGCAGGGCGATGCCACGGGGGTCGTTGAGGTCCGCGTACAGCACGCTGGCTATCTGGGCCTGCTCCAGGGCCGCCGCCAGGGGAGCAACATCCTGACGGCCGCCGTATGCCAGAAGCTGCATAAACAGCCGCCGGTTAAAGGAAACGGGCGAGCCGTCGGCCGCCCGGCCTCTTTCCCGAATGTCTACCAGTTCAAGGTCGTCTACACTCATCTTCTGCTCTTAACACAAAGGCTCGGAGGGCACAGAGCTTTCTTCTAAACTCCCTGTGTCTCTGGGGTGAATCTTTCCGCCTGCAACCAGCCAGCCGCGTCCCTGGCGTGATAGGTGATGATCAGATCGGCCCCGGCTCGCTTAATGGCCGTCAGCGTTTCCAGCACCACCGGTTCCTCTTGCAGCCAGCCGTTGGCCGCGGCCGCTTTCACCATGGCGTACTCGCCGCTGACGTTATAGGCCACCAGCGGCAGTTCCGGGAAACGGTCGCACACCCGCCGGATGATGTCCAGGTAAGGCAGGGCTGGCTTGACCATCAAGAAATCCGCTCCTTCGACCACGTCTAGCGCCGCCTCACGCAGCGCCTCGCGGGCATTGGCCGGGTCCATCTGGTGCGTTTTGCGGTCGCCAAACCTGGGCGCGCCTTCGGCCGCTTCGCGGAACGGCCCATAGAACGCCGAGGCGTACTTGACGGCATAGGACAGGATGGGAATGTGGCCGAAATCCCGCTGGTCCAGCCCGGCGCGAATGGCCCGGACCATGCCGTCAATCATGCCGCTGGGAGCGACGATATCAGCTCCGGCTTCGGCGTGAGAGACGGCCACTTTGACTAGAATGGCCAGCGTTTCATCGTTCAGGACGTAGCCGTCGGTCAGATGGGGATGGCGGCCGTCACCGCTGTTGAGCAGACCGCAGTGACCATGATCGGTGTATTCGCACAGGCAGACATCGGTGATGATCAGGAGCTGGGGCACGGCCTGCTTTAAGGCCCGGATGGCCTGCTGGACGATGCCGTCCGGGGCGAAGTTCTCTAAACCGACTGGGTCTTTGACGGCCGGGATGCCAAAGAGAATCACCGCCGGAATGCCCAGCCGGGCCACCGCTTCCGCCTCCTGAGCTAGCTGGTCCACCGACAATTGATAGATGCCGGGCATGGAGTGGATGGGCCGGCGGACGTGGCGGCCGTGGGTGACAAACAAGGGATAGATGAAATCATCCGGCGCCAGGCTGGTCTCGCGCACCATCGCCCGCAGTTGGGGCGAGAGCCGCAGGCGTCGTGGTCGGATCACTGGCGCTTGCATTTGGGCCAGGGTAGGGGCGGTTGTTGGGATGATTTCGCGAATCATGTTGGCCTTCCTTGAAAATAGTCAGCCAGGGCCTGGGCCAGGCCATCGGCCGTGTACTCGGCGGCGATAATGTGGACCGTTAGCCCACAGGCAGTGGCCTGCCCGGCCGTAACCGGGCCAAGGCAGGCAATAACAGCCCGGTCGAGCCGAGAGCGCAGCGCTTCTGCCTCCTCAAGAATTTGGAGAAAGTTGCGCACGGTGGACGGGCTGGTAAAGGTGACCGCGTCGAAACCACGCGCCAGTTCCGCCAGGGCCTGGGGGTCGGGCGCGGCGGCGATCGTGTCATACAGCGGAATTTCATCCACAATAGCCCCCTGTTGGCGGAGCAGGTCCACTAGCTCTGGCCGGCCGATTTTGGCCCGCGGCAGGAGCACTCGCTGCCCGGCCAAATCGCCCAACCCGACCGCCAGGCGTTCGCCGATTAATTCGTCCGGGATAAACGCGGGTTCGAGCTGATGTTCGCGCAGTTTCTGGGCAGTGGCCGGGCCGCTGGCGGCTACGCGCGGCCAAACCTCGGGGCCGTTGGCTCCGAGGTCATGGATCGCCGCCAGACGCTGAAAGAAGTAGTCCACCGCGTTGCCGCTGGTGAAGATGAGCCAGTCATAGCGCCCCAACTGCCGTAACGCCTTTTCGAGCGGTTCGGCTAGTAGGGGGACGAATTGCACGGTGGGGCAGAGGATGGGCCTGGCCCCCAGCTGGGTCAGCCGATCGCTTAGGGCCTCGGCCTGCTCCTGGCTGCGAGTGATGACAATCCGTTTGCCCTGCAATGGCTTAAGCATGGGCCACTATCTCCGCGGCCCCGCTGGCCAGGGCCTCCTGGGCCAGTTGGGCGCCCAGGGCAGAGGCGTCGCGGCCGCGGCTGCTGACACGCACGACGTGACGACCGTCCGGCGAAGCCACCAACCCTTGCAGGTAAAGCTGGCCCTGTTCCATGGTGGCGTAGGCCGCCACGGGAGCGGAACAGCCGCCCCCCAGCCCAGCCAGAAAGGCGCGCTCAGCAGTGATGGCGGCGCGAACGTCGACTTCGTCAACGGCCGCCAGCAGGCGGAGGGCGGCCGCGTCCTCGGCCCGGCACTGGGCCGCTAGAGCGCCCTGGCCGGGGGCAGGGAGCATCACTTCTAAAGGTAGCCATTCGCTGACGCCATCGGCCAGGCCCAGGCGCAGCAAGCCGGCGGCAGCTAAGACGGTAGCGTCATACTCCCCGGCCAGGACTTTGCGAACGCGGGTGTCCACGTTGCCGCGGATCGGCCGCATGGTTAAGTCCGGCCGCGCCGCCAGCAGTTGCGCCTGGCGCCGCAGGCTGCTGCTGCCGATCACGGCTCCAGACGGCAAGGTGGCCAGGGTCCAGCCTTGGCGGGCCACTAGCCCGTCGTGGGCATCCGCCCGGGCAGCAATCGCCCCCAACGTCAGGCCAGGGGTATTCTCGATGGGCAGGTCCTTCAGCGAGTGGACGGCCAGGTCAATCTGGCCCCGATGCAGGGCCTGCTCCAGTTCGGCCGTGAACAGGCCCTTGCCGCCGATTTCGGGCAGGGGCCGGTCCAGCGTTTTGTCGCCCTGAGTGACCACAGGCAGGATATGGCATTCCAGGCCAGGCCAGGCCGCCTGCAGGCGTTGGACCATGTGGTTGGTCTGCCACAAGGCCAGCTTAGAGGTGCGGCTGCCAATGGTCAGGAGCATGGTTCAGGGGCACCGGGGCACTACTTGCCGTCGTTTTCGGCCAGTCCAAAGAGATCGCGCACGGTGTTGGCGTAGTCGGCCGCCTGGCCGTCGGCCGCTTTTTGGCGCAGGCGGACGGTGGGTTCGTGGAGCAATTTGTTGACCAGAGAGCGGGACAGGCGCTGAAGGTGCGCCAGCGTTTGCGGATCTACCTCGCCGAGTTGACGCAGGGTGCGTTGCACTTCCCGTTGGCGAATGCGCTCGGCCTTGTGGCGCAGATCGCTGATGAGCGGCCGAATCGTCTGGGCCTGATATTCCGCTTCCCAGGCGGCCACCTCCTGGGCGATAATGGCCTCCACCTGAGGAACCGCCTGTTGCCGGCTGGCCAGAGCGTCATCTAGACTCTGTTGCAAATCATCCACATTGAAGAGAACCACGCCCGGCAAGGCTCGCACGGCCGGGTCCACGTCGCGGGGCACGGCCAGATCAATCAGGATCAGCCGCCGCTCCGGCCGCTGGGCCATGACCTGGCCGGCCAAAGCGGCGTCCACAATGGGCTGGGAGGCGCCGGTGGCGCTGATGACCACATCGGCCGCGGTCAGGGCCTGAGGCAATTCCTCCAGTCCATAGGCCTGATAGCCGCCGGGCGCCGCCACTGCCTCGGCCCGCGGCCGGCTGCGGCTGGCGACGCTGACCTGGCTTATCTTCCGCGCCCGCAGGGCTTTGAGAGCCAGTTGGCCCATTTCGCCCAGGCCAATGACCAGGATATGGCCGTGACGCAGATCCCCGACCAGCTCCTGGGCTAGGGCGATGGCCAGGGAGCTGAGGCTGACCGGTTGGTGGGCTATAGCCGTTTCTGTTCTGGCCCGCTTGCCGGCCCGAATGGCCATGCAGAACAGGAGCGAAAGCTGGGGTCCCACACTGCCCTGGGCCACGGCGGCCGTGTAAGCCACGGTCACCTGGCCGAGAATCTGTGGCTCGCCCAGCACCAGGGAATCTAAGCCGGCCGCCACCCGGCAGAGGTGGCTGACGGCTTCCCGGTCGGTGAAGGTATACAGACGGTCAACAAAAACGGCCACCTCCAGACCATTGGCCCGGGCCAGCCAATCAACCAGTGGGGTAGGGTGGTCTATGACGGTCGGCTCGACGGCCGCATAC
>JBOGUG010000206.1:0-7074 GCA_050696115.1 Promineifilaceae bacterium (SeqCode) | reverse complement strand
CCTGAATGAGGAAAGGGCGACGTGGGACAATTGAACCTGCCCAGGTCAGGAACAATCTGTCTGGACACCGGTGCCATCATTTTCAGCGCCGAGAAGATTGAGCCTTACTGGGCGCAAGCCAGCCAATAGCCCTTATTCGGAACAGTCTGCGCCGCAGACATCCGGCATTGCCCAACGAATGAGCGCCAGCCTTCGCGACATCGAGTACCGGGTCTTCTACCGCGCCAACGATAACCCGCTAGAAAGCTTTTACCTGCCCACGCTGGCGGCCAGCGTCCATTACGACCGCAGCGCCGGCTACTTCCGCTCGTCGGCCCTGGCGGCGGCCGCGGCCGGCATCGTCCGGCTCATCCAGAACGGCGGCCGGATGCGCCTGCTGGTCGGCGCCGAGTTGGCCGCGGAGGACGTGGCCGCCATCAAGCAGGGCTACGAGCTTCGCGAGGCCGTGTCCCAGGCCCTGCTGGACCGCCTTCCCCACCCGGACGAATGGGCGTCCCTCGATGGGCATCTCCAGCAGCGACTGGAGGCCTTGGCCTGGATGGTGGCCAACGGCACACTGGACGTCAAGGTGGTCTTGCCATTGGACGCGGAGGGTTTTCCGGTTCCCGGCAGCCTGGCGCGCGACTACTACCACGCCAAGAAAGGCATCTTCACCGATGCCTCGGGCAATCAGGTTGGCTTTGTCGGCAGCGTCAACGAGTCCGCCCAGGCCTGGAAGCGCAACTTCGAGGAGTTCTCAGTTTATTGCTCGTGGGTAGGCGAACGGGACAGGGCCGCCCTGGGCCAGCTGCGGATCTCCTTCAACGAGCTGTGGGAAGGGCAGCACGCGGACTGGGTAGCCATCGAGCTGCCGGATGCGGTCAGGCGGGAGCTGGTCAGGCGTGCGCCGGCCGAACGCCCCACGACCGACGCTCTGGAGCGGCCGAAACGCGGCGTGATACTGGGCGATGGCGAAGGGCCATTGGCCGCCGCCACGCCGGAAGAGCGTCTGTTGTTCCAGTTTCTGCGCGACGCCCCCTACCTGCCCAATGCGGCCGACCTGGGAGCGGCAACCAGCGCCGTCACGCCCTGGCCGCACCAGATCCAGGTCGCCCGCACCGTGCTGGAACGCTTCCCGGATCGAGCGTTGCTGTGCGACGAGGTCGGCCTGGGCAAGACGATTGAGGCCGGTCTGGTCCTCCGCCAGCTCGTCCTCAGCGGCCGGGTCAAGCGTTGCCTGATCCTGACGCCGGCCGTTGTTGTACGCCAGTGGCAGGAAGAGTTGTACGAGAAGTTCAACCTCGATATCCCCCGCTATCATGGGCAGCAGCTCTACGACGTGAGCGGCCGGCCGGTGGGCCCCCCCACCGATAACCCCTGGGAGAAGCAGGATTTGCTGCTGGCCTCCAGCCACCTGGCCAGGCGCGAAGAACGCGTCTCCCAGCTCCTGGCGGCCCGGCCTTGGGACCTGCTGGTGGTGGATGAAGCCCACCATGCCCGGCGCAAGGACTTTATACAGCCGCGCTACCGGCCGAACCGCCTGCTAACCCTGCTCAATCGCCTCAAGGACCAGGATAAATACGATGGATTACTCCTGCTCACCGCCACACCCATGCAGCTGCACCCAGTCGAGGTTTGGGACCTGCTGACGGTGCTGGGACTGGGCGGCCGGTGGGGCGCAGATGAACGCAACTTTCTGAACTTCTTTCGTGAGCTGCGCAAGCCCTTCCAGGAAACAGAGTGGAACTTCGTCTTTGACCTGGTAGCTGATTATCTGGGGGTTGATGGTTCGGACGGGCACGTGGATTCTCATCTCTATCAGAGTATGCAGCAGAAGCTCGGCACGCCACATGCCGATGCCATCCGCGATCTTCCCCGGCGCCGCGGGGGACGGGCGGCCGTGGTCCGTAGCCTGCCCAAGGAGGCCCAGCCCTACGTCAGGGAAATGGCCCGCCGCCACACACCCTTGCAGCGCTATCTCTTCCGCAATACCCGTGATTTATTGCGACAATACGCGACCAAAGGGTTGCTCCAGGCCAACATCCCCCGGCGCCGGCCCACCATCCGGCGCATTGATTTGCTGCCCGAAGAAGCGGAGCTCTACGGCCGGATCACCGAATACATCAGCGAGTTCTACAGCCGCTACGAGCAGGAGCGGCGCGGCCTGGGCTTCATTATGACCGTTTATCGCCGGCGGTTGACCAGCAGCTTCTACGCCGTGCGCAAGAGCCTGGAGCGCCGGCGCGATTGGCTGCTGGGCCAGCTAGAGGTGAGTGAGGCTTTCACGCCTGAAGATGAGGTCGATCTGGAGGAGATGGACGAGTTGGAGCAGGCGGGTCTAGACCTCTTTGGCCTGGATCCCGCCCAACCGCTGGCGCCGGGCCAGAAGGCTCATTTCCAGGCTGAGCTATCCTATCTGGATGCCTTCATCGGCGACCTGAAGGCATTGAGCCAGAGCGACTCGAAAGTGGGCCAACTCAAGGATGAGCTGAGCCAGCTTTTCCGGCAGCGGCCCAAAGTCCTCATTTTCACGCAGTACACCGACACGATGGATTACCTTCGGGAGCAATTGCAGGCCGTCTATCGGGGCAGTGTCGCCTGTTATTCCGGCCGGGGCGGTGAGACCTGGAATGGCATCACCTGGGTGCTGACGTCTAAGGAAGTGGTCAAGAAGCAGTTTCGCGAGGGCAAGCTTCAGATCCTGTTGGCTACTGAGTCGGCCAGCGAAGGCCTGAACCTGCAGACATGCGGTGTGCTCATCAATTACGATATGCCCTGGAACCCCATGCGCGTGGAACAGCGCATCGGCCGGATTGACCGCATCGGGCAGACCTACGAAGTGGTCTGGATCTACAACTACTTCTACCGTGACACCATCGAGGATCGCATCTATCAGGCGCTCAAAGAGCGCATTAACTGGTTTGAAGATGTGGTTGGAACATTGCAGCCGATCCTGGCCGAAGTAACCGAGGTAACCCGCAGGCTGGCCATGCTCCCGGCCGAGAGACAAGCAGCCGAGCTAGCCGGAGAAATCGACCGGTTGCGTAGGGAAATCGATCGGGCAAGGTTGGAAGCGTTCGACCTGGACGAGCACTTATCCCATGAGGAGCCCAGGCACTCCTTGCGCACTCCCGTGACATTGGAGGATTTGGAAAGCACACTGACGCAGTCCGACGCCACTCGCGGGCTGTTTGAGCCTCACCCCGCCATAGCCGACGCTGATTGGCTAAGGTGGCGTGAGGGGATGCACGCCGTCACTTTCAGCCCCACTCTGTTCGATCAATACCCGGACACGCTGCATTTTCTATCTTATGGCAGCCCAATACTGACGGAACTGTTAAGCAGCGTTCTTGCACCGGAGGAGTATCCACCCCACCTGGCTCGTTTCGCCACAGCGGACACGGTTCCAGTACGCGCCTGGTACGATCTGCGGGCTACACAACCCAGGCCCGTCACCGACTTCGCCGAACTAAAGCAGCTGGTGCAAGAAAGGCCCAAGGCGATTCCCGCCGATAGAGGGGATGCGGCCGAGCGGCAATTCGAGCAAGAGGCACGGAGGGAAACAGAACGTTATCAACAACGTCGGGCACAGCAGGCTGTCCAGCATAAGGCTGTCCTCCAAGCCAGAGCCAGGCGCCTCCTGGAACAAGCAGCCCTGGTCGAGATTGCCCTGGGTCAACAGCGCACCCTATTCGACTTGGAAAGCTATCCCGCTAGCTTCAATGAAACGGCGGTGATTGGGCTGAAGCGTCACAGGAGTCCCTGGTCCTGGCTCCTTGTAGCCGCGGCCGACGGCGGCAAGCCGTTACCGCAGCCGCAGCCGTCGGATCCGCTCTACGAACAGATCCATAGCGAAAGGCCGGAGCGGCTAAAAGCGCTTTTTGCCGAGCTGACAGACGAGGCGCGGCCGGTGGCCGAGGCGTGGAAGCGCTTAAACCAATGACTGGTGGACTGGTGGACTGGTGGGGCTGTTCGCCAGTTTCCCTCCGCACCTACTATGCGAAACGTTTTCGATGTACTGTATCGAACAGCGGCGCTTCCGCCGGTCATGCATGCTCCTCCTGCCCTAACGGCCCGGGTCGCATGCAGGCGTTAAGACTCTGTTTCACCTGGCCAAGTCACCTCTCTGCTCCCCCTACCCCACTACCCCGCACCCCGGCCGCTTCTGGGAGCCGTCCTAAGCGAGAATCGGCCGGCACTCCGGCGCAAATTTGAGCCACTATCCAGTTCTTGCCCGATTTTCTCGAAACTGATATAAATAGGTTGCATCTAAAAACCAACCGGTATTTGAGTGATATCATAGTGGTATCACATGGTACCATTAGTCATCTAGAAAGCACAGAGAGGCAAGCCTATGGCCGAGAAGACCCGTGTGTTTTGCGTGGTCAACCAAAAAGGGGGGGTGGGAAAAACCACGACCTCGATCACCCTGGCCTATGAATTGGCCAGACTGTGTCGGGAGGATCCGCAGCCGGGCGCGCCGTCCGAGCAGGTGCTGATCATTGACTTCGACTCGCAGGGCAACTGCGCCCACTCGCTCGGCCTCCATCCCAACGGGGAGAACCTGGCCAATGTCTTGCTCGGCAGCGGCGCCGTCCGGGAGAACCTGCTGGCGGCCGACCGGGGCGAAGAGGGGTTGCCCCGGCCGAACCTGTGGCTGCTGCCCTCCGACCAGCAGTTGGCGGCCGTCAAAACCCGACTCATCATGCGCGAGGCGGTGCAGAGCGCCATGGCGATGATCGAGCCGCAAGAACCCGGCGAGCAGGTCCCCATCATGGAGATCATGCGCACCCAGATCGGCCCGGCCGCCGGCCGGTTCGCGTTCGTCCTCATTGACTGCCCGCCGTCCCATGACGCCTTCATGAATGCGGTCTACAATCTGGCCCAGGCGGCGATCGTCCCGGTCAAGGTGGACTACCTCAGCACGGTAGGGGCCAGCCAGAACATCGAGAACATCCGCAAGGCGCAGTTGGGCGGCATCAACATCCGCATTCACACGGTGGTGCCGACGTTCTACGTGCAGCGCCAGGTGCAGGACAACCTGATGCTGGAGGCGCTGCAGGATGCCTACGGCGCCCGCACGGTCGCCGAGCCCATCCCGCGCAGCCAGCCGGTCTCGGAGGCGGCCGCTTCGGGGGGCGGCATGACCCTGCAAGAGTACGCTCCGGATTCCCCGGCGACCATCGCCTATCAGAAGCTCGCCCGGAGGATTTACTATGAGTGACGATTTCCTGGATGAGCTGGGCCGAGCGGAAGCAAAATCGAAGCGGCCGTCGCCCAGCAAGAAACAGTTGGCCAATCCGCTCGAGGCCGTTCCCACGACCGAGGTGCGGCGGGCCACCCATGAGAAGGGCAAGGATCCCTCCATGGTGGGGCAGCAGCTCCGGCGCAGCATCCTGATCCCCCCCGAGATGGACGAGGAGATCAACCGGATGTGCCGGAAGTACAAGGCCAGGAAAATGGAGATGATGCGCTTCCTGGTCGCCAAAGGCCTGGAGGATGTGCACAGCGGCGCCCTGGAAGGTAGCCTGGTCAAGAAAGTCGTGGTCGAATTGCCGACGCCGCAGTGGAAATCGCGACGATAGGGTGCGACCCTTGCGGTCACACCTAGAGGGCCTGGCATACAGGAGAAATGGAGTGAAGTGTGGCCGTTATGGCCACGCCTGATTGGCTTGCAGGGATGGTGGATGACAAGGCGGAACGCGGAGAAGTAGCGATGACAGACAAGTCGTTGGTGCCGGTTGAGCAGAAGCAGGTCATCTTTTACGATGACGAACTAACGGCCGTCCTGGTTGAGATCGGAGAGCGTGAAGAGATTTACATACCGGTGCGGCCGATCTGCGATTATCTGGGCTTGGACTGGTCGGCGCAGTTCCGACGTATCAATCGCGATCCGGTCCTGTCAGGGACGATTCAAGGTGTTGCCATTACGACAACACCTTCGCCTGACGGCCGCGGGGGCGGTCTGCAGGAAATGGTATGCCTGCCATTGAAATTCCTGCCGGGCTGGCTATTCGGCGTTAGCGTTGTCCGGGTCAGGCCGGAGCTACAGGATAAGATCCTTCGCTACCAACGCGAAAGCTATGACGTGCTGTGGAACGCTTTCCAGGAGGGGCGGCTCACAACCACAGACGACGTCACCTTCGATGAGCTGTTGCAACGTGGCGAGTCTGAGGCTGTGGAAGCCTATAAGATGCTCCAGGCGATGGTGAAACTGGCGCGCAACCAGATCCTAATTGAGGCGAGGCTTGAGTACCACGACAGTCGCCTGACTAACTATGAAACGCGCCTGGAGGCGGTGGAAACCGTTCTGGGCGACCCCGGCCGCCACATAACGCCCGAACAGGCCAGCCAGCTCAGCCAAGCTGTGAAAGCCGTAGCCTTGAAGCTCGGCCAAAAGACCGGCCGCAACGAATACGGTGGTGTCTATGGCGAGCTGTACCGCAAGTTCGGCATCACCGGTTACAAGCTTCTGCCGGCGCGCCGCTTCCAGGAGGCAACAGATTGGCTGACAAATTGGCACCAAAGCCTGGTTGATGACGTACCCTTCTAATACCGCTCGACAGCAAGAGCCTCGTGAACTAGACGGCCACGAACATTTGCTCCCGACCTCGCCAACAAGCGCAGAAGAGGGGGCCGAATAGAAACCCAGGCCAGGCTAGCCCCCAGGGGCGCTTCGCATAGACCTCGGCCGAACAAGGTCGGTGGACGAGGGCCGGGTGGCCGTGGATACACCTGGTCGCCTGAGCAGCATGGGGAATGGGCGGCCGATCGTTGCTCCAGCGGCGGCCGGGAAAAAGTGGCCAGTATTTACAGGGGTAGATGGGTTTCTGGGTTGCTACGTGGGCTAGTTCCTGATAAGCGGAATGTAGGTAGCGTATATGAACGGTCGTAATTGGTAACTGACGGCCGGGTATTCGTGGTTGCCGGCCAGGTCCACAGACCGGGCGTACAGTACCGGCACTTCTTCGGCAACGAACTCGACTGGCGCAGTGTATTCTTGCCAGGTTTGCATTCCATCCAGACTGTATTCAGTCTTGTAGACCCCCGCCCCCTCGTCCATAGCGGTCAAGGTTGCTATGACTGGTCCAGTAT
>JBOGUG010000205.1:0-13541 GCA_050696115.1 Promineifilaceae bacterium (SeqCode) | reverse complement strand
CGCCAGCGGCAGACCGGCTTCGACCAAGACTCGAGGGCCGAAGGAGTGCCCGCCCCACCAGGAGGCAGCCAGCGAGGCCAGCAGAAGTTGCAGGCCAAACCAGGCCAGACACAGCCTCCCCATCGGCCGGCGCGCCGAGGGCCTGGCCAGGAGGGCGGCGCCGGGTATGAGCAACAGCAAAAAGGGGCTGAAAACGAAAAGGCCGCGCGAGGCGCTGAACAGCTGGCCGTAGAGCGCCTCCGGCAGCGGGGCGCGCTCGGCGCTGAAGCGGGCGAGCGAGGCATAGTCGGGCAACCAGCGGCCGAATTCCGACCAATTCCAGAGTGAAAAGAGGCCGAACAGGCCGGCGGCGGCGAGCCCGGCCGGCCAGAATTCGCGCCGCCTCAGCCACCATAAATAACCAAGCGCGGGCAGAATGAAGGCAGCCGCCACCGGCTTACTGAGATAGGCCAGGAACATAAGCCCGCCGAGCAGGGCTGGCTTGGTGGTGGCCGACAGGCCGGCGTTTTGGCGCGCCAGCAGCAGCAGGCTCAAGCCGAGAAAGATAACCGCCAGGTTGCTGCTCCAAAAGGCCGTGCCCAACGTGCTGACCAGCCCGCTGCCTAAGACGCTGACGGCGGCGATGGCCAGGCTGGCGGACGGCGCCAGGTAGCAGCGCCCCAGAGCGTACACGATCCAAAGCGCCACTACGGAGGACGCGGCCGAGAGCCAGTTCTGAAGCGCGAAATTGGCCCCTGCCTGGCTCATGTCGGCCCCGGCCGCCTGCGCCAGGGCGACGGCCGGCAGGCTCAGCAGCGATGGCCCCAGCGGGAAATAGTTGTAATAATGGCCCCCGCGCTCCTGGATCGCGCCCGCGGCCAGCAGCTCGTCAAAGCTGGCGCCTACAAGCAGCCGGCCGCGATAGGCGTCCAGGTAAGCGACGCGGTGCTCCAACAGCGACTGCGAAACCAACAATGTCAGGCGCGGATCGGAGTTGGCGTAGGAGATACGCCCAAACCAGGTCAGCCCGAAGACCAGGAGCGAAGGTAACAGGAGAGTCCGCTTCATGAAAGGGCGCGGTTATAATAGGCTATCGCCAGACCGGTCACAAACGGGATCGCGGCCATGCGCATCGGCATAGATATAACCATCCTTGCGGTCGCCCAGGCGGGCGTCTTCTACTACCGCTATCACTTGATCCGGGCTCTGCTGGCCCTGAATGCCGGCCGGCACGGTATAACCCTGGTAGATTACCACCCGATTCACGGCGGCTGGCGCAGCTTTCCGATCCTAGACGGGCTGAACGGCCAGGGCGCGCGCCGGCTGCGCATCAACGGCTTGCGCCACCGCCAATTGGCGCGGCTGGCCTGGCTTCAGAAGCCGGGGCTGTGGCCGCTGGCGCGGGCGGCCGATCGCCTCCTGCTGTGGCCCTATGGCCGGCTGGCCCAGGCCGTCATGGCGCGCCAGCTTAGCAGCCAGCTGGCCGGCCTGGACGTGTTCCACACCTCTGACGTGCTGAACTTCTCCGTTCCCGGCGCGCGTAGCGTGGTCACGGTCCACGACCTGACGGCCGTGCTCTTTCCAGGCTACCACACGGCCGGCACGCGCGAGCTTCAGGCCCAGAAGCTGCGCTTCGCCCAGGCGGAGGCCGACGCCGTCATCTGTGTCTCGCACAATACGCGCCAGGATGTGATTCGCCACCTGGGCATCCAGCCTGCCCGCACCCATGTGGTCTACGAGGGGGTTGAAGATCGCTTCCGGCCGCTGCCGGCCGAAGCCATCGCGCCCATCCTGGCCCGCCACGGCCTGACGGCCGGCGGCTATATCCTGCACGTCGGCACCCTGGAGCCGCGCAAAAACCTCGTCCGGCTGCTCGAGGCGTACCGCAGCCTGCGCCGCGAAAATCCGGTCGCTCCCAAGCTCGTCCTGGCCGGCCGGCAGGGCTGGGCCGCCGATGAGATCCTCGCTGCCCTGCGTGCCCCCGACCTTGCCGGACACGTCCATTGGCTGGGCCCGGCCGCCAGCGACGACCTGCCCGCCCTGTATAACGGGGCCGTGATGCTCGTCTTGCCTTCCCTCTACGAAGGTTTTGGCCTGCCGGCGCTGGAGGCCATGGCCTGTGGCCGGCCGGTGATCGCCTCCAACCTCTCCTCGCTGCCCGAAGTGGTCGGCGATGCCGGCCTCCTGGTGGATCCGGCCGACAGCCAGGCCATCGCGGCCGCCATGCAGGCGCTGCTGGCGCGGCCGGACTGGCAGGCCGAGCTGGGCCGGGCCGGCCGGAAGCGGGCGCAAGCCTTCACCTGGCAGCGGGCGGCTGAAGAGACGCTGGCGATTTACACGGCCCTGGCGGCCGCCTGAGCCAGCCCCAATTGTGAACGAATCCGAGCCCACTCTGATATTCCTGCACATTCCCAAGGCGGCCGGGACGACCCTGCAGGCGATTCTGGCGCGCCATTTTTCCCCCGACCGCATCTACGCCATGAGCACGGACGCCGAGGAGTCGGTGAAGGCATTTATCGAGCTGCCCGCAGACCGCCGGGCCCATTTTCGGCTGGTGATGGGCCACATGTCCTTCGGGCTGCACCGCAACATCCCGCGGCCAGCAACCTATATTACCCTGCTGCGCGACCCCCTTGAGCGCACGCTCTCCTACTACAATTACGTGCGCACCACGCCCAGGCATGCATTGCATCGGCATATCGCCGTTGACGGGCTGGGCCTCAAAGAATTCCTGGAGCAATCGGTTACTCGCGACCTGGACAACGGCCAGACCAGGCTCATCTCTGGCGCTTGGAACAGCGTAGCGGATGGGGCCTGCACACTAGAAATGTTGGCGCAGGCAAAGGACAACCTGCGCGCCCACTTCAGCCTGGTGGGTCTGGCCGAAGAGTTCGACCGCAGCCTGGTGCTGTTAAGCCAGCGCTTCGGCTGGAGAGACCTCGCCTACAGACGGCGCAACGTGGCGGCCGGACGGCTGTCGGTTCGGCGGCTGCCGGCCGATGCCTTGGCGGCCGTGCGCCGCGCCAACGTCCTGGATGAGGAGTTGTATGCCTTCGCCAGCTCGCTGTATCATAGCCGCTGGCGTCGCGTTGGCACTGCGGGCCATATTCACTTCTTGATCCATCGCCTGGGCCAGCGGGCCCAACCATTTATCCCCCCATTTATCTGGCGTAAAATCGATTCGTGAGCGGTGGCTGAGCCGCGCGTGAACGAAGCGTAAACGGTTGGCGATTTAGTCCTGGAAGTGATTCGGGTACTATCGCGCCCGCCTTTGGCCTGCCTTATGCTTGCCAGTGCACGTTGGGCACAATCCCATTACAAGACTGTCCAGTCGCCCCTATGCCAGCCTCCCTCGCCCCATCCGGGCGGGCCGGCAGTCTCAACCCCATATCACACTTTGGCGCCAGAAGCAGCACCGTTGGGGCCAGAAGGGAAAAGCGAGTGAGTAGGCTGAGTCTGGCCGCTAAACTGGCCTTGGCGTGGGCCCTGGCGTTGATGCTCCTTCCCATCCGCAGCGGCGCTGGCGAGGGCGGCAACCCGCAAGATTTTTCTCCGCCGGGCACGGATCCTCCATTCCAGGCCGGCTTTCCGGTCGCCCTGAGCGGCGGCAAAGTGCGCTCTTCCCCAATTGCCCTCGGCGACTTGAACCGCGACGGCTTTGACGACATCGTAGTGGGCGACTCCAGCGGCAAGGTGCACGCCATCAGCCACGCGGGCGCCATCATGTGGAGCTATGACACCGGCGACGCGGCCGCGGAGGGCAAGGCGGCCATTGGCGACCTTGACCTTGACGGCTGGAACGAGGTCGTCGTTGGGGCCGGCAGCACCTTCAGCCCTGGCGCCGAAGGCAAGTTGGTGGTGATCGGCCGGGACGGTGTGCTCAAGTGTAGCTACAGCGGGCTGGGGGATTTCAACAATAACGGCCTTGACGACGGCGTAATCTCTTCGCCCGCGCTGGTGGACCTTGACCAGAACGACGGCGGCCGCTTGGAGATCGTCTTTGGCGCCTGGGACGCCCACTTTCACGTCCTCAATCATGATTGCTCGGTGGTCTGGAAGGTCTTCAACCGGGACACAATCTGGTCATCGCCGGCCATTGGCGACATCGATCGCGACGGCTGGCTGGACATCGTCATCGGCAGCGACAGCCACAGCGAGCCTGACCTTGAGCCGCCGATCTACAAGGGCGGCCGGCTGCACGTGATGAATCGCTTTGGGGACAGTCTGCCCGGCTTTCCAAAACATGTTGACGAAGTCATCTTTTCCGCCCCGGCCCTGGCCGACCTCGACCAGGACGGCTGGCTCGAAATTGTGGCCGGCACGGGCCACTTTTGGGCCAACCCCAACTGCGGCCACCCGCAGGGCTGCACGCCCGGCGTCGGCAAGTACGTCAGCGCCTGGGATCACACCGGCACCCCGCTGCCCGGCTGGCCTAAGATGCTGGGCTCTTACACCTGGGCCTCGCCCGCCCTGGGCGACCTGGATATGGACGGTCTGTTGGAGGTCGTGGTCAATTCGGCCGACGGCTACGTCCACGTCTTGAACGCTGACGCCTCTCACGTGCCTGGCTGGCCGGTGCGGCCGGAGACGCCAAACGGCTGTGGCGGCCCGGTCAGCTTCCCCACCAACGCCTCGCCCGTGGTCGCCGACGTCACCGGCGACGGCCAGCCGGAGGTGCTGCTGGCCTCCAACTGGGAGATCGTCGTCTGGGATCGGCATGGCGCACAGCTGACCCGCGACCACGCCTGCCCCAACAACGGCCTCGACCTGTCCACCCACTACACGCTCAGCTCAACGCCGGCCGTGACCGACCTGGATCACGATGGCGACGTGGAGCTGCTCATTGGCGGCGCGCTGGAGAACGGTGGATCGCCAGGCGCCGTCTACGCCTGGGACTTTCCGGCCGTCGTGCAGGCCAGCGACCTAGCCTGGCCCATGTTTCGCAAGAATTCGCTCAACCACGCTATCACCTACTTTCCGCCCAGGCTGGCGGTCTCGCCACTGTCCCTGGTCTTTTTCCACGAAGTCGGCAGCAACCAGGAGCATTTACAGCAGCTGACCGTAACCAACTACGGCGACGGGGTCATGGCCTGGTCGGCCGACCTCAGCAGCCCGCGCCTCAACCTGGCCCCGACCAGCGGCACCACTACCTGGGACGGCGTTTCCAGCCAACTGAGCATGAACGCTGATGGCCTGAACCTGGGGACATATGAGCACAGCGTCACCTTTGTCGGCGCGGTGGACGATCTGCCAGTCGAGGGCAGCCCTTTCGTGCTGCCGGTAACGACCCACATCGTCGAGCAGATCTACCAGACTCGCTTCCCGGTCCTCGCCCCCTAAACCATTGTCAGATCCGGCGATTCGGGGATCATTCCCCGCATGGCTGGAGAAACGACAATCATCCGCGCCGGCCGGGGCGAACTCTGGCCCCGGCCGGGCGCGCTTTGGCGCCACCGCTATCTGCTATACAACCTGACGCTGCGCGACCTGAAGGTGCGCTACAAGAACTCGGCCCTGGGGGTGATCTGGAGCCTGTTGAACCCCCTGCTGACAATGCTCGTGTTTACCCTAGTTTTCACCGTGCTCATGCCCAACAATAGCCTGCGCGATTATCCCGTCTTTATTCTGGTGGGCCTGCTGCCCTGGAACTTCTTCCGCGGCGCGCTTGTGGGAGGGACGGTCTCCATCGTCGCCAATTCCAACCTGATCAAGAAGGTATACTTTCCGCGCGAACTGCTGCCGGCTGCGGCCGTGCTGTCCAACCTGGTCAACTTCATGCTGGCTGCCGTGATCCTGGCCGTCTTCCTGTACGCCAGCGGTCTGGGAGTGACAATCCACGCCCTATGGCTGCTCCCATTACTGCTCATCCAGATTATCTTTACGCTAGGCCTGTCGCTGGCGTTGGGCGCGGTGAACGTGTTCTACCGCGACACGATGATGATCCTGGACGTCGTTTTGCTGGCCTGGTTTTTTTTGACGCCAGTCTTCTACCCTTTTGACTTGTTGAGCCAGCCCAGCACGTTGTTTGGGATCGAATTCATCCCGGCTCAGGTGATGCGCTGGCTCAACCCGATGGCTTCGATTATTGATGGCTACCGCACCGTGCTCTGGGGCAGCAGGCTCAGCCAGGGCGCAGTGGCGATGGAGCCCATCTACGTGCTGCGCACCTTCATCACGGCCGTGCTGTTCTTGGCGGCCGGCTACGCCTTCTTCAATCGCTTCCAACATCTCTTCGGGGAAAAACTTTAGGCCGCGATGGGGGCAGCGGCGCGCGCCCCGGCCGCCAGCGTGGTCATCGCCACCTGGAACGGCCGCGACTGGCTGGCCCGCTGCCTGGCCGCCCTCGACCGCCAGAGCTACGCGGATTTTGAGGTCGTTGTGGTGGACAATGGCTCTGACGACGGCACGGCCGAATGGCTGGTGGTCGAGCGGCCGGGGGTACACCTGCTGCGCCTGGCGAGCAACCAGGGTTTCGCCGCCGCCAACAACGTGGGTTTTGAGCGCGCCCTGGGCCGCTTTCTGGTCACGCTCAACAACGACGCCCTGCCCGAGCCCGGCTGGCTGGAGCGGCTGGTGGCGGCGGCCAGCAGGCCGGACGTCGGCATGGTCGCCTCGCGGGTCGTGCTGCTTGAGCGGCCGGGCCGGCTCGACTCGGCCGGCATCGGCGTAAACCAGGCCGGCGTCGCCTTCCAGCGCGGCCGCGGCCGGCCGGCCGCTTGGGCAAACGAGCCAGGTTATGTCTTTGGCCCCTCGGCCGCAGCCGCCCTTTACAAGCGCGAACTGCTGGCGGCCGTCGGCGGCTTCGACGAAACGTTCTTCGCTCTATATGAGGATGTAGACCTGGCCTGGCGCGCCCAGCGGGTCGGCTGGCGCTGCTGGTACGCGCCAGCAGCCGTCGCCGCCCATCACCATTCGGCAACCACCGGCCGGGATCCGGCCCGCAAGCGCTACTTGCTCGGCCGCAACAAGTGGTGGACGCTGGCCAGGAACTACCCCTGGCCGAGCCTGATGTGGTGGGCGCCGCTGATCCTGCTGGTTGACCTGGCGGCTGTGATCGCCCAAACCCTGCGCCATCGCGACCTGGCGGCCGTGCGCGGCCGGCTGGCGGCCCTGCCCCGGCTGGCCGAGATCGCCCGCCAGCGCCGGCCGCAGCGCGAGCGCCAGCCGGAATAAGTCGAATTGGTCAGCGTCCGCGCCTACCCCTACAATTACCGCGTGATATTTGACCAGGATGATGACCCCTGCGTGAACCTGCTTTACGCCCCGCAGCCGTTCTTGCCTGAATAGCGCCATGCGCACAGACCGCCACGTTTTGATCTTCTTCCTGGACGGTGTGGGCATGGGGGCGGCCGACCCGGAGGCAAACCCATTCGCCCAGGCGGAGTTGCGCCATCTGGACGGGCTCTTCGGCCGCGGCTGGCACCTCAGCCCGGCTGCCGGCGGCCCAGGCCGTATTGAGACGGCGCGCGCCTCTCTGGTGGCGACCGACGCCAACCTGGAGGTGGCCGGCCGGCCGCAGAGCGCCACCGGCCAGGCGACCATCCTGACCGGCCGCAACGCGCCTCGCCTGCTGGGCCAACATTACGGCCCCAAGCCCAACCCGGCCCTGGCCGAAATCATCCGCCAGGGCACGCTCTTTCACGAGGTCGTGGCTGCCGGCGGCCGGGCCGCCCTCATCGCTCCTTACCCACAGCGCTATTTTGACGCCATTGAAAGCGGCCGGCGGCTGCTATCAACGGTGCCCCTGGCGGCGACCGACGCGGGCCTAGCGCTGATGACGGCCGACGATCTGCGCGCCGGCCGGGCCGTCAGCCCGGGTTTCGCCGGCCGCGAGTGGCTGGATGTGCTGGGCTACCGTGATATTCCGGTGCTGTCGCTGGCCGAAGCAGGCCGCCAGATCGCCGCCATCGCCGGCCGGCATCACTTCAGCTTTTTCGAGCATTGGCCCAGCGACCGGGTCGGCCACAAAGGCAGTTTGGAGGACGCGGCCGGCCACCTGGAGGCCATTGACCAGGCTCTGGGCGGCCTGTTCGAGGCTTGGGACGACGACCACGGCCTGCTTATCCTCACCAGCGACCACGGCAACATCGAGGAGAAAGACCACCGCCAGCACAGCCGCAACCCGGTGCCAACCATCCTGCTCGGCCAGGGCCACGCCGAGTTGGCCGGCCGGATCCACGACCTGACTGATATTGCGGCGGCCGTGCGCGCCCATCTGGACTTGCCGGATCCGGCGCTGGCAACCACAGCGGCGGCCGGCTGACACGCCCATGCCCATCTCGGCCGAAGCCTACCGCGACAGCTTGCGCCACTTCCCGGCCGGCGTCAGCGTGGTGACGATTCACAGCCAGGGGGTCGTCCATGGGCTGACGGTCTCGGCCTTCGCCTCGGTCTCGCCCGACCCGCCCCTGATCATGATCATCATAGACCACCAGCACAGCGCCTACCTGCTGTTGCAGGAGGAGGGCGCCAGCTTTGCGGTCAATATCTTGGGCGCCGACCAGATGGAGCTGTCCAATCGCTTCGCCTGGGTCAAGGACGAAGATCGTTTCGAGGAGGGGGAATGGGTGACCGCGCTCACCGGGGCGCCTATCCTGGTGAATGCCCTGGCCTGGCTGGATTGCACCGTCCGCTCGCGCCACGTGGCCGGCAGCCACACCATCTACGTGGGCGAAGTGCAGGCCAGCGGCGTGCCGCGGCCGGGTGAGCCGCCCCTGGTCTACTGGAATCGGGCCTACCGACGGCTGGAACTGCGGCCCAGACGGCCGAAGCCGCGGCCTTAGGGGCCGGCCGGCCGCCAGCGAGCGTACTCATCCGGCCGGTCCAAGTCATGCAGGACCGCCTCGTCGTCCACTTCAACCAGGGCTAACTCCGTCGCGTGGCGGCGCACGACGTCCCGCGGAGCCCCACCGGCCGGCAAGGCCAGCAGCTCGGCGAAGAAGGCTCGGCCGAACAGGACCGGGTTGCCGCGCTGACCCTTAAAGGTCGGGGCGATCAGTTCGCCCGTCCCCTGGCGAAAGGCAGTAAGCAACCGCTCCAGCGTGTCCGGCGCGAGCATTGGCTGGTCGGCGTGGGCCACCAGCACGGCGGCCGTTGCGACCGGGAGGGCGCGCAGCGCCGCCTGAAGCGAGGAGAGCATCTCGCCGGCAGCGTAGTTGGGGTTGAAGAGCGTTCGCGCCCCGGCTGCCCTGGCCTCGGACTCAACCTTATCGGCCTGGTGGCCGCTTACGACTAGCACATCTGTCAGGCCGGCCGCGGCCAAGTTGCGCAGCGTCTGGCCCAAGACAGTGGTAGCGCCCCAAGGCAGCAGCTGCTTGGTCGCGCCCATGCGCCGGCTCTGGCCGGCCGCCAGCACTACGGCCGTCAGCCTCCGCCAGAGTTCGATTACCGGCTCGGCCGCCTTGAGCGAACCGAGCGCGACCTGCGAGATGCGTGGCTCGGCCAGAGCCAGGCCGGCCACGCGGCGGGCGGCTGCCAGCCGCGCCATACCTTCAACTTTGTTCAGGAAAGGAATGACACGGGCCGTCGGCGGCACCCCCTTAAGCCCGCCTTCTGGGTGGGCCAGCAGGCCGGCCAGGGCTTCGGCCGTAAGCGCCTCGGCCGGTGATAGCCCGGTCAGGGTTGCCACGCGTTCCGGCCGGTGACAGCGGGCCTCAATTGGGCCTTCCAGCGCGTCCAGCCCGGCCAGCGGCACGAGCAACGTCGTCCCCAGGGGCACGACCGGCTCATGTTCGGCCGGGGCCTTGCAGGGCCGCATGCGCGAGCCGTCGGCTTCGGCAACGACAAAGCGGACGCCCGGCTGCCCCAACAAGTGGGCGGGCAAATCAGCCGGCACGCCAAGCGCCTTGTCGCCCTCGATTCGGCCGACGACCAGGCAGCGGCCGTGGCGGGCCAGCAGCGCTTCGAGACGGGCGGCCGGCTCCTCCAGGCTCCAGACGGCCGGCGCGCGGGCGAGTTGGGCGCTGAAAAGGCGGGTTGTGGTCGTCAGGATGACGGGCGGCGACAGGGCGGCCCCGAGGGCAAACAGCAGGCTGCTCTTGCCGCCACCCCCGGTAAGGGCGACCAGCTCCGGCGGCTGGAGGCCGAAGGCAGCTTGCAGCTCGATCAAGGGCGGCCTGGCTGCGGGCGGCTTAGCCAGGTCAGGACGCCTTCCAGCACACCGCCGCCCACGGCCAGGGCCTTGTCAGATATGGTGAAGGCGGCCGATGGGTCGGCGCGAGGATCCAGGTCGCCGATCTTCAGGCCGGCTTCAACCTGGATGCCGGGCGCGATCAGGCCGCGCACGACGCCGGCGAAGGGCGCACACAGGCGCGCGCCGCCCACTGTGCCCAACTCCTGGCTGGCCGCCACTCGGTCGCCGATTTCCACGTCCCAATCAACTTGGCCCGCAACCGGCGAGCGCAGCACCCGCTCGGCGATCTTCCCCGCCACCCGGCCGGGCGTGCCTGTGTCGGCTGCCGCGCTACCCTGCCAAATGACCCGGCCGAGGCGGTGGCCGCGCAACGTCTCTACCACGGCATGGCAGTCTCGGCCGGCTGTGAAACCTGGCCCCAGGCCAATCACCAGGGGGGCCTGCTCGATGCGCGTGTCAATATTGCGCTTGGCCAAACGGGCGTCAACCAGCACGCGCACCGGCGAGCGGCCGCCGGCCGCGGCATCCCAGTCGGGCCACTCCGGCGCCACCAGGACTGGAACGACCCCACCGGTCGCCAGGCGCAGGGCCTCTTGCGCGCTGCCAACGCGCCGGCCGATGAGCCCCTCGACGTCGATCTCGCCTTCCAAGGCGGCCGTGGCCAGGGCCACCCGCCGCCGCACGGCCAGCGGCCGGGCCAGTTCGAGCACAATGACCGGCATGCCGGCCGCGCGCAGGCGGTAAACCACCCCGGTGGCAAGGTCGCCGCCGCCGCGCACGACAGTCAGTTGATCGGCCAGCCGGCCGGAAGCCGTGAGCGCCCCGGCCGGTTCAGCGGCGGCCATCTTGCAGGGCAGCCAGCACCCGGGCGGGGGTGAGCGGCAGCTCATCCAGCCAGATGCCAGTCGCGTCGTGGACGGCGGCCGTTATGGCCGGCGCAAGGGGCATGAAGGGCATCTCGGCCATGCCGCGCGCCCCCCATGGCCCCAGCGGGTCAGGGTATTCCAGGATCAGCGACTCCACCTCGGTCGGCACGTCGAGAATTCCGGGTATGAGATAGGTGCTCAAGTAAGGGTTCAAAATCCGGCCGTCCTTGAGCTGGAGGTCTTCCATCACGGCGTAGCCGAAGGCCTGCACCACGCCGCCTTCGATTTGGCCCTCCACCATGTTTGGGTTCAGCGCCTTGCCGACGTCGTTGGCGCACAGCACCTTATCCAGCCAGATGTGGCCCGTCTCAACATCCACAACCAGGTCTACGACCTCGGCGACGTAGCCATAGCTGACATTAGGCATCGAATGGCCCGTCTCGCGATCGTAGGGCGTCGTCGCTGGCGGGGTGAAGCGGTAGTGGCCGCGCGCCGGCCGGTCTTCGTTGCGCCAGGCGGCCAGCGCCCGCTCGGCCGCGCCGCGAATGGCGTTGCCCGCCATCCAGGTCATGCGCGAGGCGGAGGCCGAGCCGGCGTCGCCGCTTGTGGCCGTGTCGGATAGCTCCAGGCTGACTAGCTCCGGCCGAACGCCCAAGGCCTCGGCGGCCATTTGCTGAAAGACGGTGTGGGCGCCCTGGCCCACATCGGCTCCGGCATGGCGCAGCACCACCTGCTCGATTTCGGCCCGCCCGTGTAATTCTAAGGTCGCCTCGCAGCGCTCCGGGAAGCCGAAGGAAAAGCCCACGTTTTTCAAGGCGCAGGCAAAACCTCGGCCGCGCCGCAGGGCGCCTGGCTCGGCCGGCAGGCTGTTGAAGGGCGACTGGCCCAAGCTGTCGTCGCCGACCTTCGGCCGTCCCCAGCCGGCCGCCTCGGCGCAGCGCTCAATTACGGTCGCAATCGAGACGCCGGCCGGGATGGGCGTGCCGGTGGTCAGCAGGCTGCCCTCGCGCAAGACATTGCGGCGCCGAATCTCAACAGGATCCAGGCCCAGCGCAGCGGCGAGTTTGTTCATCTGCGACTCGGCTGCAAATGCCCCCTGGGGGCCGCCGAAGCCACGGAAGGCGCCGCCGGGCACGTTGTTGGTGTAGACCGCGTAGCTGTCGATCTGCGCGTTGGGGAGCTCGTAGGGGCCGGCCACCATCAAGTTGGCGTTGCCCAGCACCTTGGTGCTGGTATAGGCGTAGGCCCCGGCGTCCAGGAGGACCTCGGCCTCGACGGCCGTGACTTTGCCATTCTGGTCCGCGCCCCATTTCGCCTGAATGTAGGCCGGATGGCGCTTGTGGTGGCCCAGGATACTTTCCTCACGCGACCAGATGACGCGCACCGGCCGGTGGATGCCGCGCTGGCCGAGGCGCAAGGCCGCCAACCCCAGCACAATCTGAAGCGACATGTCTTCCCGGCCGCCAAAAGCGCCGCCGATGGCCGGGTAAATGACGCGCACGCGCTCGGCCGGCAGCCCCAGGGCGTGGGCCACCTGGGCCTGGTCCTCGTGCGTCCATTGGCCGGCGATGACGATCGTGACCCGGCCTTCCTCGTCGAGATAGCCCAGGCCGGCCTCTGGTTGGAGGAAGGCGTGTTCCTGGTAGGGAAGCGTGTAGCGCCCCTCGACCACGACCTCGGCCGTCCGCCAACCGGCGGCCATATCCCCCTGGCGGATGCGGTAATGCTCCAGGACGTTGCTTCCCTTGTCGGGGTGCAGGACGGTGGCAGCCTGCATAGCCTGGCGCGCATCGGTCAGCGGCGGCCGATCTTCCCAGGTGATGCGGATCAGCTCGCGCGCCCGCGCGGCCGCCCACTCGCTCTCGGCCACGATGAAGGCCACCTGGTCGCCTTCCCAAAGGCTTACGTCGCTGTTAGGCTTGGCGCTGTCCAGGCCGACCAGCACCGGTTGGTCAGGCAAAATCAGGCCGTACTCGTTTATCGGCACGTCCTTGGCGGTGAAAATGGCGACTACGCCCGGCAGGGCCTCGGCCGCACTGGTATCCATCGCCAGCATGCGGGCGTGCGGCCGGCTGCTGAAGACCACCTTGCCAAAGAGTAAATTGTCGGGCGTGATGTCGCCGGGGAATGCGGCCCGGCCGGTCACTTTGGCGGGCGCATCTACGCGCGGCAACGATTTAGTGATAGTGGTACTTGCTGTCATACAGGTCAGGGTCGGGCGAGGTGGCCGACGGCCGGCCGGAACGCTGGCGGGCCGATGGGCTGGCGATGGCGAACCCCAGCAGGATGATTAACCACATGAAGAAAGTTGTGAGGCCGGCCACGATGAGGCGCACCACGCCCATGGAAAGCTCGCCCGGCAGGCTGAGTTGATCGTAGACAAGCTCTTCATTTATGATGCCGCGGCTAAATAGGGAGGCAGTCAGGAGATAAGCTAGGACAAAGCCAATAAGCAGGGCCACAACCGTCAGCACGGTTCGCTTCGTCATGCCCTGGCGCTTGTCCATTTCAGCCTGGCGCTTCATATCAATTCGCATCGTATTGCCCTCCAGTAGCCATGGCGC
>JBOGUG010000204.1:0-2990 GCA_050696115.1 Promineifilaceae bacterium (SeqCode) | reverse complement strand
ATCTTGCTCCAGGAGCGTAAGGCGCTGCACGGCCGGATCGGCCGGGCAATTGAGAGCCTGTTCGCTGGCCGGCTGGACGAGTTCACCGGCCCGCTGGCATACCACTTCGCCCGCGCCGAGGAATGGCCCAGGGCGCGCGCCTACCTGCTGGCGGCCGGCGACCAGGCCGGCCGGATCGCGGCCGACGCCGAGGCCCTGAGCTATTACGGCCGGGCGCTGCGGGCCTACGAGCCGGCCGCCGGCGACGGCGGCTGGCCGGCTTGGCAGCGCGGCCGGGTCGAGCGCAAGATGGCCGAGGCCCTGCTGCGGCGCGGCCAGCACATTGAGGCGCTGGACTATTTGCGCCGCGCCCTTGACCACCTGGGCGAGCCGCCCCTGCCCAGCTCCACCTGGGGCGTCCGGCGCCTGATCGCCGTCGAGCTGCTGCGCCAGCTCGGCTACCGGCTGCTGCCCTGGCTGAGCCTGCGCCGGCCGACGCGCAAGCCGGCGGCCGAGATAGACGAGCTGGCCCGCGTCCACTTCGCCTTTGGCGGCGTGGCGGCCTTCATGAACCAGGAGCGCTTCTTCGCCACCGCCCTGCGCGGCCTGAACCTGTCCGAACGGCTGCGCTCGGCCTACGGCATTAGCGTGGGCAGCGCGGCGCTGGGCCTCTCGGCCGACTTCCTGGCTGCCTTTAAGCTGGCCGGCTTTTATCACCGCCGTGCGCTGGCGGCCGCCCGCCAGTTGGAAAACCCAGCGGCCGTCGGCTTCGCCCATTCCAGCCTGGCCTACCACGCCATTTTGCAGGCCGATTGGGCTGGGGTCGAAGCGAATTACCGCCTGGGCGCGGCCGCCCTTGAGGAGGCCGGCGACCTGCGCTACTGGGGCTTCATCACCGTCTTCCGCTGCTTCAGCGACATGGCCCAGGGCCGCTTCGCCGGCGTCGCCGAACAGGCGGCCGAGATGCTGCGCCGGGCCGAGGCGTCGGCCGACCGCCAGCTCATGGCCTGGGCGCGCCTGGTGCGCGGCAACCTGCAGCGTCTGCAAGGGGAGTTCGAAGCAGCCGCGGCCGACCTGCGCCTCGCCCTGGAGCTGGCCCAGGCCGTGCCCGACACGCCGGCCGGCTGCGGCGCGGCCTGCGAGCTGGCCCGCGCGCTGCTGGGGCTCGGCCGGCCGCGACAGGCATTGGCCGCCATCCAGCAGGCGGAAGCAATTTACACCGCCGGTGGCGCGCCCGCCCCCAGCGCCTGGCTGTACCGCTTTGGCCGGCCGGCGGTCTATCTGGCGCTGGCTGAAGGCGACCACAACGGGCGGTCGGGCGAATGGCTGGAGATCGCCGGCACGGCCTGCCTGGACGCCTGGCGCGCCACTCGCACCTATCGGGGGGCCACGGCCGAGGCGGCTGTCTGGCGCGGCAGCTACCTGTGGCTGAGCGGCTTCCCGATCAGCGCCCGGCGTTGGTGGCGGCGCGGCCTGGCGGCCGCCGAGCGGCTGGGCCAGCCCTACGACCGGGCCATGGGCCTGCACGAGATAGGCCGGCACACGGCCGACGCCGGCCTGCTGGCGAAGGCCCGGACGCTGTTCCAGGAGCTGGGCGCGGCCGCGCCCGCCAACGGGTAAGGGCAGCCCCCTGTGGCTGCCCAATTCTGAGGGCGGGCACGAGGGCTATTCTGTGGCGCGGGCATCTTGCCCGCGGCCGGGCCGCAGGCCCGGGGTGACGCGGGCTGGCGCCCGCAGACGGGCTGGAAGCCCGTCCCACATTCTGTAGGGGCAACAACCCCCGTTGCCGCCCAATTCTGAGGCCGAGCACGGGGGCCCGCCCCTACAGGTTCGGCCGGCCGGCCGCCAGCTGCGCCTTCACCAGGCGCGCCAGCCGGCCGATGCCCGCCTCGATCTCGGCCGTCGTCAGGCCGCTGAAGCCGAGCAAAATGGATGGGCCCGGCGGCGGCCCCAAATGGTATGGCCCGCCGGCGGTGAGGCCCACGCCGGCCGCGGCCGCCTCGCGCACCAGCCGCCCCTCATCCAGGGCCGGGTCGAGGTAGGCCATGATGTGCAGTCCGGCCGGGTCGGCCGAATGGCGCGCCAGGTCGCCAAGGTGGCGCTCCAGGGCGGCCGCCAGCGCCGCCCGCCGCGCCCCATACTCCAGCCGCAGCCGGCGCAGGTGGCGCTCAAAGTGGCCCTCGGCGATGAAATCGGCCACGGCCGCCTGGGTCAGCGTCGGCGCGCCGCGGTCAACCAGCTCCATCGCCGCCAGGAAAGGGGCCGTCAGCCCGGCCGGCAGCACGACGTAGCCCAGCCGCAGCGCCGGGAACAGCACCTTGGAGAAGGTGCCCAGGTAAATCACCCGGCCGTCGTCGTCCAGCCCTTGCAGCGCCGCCAGCGGGTGGCCGCTGTAGCGCAACTCGCCGGCGTAGTCGTCCTCCAGGATCAGGGCGCCGGCCGTGCGCGCCCAGGCCAGCAGCGCCAGCCGCCGCTCGAGCGGCATGGCCCCGCCGCGCGGGAACTGGTTGGCGGGCGTCACGAAGGCCAGCCGGGCCGGGCTGCCGGCCGGGATGCGCTCCACCGGGAAGCCGCCGTCGTCGGCCGCCAGCGGCTGCAATTGGGCGCCGTAGGCCCGAAACAGCTCAAAGGCGTCGCTGTAGCCGGGGCTTTCCACCAGCACCTCGTCGCCGGGGTTGAGCAGCAGCCGGGCCAGCACGTCGAGCGCCTGCTGCATGCCGCTGACGATGACGACTTGCCCGGCCGCGCAGCGCACCCCGCGCTGCCGCCCCAAGTAAGCGGCGACGGCCTGGCGCAGCGGCTCAAAGCCGGCCGCCGAGCCGTAGCGCGCCAGCATGGCGTCGTCGGTGCTGAGATAGCGGGCCAGCAGCCGGCGCCAGATGGCGTAGGGGAAGATGTGGGGAAAGGAGCGGCCGAAGCCGAAATCAATCGCCGGCCGGGGCGACGGCTCCGGCCGGGCGGCCCGGCCCGCGATGGCCGTCACCCGCCGCCCCCAACGGGACAGCTTGGGC
>JBOGUG010000203.1:0-4197 GCA_050696115.1 Promineifilaceae bacterium (SeqCode) | reverse complement strand
CCCCGGCCGGGCCGGGTCGGGCACCAGCGCATCGGCCGAGGCGAACCGCCCCACGGCCGGCACGAAGTAGCGGGCGTTCAGGTAGATCAGACCCAGGTCGTTGGCCCCCAGGTTGTTGTGGGCGCGGCCGGTGAAGCCGCGGCCGGATGTGCCGGCCGTAGGCGCGGCCCGGAAGGGGAAGTAGCGCGCCGTCGTGTTCGCCTTGACCAAGCCGCTCGCGGTCGTCAGCAGCGCCGCCGAGCCCAGGTGGTCGCTGTGGGCGCAGTAGAGGCCGTTGTTGCCGGCGGCCGGGTCGCCGCCCACCCGCACCGCGATCCTTTGGCTTGCCAGCGCTCTGCAGCGGACGATGCTAAAGAGTACAGAAAAAGGTTCACCTGCGTCGTCCGCTCCTCGTATGGTCTCCCAGTCTCACTCAGGCACAGGACTTCTTATCTCCTGTGGCCACTAACCGGTGCGCAGGTCACTCATGCGTTTCTGACTTTTCCTCCGACGTTTCCCCATGCTCGAACGAAACATACTTCAGCCTGCTCGACGTGACAGTCAGGTTGACAAGTGCGACGATTGCTCCGGCTCCTAGGCAAACGGCCCGCATCGGCGCACCGTAGTAGTTTTGCAGGCCAAGATAAAAGCTCAATACGGCGAGAAAGGATAGTAGCGCGCTGGTAATGACATAGTGGTGCCTCTTTCCGGAAAGGGTGACTTTTTGCTGGGTCATAATGCCTTTCGTCATGGCCCTAGCGATTTGCCATTCCAGGTACAAATAAGCGATCGCAAGACCGCCAGCCAGTGTGAACCATAATATGTACATCGTGCGATGTCCCTTCCTTTCGTTCGCCCTTCTCAGCACGTGTCTCGTGGCACCTAATCAAGGGTATTACACAACTTGTGGGCCCACCGCGAAATCGAATCTGACTTCAAAACGTGTTGGCATGGTGCCAGAAAGCCGACCGAGGTCATAAGCATTGACAGCCAAGTTGAAAACAGTATCAAACGTAGGGCCCATGACAGGGGGTAACCCAGCCACCTCGCCTACGAGGGTGGTCAGGCCCAAAACGGCGGTATCTTGACCAATAATGATCCGTTGACTGTTAACGTCAGAGGAGCCTGATAAGTAATCGCCTGCAATTTCCAAGCCAGCACCGATCCTACTGAACAGGTTCTCCACTGGGTCGGCTGCGTAGTAAGCTGCCGAGATTGTGCCCTCATCCAGTCCCGGAACGGGCGAAAGCGCGGCGCCTGCCTGTAATCCAACAAAGGTGCCGCTGAGAGCTGTTACGGATATGTCTACACCAGCGGCCGCTGCATCGAACATGTTTCCTAGCTGCATGCTGTTGCTAGACCTTGGAACTCCCGGGGTTGTGCCCACTGATGCAAGGAAGTTTGGAACCATCTGTGGCATTACACCGCAGCCGGAAGATCCACAAGACACGGGTACTAATTCCATCCCTCGAGGATCGTCCGGATAGCTTGACTCCCAAGGAACCGCAATCAACTGGAAACCCCGATTGCCGCTATTCTCGGCTGCTGCGATCATGTAATCGAGGTAGTTGGATCGCCATGTCTCGGGGTCATTGAGGCAACCTTCCTGCGCACAGCCATCCGTTGGTGAATGCCCATCGGGGTCGATGTAAATGGTTGGGTTGTTGTAGGAATACGTGTAACGATTGTAGCTCTGGGGATTGCTGGGGTTCGGCACGATGGCATCGGCCGAGGCGAACCGCCCCGCGGCCGGCATGTAGAACCCGGCATTCATGTAGATCAGCCCGACCCCGTCCGGCGGCCGGTTGTTGTGGGCGCGGCCGGTGAAGCCGCGGCGGTCAGTACATCGCAGCGGCGACCGACACCCAGCGGGCGGTCTTCATCGCAGGTGCAGCGTACTACGTGTCTGCGCTGCTTGCAACCCCCCTCGTTGCGATCTACACCATCCTCGTCCCCGGCATTGGGATCTTCATCGCCGGACTGGTGATGTTGAAGGGAGTCTTCAGGAAGAGTACGGCCTATTTGGGCGTGGCCATCGGCATCTTTGCGCTCATTGCATCCGTAGGCCCATTTGTGGTAAGCGCTTTAGATGTCGCCATCATCATCGTATCCACTCTCACGATGGTCTGGTTCTGGCTTGTTGGCTACAGACTCTACAGGCTCGGTTAGCCGTGATTCCTACCAGGCTGGGGCAGTGATTTTCTCTCTGGAAGTATTGCCAACTTGCCGCCCCTCAGTATTTGAGGAAACAAAACTTCTCCCGAGAGTCTGCAACTTTTTTGCGCCGAGCAGGGTATAGGAGTCTATGTCAATCGGGATCGTAGGAGATACGCGATGAATGCGACTACGGCAGCACAGGCCAGACCACAGCGCGCCCGCGTCACAGGGTATCCGGCAGACAGCCTTCGCTTTGATTGGGCGTTTAGTTTGCTCGGCTTCCTGCTCGTCTCAGGGCTGCTGGTCGATGGATGGGCACACTTTCACGGGCAGGTCGATGAGAGCTTCTTCACCCCCTGGCACCTGCTCTTTTACAGTGCCTTCGGCTTCGTCGCCCTGTTTCTTGGCTTGCACCAGTTCCGCAATATGCGACCAGGGCACCACTTCAACAAGGCGCTGCCGCAGGGATACTGGCTATCCCTGATGGGTGCGACCGTGTTCGCGCTCGGCGGCGTGGGCGATATGATCTGGCACACGCTGTTTGGCATCGAAAGCGGCTCGGAGGCGCTTACCAGCCCCACCCATCTGGTGCTGGCGATCGGCATGGGATTGATCGTCACCGGGCCGCTCCGTGCGGCATGGAATCGAGCCACCCCGTCAAAAAGGTGGCTGGCGCTTGGGCCATCGATCCTCGGAGCATCGCTGCTGCTGGTGCTGCTGGCGTTCTTCACCGGCTATGCGCATCCGTTCATTGATCCGGGGGCGACGCAGTCGTCAGGCGCTGGCGAGGTGCAGCAGCCAATCGAAGAGCTTTACGTGATGAACCTGGATGGCACAGGGCAAACACGTCTGACGAATGAACCGCATCAGGGGGCATTCACAGCAGACTGGTCGCCCGATGGCACTCAGATGGTCTTTTCGCGCGTGGCGGGCCCAAACGATCAGGCCGATCTTTACCTGATGTACGCCGATGGCTCTGATCCGGTTCAGCTTACCGATCTCCCCGGCGGAGAATTCGAGCCCGCCTGGTCGCCTGATGGCACGACGATTGCGTTTGTCTACATGGGCGATGAATCGCCCGACGTGTACACGATCCAGGTCGATGGCAGCGATCTGGTACAGGTGACGGACGCCCCTACCGGAGAATTCGGGCCTGCATGGTCGACCGATGGAACGAAACTCATGTACTCACAGCATAGGGGGGAGGAGGACGATTCCATTATCGTAGCGAATGCCGATGGCAGCGATCCGACCGTCTTTGCCGATGGTTTTAGTTCGGCGTGGTCGCCGGATGGCACACAGATCGCCTATGCTGCCGGAGTCGATGACAACGTCGACGTCTATGTGGCGGACGTCGACGGCGGCAACGTAAAGCGGATCACGACCCACCCGGAATTCGACGTCTCGCCCTCATGGACAGCGGACGGCAAGCAGATTGTATTTGAATCGTGGCGGGGTGGTCACGGCGAAGTCTATATCGTGCCGGTCAGCGGCGAATCCGATGCCACGCCCGCCGTCAACTTGACGCAGAATCCCTCCCTTAATAGTACGGCCAGTGAAGTGTCACCGGATGGAAGGCGGATTCTCTACTCGGCGGCAGGGTCAATTTCACCCGATGAGTCACACACTCAGGATGCAGGTGTGGCAGCGATTCTGCTGCAAGCGGTCTTCATTGCTGGGGTGGTGGTGCTGCTGGCGCGACATTGGGCGCTGCCCTTCGGTGCGATCACGCTGGTGCTGACGCTGAGCACCTTCGCGATGGTGATTCTGAGCGACATGTTTATGCTCGTTCCGGCGGCCGTGGTCACGGGTTTGATTGCCGATGTGCTGGTCTGGCGGCTTAAGCCCTCGGAGAATGGGCGCGCGCTCTCCCTGATCGCGTTCTTTGTGCCCGCACTCCTGCTCGCGCTCTACATGCTGACGCTTCAGATTGCCGTTGGCATCGGCTGGAGCATCCACGTGTGGACAGGCGCAATCTTCCTCGCGGGTCTCATGGGGCTGCTGCTAAATGCCCTTACTGCTGCCGCTAACTCACCCAGCCAGATACCACAAGTGGCAGGG
>JBOGUG010000202.1:0-1470 GCA_050696115.1 Promineifilaceae bacterium (SeqCode) | reverse complement strand
CCACCGTCCACAGGATCTGGGCCAGGGTGTATTGCAGGAAGTAAATGGCTTCGGCGAAGTAGCGGCCGGGGTCAAGCATCGGGGGGCTCCTTCGCCTTGCCGCGGGGCGCCGGCCGGTCTTTGTGCCA
This sequence comes from Promineifilaceae bacterium (SeqCode), assembly GCA_050696115.1. Taxonomy (GTDB): domain Bacteria; phylum Chloroflexota; class Anaerolineae; order Promineifilales; family Promineifilaceae; genus UBA11865. The sequence goes on along the minus strand of JBOGUG010000202.1, from coordinate 1,342 downwards.
CGACCAGAGGTGTAGACCCCCGCCAACCGCCAGTCCGAGGGCGATAAAGAGGGCCACCTGCCAGCGCCGGCGGCTGTTCGGCTCTTCCTTCTGGTCGACAGAAGGATTTTCATCTTCATCGTCCGGTTGGCGGCCAGCCGGCTGCGTTTCGGCCGGCTCAGGCTCAACGGTCGCCTCGGTAGTGGGTGTAGGGGCGATGCCACCGTGCAGAAGCTCCGGCGTGGGAATAATGGGCGACGGCGCGGCTGCCTCCGGGGCTGCGTCGAAGTAGACGCGGCCGTCGCTGTGGAAGGTGAAGTGGTAGGTAATAGGCGCCTCGCCGGCCGTCAGGCCAAAGCCGCGCAATCCGCCCTCGGCCAGCGCCAGCGCCGAGACGTCGTCCAGCGGCCGCTCAAACAGTACCTGATACAACCCCCTTGCCACGTGCCATGTGCAGCGGCCGGCAGCATCTGTCTCGCATTCCGGAAGCACCTCCTCCTCGTGCGGCAGTCGCTCCAGCGTCACCGGCTCCCCGGCGACAGGTGCTCCGTCACTTGCACGCAGGCGAATGGTCAATGCCACCGCTCCAGACCCTGTCTGGGCGTCTATCGGTTCGCTTAGAACGAGTGTTGCGCCCAGCGCCACCACGATCAGGAAGCTTCGGCCGCTCATGGACATCCTTGCCTCAGGAATATTCAGCCTCTCATCCTCTACGGCCCTGGCCCGGCCCACACGGCCGGATCCTCCAGGCTGCCGCCCTGATAGACGATCCAGTGCAGGTGGGGGCCGGTGGAACAGCCGCTGCTGCCCATGCCCGATATCTTCTGCCCGGCCGCCACCTCCCCGGAAGTGATGGCGAAGCTGCTCAGGTGGCCGAAGTACTGCAGCGTGCCGCCGCCGGAGACGCGCTGGTAGTTGCCCAATCCCTCGTGGGGCGGCTGCGAGCCGGGAATGGATGAGCAGTCCGGGCCGGCCGCGTTGGGGCCGGCGTACTCCATCGCGCCGGCCACCGGCGAGACGATGGCCGTGCCTGTGGCGTTGGCAATGTCCACGCCGTTGTGGAACCACGGCCGTTCCTCCGGGCAGCCCCAGCCGGCGCCATGGATGCCCGTGTAATCCTCGTGGCAGCCAAAGCCGCGGGTGATGGCGCCGGTCGTGGGCCAGCGCCCCACCATCGGGCCGGGCGTGCCGATGACCCCGCTGCCGTAACTGCCGTCCTCGTCAAGCACGACGGGCGTGGGCGGCGGCGGCCGGTAGGCGTCGACCAGTGGCCCCAGCGGGTCATTTTCCAGGTAGAACCAGATGGGCAGGCCGCCTTCCACCGGCATGTTCCAGTTGGTAATGAGGCCCAGCTCCTGCACCG
>JBOGUG010000201.1:0-1248 GCA_050696115.1 Promineifilaceae bacterium (SeqCode) | reverse complement strand
GCGGGACTTTCAGACGAAATCGGGGCTGGAGCGGCGCTAGGCCGCGCACGGTACAGGCGTCAATAGGCAGAAGCGTGGAGAAGAACTGCGTCTCCGCCCTGACAAAGACGCCATTGCCGGCTAATATGATTGATACGCTTGGGCATCATGGGGCGGCAGGCAGCGGCCGCTAGACATGTGATAGGTTACGAGATTAGGGAAGATCATAGGCTTGGCTCCGATGGCATGGCCTTCGACGTACTTTCGGTGTTGGCGGTGGTTGGACCCGCCGCCGATGAGCCAGTAAATTGAGGAAACGGTTGCCCTGGCGTCTTAGATCAAGCGCTCAACTATTAGCGGAATGCCGGTTCTCAAATTCGCTCGCTAAACGCTTCCTTTATCAGCACGCAGGTACTTGTCAGCCACCGCCGCTCTCATCGGCTCAACCTCTCAAGGCCAGGATAGGACAATGCCACCATTTTTCTATGTCACCGGCCGTGATAAGCCGGCTGTTAGCCGCCGGCGGCTCCAGGGTAAAGTAAGTGGCGTACTGGCGCAGGCGACGCTTGAGGCAGAAGTCATAGGCGTATTGGGCGGCAATGACCGCCACCTGGGCGTTGGTCATGAGGCCCTGCTCTTCGCGGGGTTGCTCGCCGGCCGCCAGCGTAATGACGATAGCCACTTCCCTATTGGCCAGGGGGTCCTCTACGGTCAGGTTCCTATTCATGGCTACCTCCTAGTTTCCAGGCCACCTCCCGGTAGCTGGCAAATTGCACCCCGCTCCCATTCACCGGCAGGCTAAATACGCCGCGGCGGGCGCGCTGCCACTCGCTGTGAGCCCACAGGAAGAGACTGAAAAGCTGCTCCAGGCTCAGGTCGCCGCTCTGGGCGGCCAGTTGCTGCTGGAACCAGTCGCCGTACTGTTCATTACTACCCATCGGCCGGCCGGTCAGAAACTCGAAGGCGTTCCGGCTGTAGCCGTGCCGGTTGGCGTCCTGGACCAGATGCAGGATTTGTGCCTTGAGCCACTCCCGCGGCACACCGGGCGGGCTGAGGTGGCCGGGGATGATTTCGCTCCACGGCTGGTTGGGCGCAAACTGGCGGCAGACCGGGACGCGCGGCGCGTTGCTGTCCTCCGGTTCCAAGACCCCGAACTCCACGCTGCGCAGACGGCCGGCCCAGGCGCAGTGGGGCACGGATTCGTCTTTGGTCGGGCTGGCCTCCAGCCGGTGGCGGCAACGGCCGCAGGAGGTGGCAAAGGGGTGGTTA
>JBOGUG010000200.1:0-1127 GCA_050696115.1 Promineifilaceae bacterium (SeqCode) | reverse complement strand
CCCCACAGCCAGGCGCCGTTGGCAATGGGCCGGCCGGAAATGGAGCAGGCAGCCGAGCAGTTCGCCGCCGCCGCCGGCCGGGCCGCGGCTGCCGGCTTTGACCTGCTGGCGCTGAACATGGCCCACGGCTACCTGCTGTCCAGCTTCCTCTCGCCACTGACCAACCGCCGCAACGACGACTACGGCGGCCGGCTGGAAAACCGGCTGCGCTTCCCGCTGGAGCTCTTCGAGCGCGTGCGGGCTGCCTGGCCGGCCGCGAAGCCGCTGGCGGTTGTGCTCAACGCCTCTGATTGCGCCAGCGGCGGACTCGAACCGGCCGAGGCGGCCTTGATCGCCGGCCGGCTCAAGGCGGCCGGCTGCGACTTGCTTGAAGTGGCGGCCGGTCAGACGACGCCTGACGCCCGGCCGGCCTACGGCCCCGGCTTTCTCAGCCACTACAGCGAACATCTGCACCACGAGGCCGGCATCCCCACGCTGGTGGACGGCTACCTGACCACCAGCGGCGCGATCAACACCTTGCTGGCGGCCGGCCGGGCCGACCTGTGCTTCCTGACCCCAACCACCCAAGCCGGCCGCCCTGCCAGCAGCCCGGCTAGCGCAACGCTTTGACTTGGGCTACAAACCCCGGCTGAATCTCTCGGACAGCGCGCATGGCCTACGATTTCCTGTACGACGTCTCCGAGGGCGTGGCGACGCTCACCTTCAACCGGCCGGAACGCCTCAACGCCCTCACCTTCGCCGTCTACTCCCAGTTCCGCGACCTGCTGGCCGAGCTGCGTGAGGACCCGGCCGTGCGCGCCCTGGTGCTGACCGGCGCCGGCCGCGCCTTCTGCTCCGGCGGCGACGTGCACGAGATCATCGGGGCGCTGCTGGACGAGGACGTCCAGGCCCACCTGGCGTTCACCCGCCTGACGGGCGCCACGGTGGGCAATATGCGCCGCCTGGAGAAGCCCATCATCGCCGCCGTGAACGGCCCGGCCGCCGGCGCCGGCGCCGTCATTGCCCTGGCGGCCGACCTGCGCGTCATGTCGGCCGAGGCAACTCTCGCCTTCCTTTTCACCCGCGTCGGGCTGACCGGGGCCGACATGGGCGCGGCCTATCTGCTGCCGCGCCTGGTGGGCATGGGC
>JBOGUG010000199.1:0-2332 GCA_050696115.1 Promineifilaceae bacterium (SeqCode) | reverse complement strand
TTCGCTCAGCTCGCGGGCAGCGATCTTTAACTGCCGGGCCGTGGTTTCGTCCAGTTCCGGCGGGCCAGGCTGGTAGCGCTTGTCGGCCTGCGAGTAGGCCGCCAGCATGACCTGCTGCCGGCCGATGACGAAACAATGGACGTGCTGATCAGCCTCGGCGATGGTTTGCAGCACGAGGCTGAGGGTGTCGCTCTCGTCGTACCATCGGATCAATTCGTCCACGCTGCCCACGCGGTGCGCTACCCGCCGGCCGCCGGTGTGCACATCCTTCAGAATGGCCGGCACGCCGACGTAATCAATAATGCTCTGCCAGTCCATCGGATAAACGAGATTGCGAAAGCTTTCCGGCACATTCTCGCCCTCAACCCGCTTGTTAGGCAAGACAGCCGTGCGCGGCACTTGCAAGCCTAACCTCCGCGCCAGCGCCAGGCCGAAGAACTTGTCATCGGCCGCCATGACGAACGGGTTGTTGATCACGTAACAGCCGTTCAGGGCGGCATACTTGAGATACAGGCGATAGTAAGGGATGTCATGCGACATGCGGTCAATGATCACATCGTGTGGGCAGGGAGAATCTACGCGCGTTTCGCCGATCTTGACGAAGTCGGCCGTCACGTCCAGGCCGCGCTGGTTGACCTCGGCGATAAAGGCCGACGGCCAGCTCCACTCCCGGCCAATAAGCAAACCAATCTGCTTGGGCTGGCTCTCAGGCATATTTCCTCGTCTGTTGATGCTTCGAACAGGGTGCGGTCCGCTGGCTGCCGCTTTCACCCAGGCGGCAACTATAGCGCATCGCCAGCGGCCGGCCAATCCGATTTCTGCGACTTTGTGAAATCGTGCATTAATGGTTCGACCCGGCGCCCACTCTGAGGTAGAATCTGCACGCTTGAGCCGGCCGGCGAGCGCAGGGTAGGCGCATGGATGACGACGACGCCGTTGCACCTTTATACTGGGACTCCACTTACGCACTAGCCCTCGCCCTCAAGGCCAATTATCCGGACCGCAGCCCAAACGAAGTCGGCTTGCTAGAACTGGCCGAGCTGATAGAGGCCCTGCCTGGTTTTGCCGACGAGCGCGAATTAGGCAACGAGCGCATTCTGATGGACATTCAAATTGCCTGGTATGAGGAGTTGAACGACAGCTGATGGCAAGCCCCGAAGTTCTTGAGCCCGATGTCGAGATCCCCGACGAGGTAGCCGAGAATATCTTCATCACGAGCCTGGACAAGATCTATAACTGGTCGCGCCGTAACTCTGTATGGCCGATGGTCTTTGGCCTGGCCTGCTGCGCCATTGAGATGATCTGCACGGCCGCCAGCCGTTACGACCTGGCCCGCTTCGGCATGGAAGTATTTCGGGCCACGCCGCGCCAGGCAGACCTCATGATCGTCTCGGGCACAGTCACCAAGAAAATGATCCCCACTATTGTGCGCCTCTACAACCAGATGCCAGAGCCGCGCTATGTGTTGAGCATGGGCGCATGCGCCAATGGCGGCGGCCCGTTTAAGGAGGGATACAACGTTTTGGACGGGGTGGATAAGCTCGTCCCGGTGGACGTCTATGTCCCGGGCTGCCCGCCAACCCCCCAAGCGCTCATCAACGGCCTGATCGCGCTGCAAGAGAAGATCGACCAGCAATCCATTCGTACAGCGCCCTGGTACCGCAAAGACACGCCGGCCGAATACGTGCCAGTGCCGGTGCTTGGGCCAGACCTGGTTGACCTGCGCCAGCTTGAGGTCATCCGTGCCGAGGCGGCCGTTCCCCAAGCTGCAGATGGTGCCGCTGAAAAGCCGGCCCGCGAGACGGCCGAAACGCCCCCCGACGTTCCCGAAGCCGAACCTGAGACGTTTGAACAAGAAGCCTAATATGGAAGTAGCCCCCCTAAGCCAAGCGGAAAGGACGGCCGAGACAGACAGCCCGGCCGAGGCCGCCCAGGCTGCCCTCCAGGCGCGTTTCCCGGGCGTCCTTAGCGAGGATATGCGCGAGCGCTATACGGGCCTCATCCTGCCGGCCGACCAGTTGCCCCAGGTTGCTGGCTACCTGCGCCACGAACTGGGCTTCAACTATCTGTCCAGCCTGACGGCGGCCGACCTGATTGATGAACAAAAGCTGGAGGTGATTTACCACACTTTCAGCATTGACCAGGGTGGCGGGCCGGTCGTGCTTAAGGTTCAAGTGGATCGCAACGATCCGGTAGTGCCTTCACTTACGCCCGAATGGCCTGGGGCGGACTTCCAGGAACGCGAGGCTTGGGACCTGTATGGCATCGGATTTGACGGCCATCCCGATCTGCGCCGCATTTTGCTCTGGGAGGGCTTTCACGGCCATCCGAT
>JBOGUG010000198.1:0-5119 GCA_050696115.1 Promineifilaceae bacterium (SeqCode) | reverse complement strand
GGCCAACTCGACCCGGCCGAGCGGCCCGCGTTCGGCCGGCGGCTCAACCAGGCCAAGGCAGCCCTGGAGGCGGCCTACCAGGCGCGGGCGGCCGAGCTGAAGGCGGCCGCGCTCGAGGCCCAGTTGGCGGCCGACGCGCTAGACGTTACCTTGCCCGGCCGGCGCCAGTGGCGCGGCCGGCTGCACCCCACCAGCCAGACGCTGCGGACCATCTACCGCATCTGGGGCGACATGGGCTTTCAGATTTACCGCAGCCGGGATGTCGAGACCGAGGAGTACAACTTCGAGCTGCTCAACATCCCGCCCCATCACCCGGCCCGCGACCTGTGGGACACCTTCCACACCACCGCGCCCGGCATTATCTTGCGCACCCACACCAGCCCCGGCCAGATCCACGCCATGCGCGAATATTGCCCGCAGCCCATCCGGGTTATCCTGCCGGGCATGTGCTACCGCTACGAGCAGATCACCGGCCGCAGCGAGATCCAGTTCTACCAGGTCGAGGGCCTGGCCGTCGGCCGCAACATCTCCATGGCCGACCTGAAGGGCACCCTGACCGACTTCGCCCGGCGCATGTTCGGGGCCGAGCGGCCGACGCGCTTCCGGGCCAACTACTTCCCCTTCACCGAGCCAAGCGCCGAGATGGACATCGAGTGCCACCAGTGCAAGGGGGCCGGCTGCGCGCTCTGCAAACAGACCGGCTGGCTGGAGATACTGGGCTGCGGCATGGTCCATCCCACCGTTTTGCGCAACGGCGGCTACGACCCGGCCGTGCATTCGGGCTTCGCCTTCGGCATGGGGCCGGAGCGCATCGCCATGCTCAAGCACGGGATTCAAGATATTCGCGCCTTCTGGGCCAACGACCTGCGCTTCCTGGAGCAGTTCTGAGCGCCGTCGCCGCTTTATCAGGTGAACCATGCTTGTCCCCATATCCTGGCTGCGTGATTTTGTAGAGCCTGACCGCCCGGTCGAAGCGCTTGCCGAGCTGCTGACGGTTGCCGGCCTGGAGGTCAAGGCGATCAGCTACATCGGCATCCCCGGCGGCCGCGATCCAGACCGGCTGGTCTGGGAGCGCGATAAGCTGCTCGTCGGCCACATCCTGGAGGTCAGCCCCCACCCCGACGCCGACCGGCTGGTGTTGGCCCGGGTGGATTACGGCGCGGCCGAGCCGGAAACCGTGGTGACCGGCGCGCCCAACCTGTTCGAATACCTCGGCCGGGGCGACATCAGCGGCCTGGACCTGCACGCCCCCTTCGCCTTGGAAGGGGCGACGCTGTACGACGGCCACCAGCCCGGCCGGGTCAAGCTGACGCTCAAGGGGCGCGCTTTGCGCGGCGTCTTCAACCGCTGCATGTTGTGCTCGGAGAAGGAGCTCGGCCTGAGCGAGGAGCACGAGGGCATCCTGCTGTTGCCGGCCGAGGCCGCGCCCGGCACGCCGCTGCAAGACGCGCTGGGCGATGCCGTCCTCGACATTGACATCATTCCCAACATCGCCCGCTGCGCCTCGATCCTGGGCGTGGCCCGTGAAGTGGCAGCGCTGACCGGCCGGCCCCTGCACGAGCCGGACTACGGCCTGCTGGAGGAAGGGCCGCCCAGCGCCGGCCGGCTGCGCTTGTCCACCGAGGAGCCGGCGCTGAACCCGCGCTTCGTGGCGGTGCTGATCGAGGGCGTTGAGCAGAAGCCCAGCCCGGCCTGGATGCAGCGCCGCCTGCGCCTGGCGGGCCAGCGGCCGATCAACGTTGTGGTGGACATCAGCAACTACGTCATGCTCGAAATGGGCCAGCCCAACCACACCTTCGACCTCGACTTCCTGCGCCGGCGCGCCGAGGCCTATGATCCCGGCGGCCCGGTGCACATCCACACCCGCCTGCCCCACCCAGGCGAAAAACTGACTTCGTTGGACGGCGTCAGCCGCGAGCTGGAGCCGTTCAACATCCTGGTGACCGACCCGGCCGGCGCCCTTAGCCTGGGGGGCGTCATGGGCGGCGCGGAAAGCGAGATCGGGCCGGGCACGCGCAACGTGCTGCTCGAGGCGGCCGCCTGGGACAACATCAACATCCGGCGCAGCCTGAGCGCCCTCAAGATCAACAGCGAGGCCGGCTTCCGCTTCAGCCGCGGCGTCCACCCCAGCCAGGCGCTCCTTGGCGCCAGGCGAGCCGCCGAGCTGCTGCGCCGCCACGCCGGCGGCCGGGTGGCCCAGGGCATCGTTGACTATTATCCCAACCCAGCCGAAGTCCGGCCGGTGCGCCTGACGGCCGGCGAGGTCAGCCGGCTGGGCGGCCTCAACCTCACCCCGGACGAGATTCAGGCCCTGCTGGCGGCGCTTCAGTTCGAGGTCGAGCCGGCCGGCGACCACCTGCTCGTCACCAGCCCCGATTTCCGCCTCGACATCGAGGGCCCGCACGATCTGGTCGAGGAAGTGCTGCGCGTCTACGGCTACGACCGCATCCCGACCACCCAGATGGCGGACAGGCTGCCACCGCAGCGCGGCAACCCGGAGCTGGAGCGTGAGGAGGCCATCAAAGACCTGCTGGTCGAGCTGGGGCTGCAAGAGGTCATCAGCTACCGGCTGACCACGCCCCAGGCCGAAGCGCGCTTGTTGGCCGCGGCCGCCGACCGGCCGGACGAGCGCCCCTACGTCAGCCTGAGCAACCCGATCACCCAGGAGCGCAGCGCCATGCGCCACAGCGTCCTGAGCTCGGTGCTGGAGATCGCGGCCGCCAACAGCCGCCTCCGGCCGCGCCTGGCCCTGTTCGAGCTGGGCAGCGTCTACTTGCTCGGCGAAGAGGACGGGCTGCCAGAGGAAGTGCGCCGGCTGGCGCTGGTCATGAGCGGACCGCGCGAGCGGCCCCATTGGGGCGCGGACGGCCGGCCGGAGGGGCTCGACTTCTTCGACCTCAAGGGCGTTGTCGAGCAATTGCTGAGGGGCCTGGCCGCCGCGGGGGCCAGCTTTGAGGCCGGCGCGCATCCCAGCTACCGGCCGGGGCGCGCCGCCCGCCTCAGCCTGGGCGAGCAGCATATCGGCTGGCTGGGCGAGGCCCATCCGCTGCTGCGGGAAGCTTACGATTTCGGCGGCGACTATCCGCTGCTGGCGGCCGAGCTCGACCTGGAGGCACTGTTGGCGCACCTGGGCGACCGGCCGGAGGTGGAGCCGACGCCACTTTTCCCGGCCGTGCGCGAGGACATCGCCGTGCTGGTGGACGCGGGCGTGCCGGCGGCCGAGGTGTCGGCCGCCATTCGCGAAGCCGGCGGCTTTCTGCTGCGCGACGTCAGCCTGTTCGACGTCTATCAGGGTGGCGCTATCCCGGCCGGTAAGAAGAGCCTGGCCTACCACCTGACCTTCCAGTCGCCGCAGCGCACCCTGAACGACAAGGAGGTGCGCCGCAACCGGGAACGCATTGGCCAGAAGTTGGAGCGCGCCTTCGGCGCCAGCCTGCGCCAGGCTACCTAGGGCTGGTCCCCTGTGCCCGCCCGATTCGTAGGGGCACGTTGCCGGGTGCCCCTTCCCCCATCCCCCGCCGGCCGCTTAACCGGACACTGGGCTTCCGGCCAGGACACCTAGGGGCTGGGCCCGCCCGCCCTCCCTGCCGGGCAACCACAGGGGGTTGCCCCTACAGGGTCAACGGCCGGCCGCCTCACGCCACGGCCCTATGGCCCGGCCCGCCCGTCCTTGTTGCCCTTGCCGGCCGGGGCTATACTCATTTCCCACACCCTTGGTTCTGGAGGAGAACATGAAGCACAGATTCGCCGCTATGTTGTCACTGCTCCTGATCCTCGCGCTGGCCCTGGTCGCCTGCGCTGGCGCTCAGGAAGAGGAGCCAACCGTCGCCGTTGAAGAGCCGACCGAGCCGGCCGAGGAGCCGACCGAGCCGGCCGAGCCGCCGGCTGCCACCGCCTCCCTCACCGTCTGGGCCGACGACACGCGCGCCCCGCTCTTGCAGGAGTTGGCCCCGGCCGTACTCGAGCAATACGGCGTTGAGCTGCTGGTGGAAGAGGTAGCCGACATCAACGATCAGTTCCCGATCGCTGCCCCGGCCGGCGAGGGCCCGGACATCTTTATTGGCCCGCACGACCGCGCCGGCGGCTGGGTCGCCAGCGGCCTGCTGGCCGCGCTTGACCTGGGCGACAAGGCAGAGCAATTCGTGCCCGTCGCGCTCGAAGCCTTTACTTTCGACGGTCAGCTTTACGGCATGCCCTATGCGGTCGAGAACATGGCCCTCTTCATCAACAGCGACCTGGTCGAGGCCTGTCCGGCCACCTGGGAAGAGTTGGTCGAGGTCGGAGCAGCCCTGCAGGATTCCGGCGACGTCAGCTACGCCATGGCGCTGGAAGGCAACGGCTATAAGGTCTACCCCATCATGACCGCTTTTGGCGGCTACGTCTTCGGCCGCGACGACCAAGGCAACTGGCAGCCGGCCGACCTGGGCGTGGACAGCGCGGGCATGATCGCCGGCGGCGAGTGGATTCAGGAGCAGGTTGACGCCGGCGCCTTCAGCGATAACACCGACGCTGAGACAGCCGTCACCCTGTTCGAAACCGGCGAAATTGCCTTCATCATGGATGGCCCCTGGAACCTGCAGCGCTACCGCGACTCCGGCATCCCCTTCGCGCTGTGCAGCTTCCCAAGCGCAGAGGAGGCCGGCCAGTCGTTCGGCGGCGTGCAGGGCTTCATGGTGAACGCCCTGAGCGAAAACGTGCTGCTGGCCCAAACGTTCCTGACCGAAGTCGTGGCCACCGAAGAGGTGATGCAGTCGCTGTACGAAGTCGGCCAGCGGCCTTCCGCCTTCCTGCCGGTGCTGGAAGCCACCCAAGACCCAGACGTGGCCGCTTTTGGCGCGGCCGGCGAGAACGCCGCCCTCATGCCGGCCATTCCGGAAATGGGCGCCGTCTGGGGCTCCTGGAACGACGCCATCGTGCTGACCATCACCGGTGAGGGCGAGCCGGAAGCCGCTTTCAGCAACGCCGCCAGCCAGATCCGGGAGACCATCGGCGGGGCCTTCCAGGGCATGGTCAATGTTCCCGGCTCCTACCAGGCCGCCGCCGGCTGCGCGGCCGACTGGGATCCGGCCTGTGACGCAAGCGACCTCACCTTCGACACTGGCGACGGCCTGTGGAAGAA
>JBOGUG010000197.1:0-1146 GCA_050696115.1 Promineifilaceae bacterium (SeqCode) | reverse complement strand
CGGCCGTGGCCAAACGGGCGGCCGGCGAGGCCAGGAGCGACGAAGAACTCGACCACGCCATCCGCCAGATTGTGTCGCGGGCGGTTGTGTCGGAAGAGATTGTGGACATTTTCGCCGCGGCCGGACTGAAGAAGCCCGACATTTCCATTCTTTCCGATGAGTTCTTAGCCGAAGTGCGCGGGATGCCGCAACGGAACCTGGCGGTGGAGTTGCTGCGCAAACTGCTGGCCGGCGAGATTCACGCTCGCAGGTCTAAGAACGTCGTCCTGGCGCGCTCCTTCCAGGAGCTGCTCGACAAAGCCGTGCGCCGCTATCAGAATCGGGCCGTTGAAACGGCGCAGATTATCGAAGAGTTGATTGGCATGGCCCAGGATTTGCGCGAAGCGAACAAGCGGGGCGAGGAGCTAGGCTTGACCGAGGAAGAGGTGGCCTTCTATGACGCCCTGGAAACCAACGATAGCGCCGTCAAGGTGCTGGGCGACGAGACATTATGGACGATCGCCCGCGAACTCGTCGTCGCCGTCCGCAAGAATGTGACGATTGACTGGGTCGTGCGCGAGAACGTGCGCGCTCAACTTCGGGTCATCGTCAAGCGCATCCTGCGCAAGCATGGTTACCCGCCTGACAAGCAGGAGAAGGCGACGGAGACGGTGCTGGAGCAGGCCGAGGTGCTGTCGCAGGAGTGGGCGTTGGTTTGAGGTGGCGGCCGGTGGGGCTAATAATCGGTAGGGGCAGGCCCTTGTGCCTGCCCCCGGCCGGCGGCCGGCCAAACAAAAATGGCCTGGCAGCAATTGCCAGGCCATTCTGACGAGCGCTAAATTGGGCGCCGGGCGATCAGGCCGCGACTAGGCGGCCGCCAACACAGGCATCAGCGGCCGGAACTTGTAGCTGTATACCTGATTGCAACGAGCTTTCACCCTTGTTTGTGGAGCTGGCTTGGGCGGCAGGTCGGCCCTCGCCGGCACAATACTGCTGGTGTACATCCCTCTATTTGGTCTTAAACGAATTACCAGCTCTTCTCATGCCTTCACGCAACAGCGAGAGACGAGGCCTAAGAACGAAGCCATAGAGCTACTGCAAGTCTCGGAAGAGAGGTCGGGTGAAACCCCCAAGTGTTGTCATCAGCGCCAAACAGCTCCTCATCGG
>JBOGUG010000196.1:0-14081 GCA_050696115.1 Promineifilaceae bacterium (SeqCode) | reverse complement strand
CCGTTTAATCACCAGCGCCGGTTACCCAGCTGAGATCAGCAACCAGATTTGCGATTGCCTGGCGGAGGTGGCCGCGGCCACGGCCTACGGCCAACAGTTGGACGTGCAAAACCTGCGCGGCGAGGAGGCTTATTGGCGCGTCATTCACGCCAAAAGCACGCCGTTCTACGCAGGGGCGCTGAAAACGGGCGGCATGGCTGCGGGCGGCCAAGCGCCGCAATTGGCTGCCCTGGCCGAATTCGGAACGTGCATCGGCGAAATGATTCAGCTGGAGGACGATCTGAACGACGCCTTGCAGACGCCGGCAAACGCAGATTGGGGACAGGGCCGCAACAACCTTGTTATCCTCTACGCCCGCACGGCCGAGCATCCCGGCCGGCAGCGCTTCGTGGAATTGCTGACCAAGATTGGCGCCAACGGCGCGCTGGAAGAGGCCCAGCAACTCCTCTTCACGAGTGGCGCGGTCAGCTATTGCGCCTACTTGCTCGTTTCTCGCTTCGGCCGGGCGCGCCGGATGCTGGCCCAGGCCCAACTTCCCAACGCGGCTGTGCTGGCCGAGATCCTCGACCAATACAGCGCGTCGCTCTTGAGCTTATTGCGCCTGAGCGGCATCGACCTCGCACCGCAGTTTCTGGAGAGTTTTCAATCCGCGCCGGCCGGCGATCCGCCCCGCTCTCGTCCGCCGTCGGCATGACCAATTTCCAGTTTTACGGCTGCTGAAAAGTCACTATAATGCGCTGAGCGGAAGTGCGTCTCGGAGCCACTAACGCCTAGACAACGATGACACCCCGGTTGTTCGGCAGGTTGCAGCGTCTCGATTGGGCACTGGCGCTGGTGTCTATTTTCCTCTTAACCGTGTACGGTTACTACGCGGTTTACTTCGTCCTTCGCACGCCTTACCCCGGCTTCGTCTTCACCACCAACGCCGACGGCTGGCGCATTAACGACTCCAGCCAACCAGAGGTGGCCATTGACGACTTGGTCGTCCAGATGGGCCCACTGACCCATGAGCAGTTCCTGACCGACTTGCGCGCCATTCCTTTCGCGGGTACGCAGCCGGGCGAGGCGGTGACCCCCATCGTCAAGAGCGACGGCAGCGTGGCCTCAATCGTAATGCCTATGCCCGGGCTGGACGATTATTTGAGGCGCTTTGTCTCCACGTTGTGGTTTTTCCCCTTTTGGCTGGCGGGCACAATTATCATTTTGTTCCTTCGGCCGCGCGACATGCGCTGGCTCCTGCTTGTCGGCTCGATGTATCTGACCTCGCTGTGGATTCTGCTGGGCAGCATTGGCAACTGGCACATCGGCGGCTCGCAACTGTTCGTGCGCGCCCTTCAGTGGTTGATGGTGCCCGTCTTTCTTCAGCTACACATGACCATACCGACCCCAATAGTCGGCCGCCGCACCCTCAAGCTGCTCAACGTGCTTTACCCGCTGGCAACCATCTTGGCCATCTTCGAGCTGATGCAGTTGGTGGAAGGCAACCTGGCTTTCATGTGCCTGGTGATCGCCATCTTGGGCAGCTTCCTCATCCTCCTCTATCGCTCTTCAGGCCAAGCGCTTTCGCCTTCCGATAAGATTGCCTCTCGATTGATGTTGGCCGGCATTGGCCTGGCCTTCGGCCCCGGCATCCTGGTGGTCTTTTTGCCTCAAGTTCTCGGCTTCACGGTGCCGGGAACGCTGTGGGTTGGGGTCGCATTCTTCGCCCTGCCTGCGCTGCCGATCTTCTACACCTATGCTATTTACAAACGCCAGCTCGGGCCGCTGGAGTTCCGCACGAACCGGCTGTTAAGCATTTACAGCTTCGTGCTGCTCTATCCAACGTTGTTCATCATCCTGCTGCTGTTTGGTGAGCAGACCATCGGCACTTCCGGCGGCCGGACGCTGTACCTGCTGACGCTCTCGATCATTTTTGTGCTGGCGACGCCACCTCTGTTGGTCCGCTTTCAGGCGCTGCTCAACCGACTGGCGTACGGGACCGAACACGACCCGGCCGATGTTTTGCGCCTGTTTGCGCGCCAGATCCCCACGGCGCTGCGCCGCGACGCCCTGATTCACCTGCTGTCGGACGAGATCGCTCGCACTCTGCTCATTCGCGAGTCGGCCCTTTACCTGTTTGAGGGCGATTCGCTGGCTCCACTGTACCTGGAGTACGTCCCGGCCGGTGGCGAGCCCGGTGACATCGAGGAAGTCGGCCACTTGCTGCGCAACTCGGGGCGCTACTTGCACACTATCGGCGAAGGCGAGGGCAAGTTGAGCTGGGTACACCTGGCTATCGCCCTGGTGACCCGCGACCAGACCATCGGGGTTTGGCTCTTCGGCCGGCGCGACCCCGACGACTTTTACCCCCAGAACGACATAGAGTTGCTGAAGGCGCTGGCCAACCAAATAGCGCCCGTCATCGAGAATATTCGCTTATATGAGGCCCTGCAGCAGCAAGCCGACAAGCTGGCCGAAGAGGTCGCCAGTCAAACCGTTGAGCTTAAGGCGGAGCGCGACCGCACGCAGGCCATTCTGGACAGCGCGGGCGAGGGAATTTTCTTTACCGATCCCCTGGGCGTGATCCTGTACACGAATCCGCAAATGGCGCAGGCATCGGGATTTGCGCCGGAAGAGCTGATCGGCAAATCGCTCGACCTATGGCAGAGCGAGAACGACGACGCCGGGCAAGCTTATCGCCAACTGTGGACGGCGCTGTATGACGGCCGCGAGTGGACCGGTGAGATGTTGCTTCGCCGGAAAGACGGCGGCTATCGGGACATTGCCTTGTCTATCTCACCGATTGAAAGCGAAAACGGCCATTTGAGCGGCTTCGTCGGCGTTCAGTCCGATATCAGCAAGTTGAAGGAAGTAGACCGCCTCAAGTCTACGATTATCTCCAACGTCTCTCACGAGTTGAAAACGCCGCTGACTACTATCAAGACCTATCTCATTCTGGTGCAGCGCGGCAAGCTGGAGAAGCGAGACAGCTACCTCAGGGTGCTGAACCGAGAAACCGACCGGCTCACGAGCATCATTGAAGACCTGCTCGACCTTTCGGCCCTGGACACCGGGCGCATCCGCACAGACCAGGCGCCGGTGGACGTCTGGGCAGCCGTCGAGTCGGTGTTGGTCGGGTGCGCCGCCCCCGCGCGCGCCAAGCACATTGCGCTCAAAGCCAGCGAAGTGGAAGGGCAGCTGTATGCCTTTGCCGATCGCAGCCAGATCGAGCAGGTGGTCTCCAACCTGGTGGTGAATGCCATCAACTATACGCCGCGCTCAGGCCAGGTCGTCGTGCACGGCGGCCGCGGCGAGCACGCCGGTCGCGAATCCATCTGGCTGTCAGTCGCCGACAACGGGGCCGGTATTCCGGCCGACGAGCTACCCTACTTATTTGACCGCTTCTTCCGCGGTCAGGCCGCTCGCGACACGGGCGCTCCCGGCACCGGCCTGGGCCTGGCGATCTGCAAGGAGATCCTGGATCGCCACCAGGGTGCGATAGAGGTGACCAGCGCGGTCGGCGAAGGCACCACCTTCACCCTCTGGCTGCCGTCCGCCGCGGCCGAGGGTCAAACGGCCAAGCCCCAGGTGTTGGCCCGACCCCTGGCGGCCGGCTCCGACTAACCGGCTGCGCGCGCTGCCGATGAGCGCCTTTGTCCCGCCGGATAGCCACGAGCCGAACCACACTCCCCCATCTGCCGATCCGACGTTTGTGTTGGAGCTGCCCGACGGCCGGCGGAGCCAGGTCGGCGTTGCCTTATTAAGGCGCCTGCCACGGGCCAGCGTGCCCGATTGCTACGTCGTGAGCACTGGCCACGGCATTTCGGGCCCCTTCCGCTTTGAGGGCGTCCGCCTGCGCGACATCGTCGGCCGCGGGGCCGCACTCCAGCAAGTGCAGCGCGTGGACGTGCTGAGCGCAGACGGCTTCAGCACTTCGATTTCAGCCGAGGAGTTGGCAAAGGAAGTTGCCGGCAGGCCCATTTTGCTGGCCGACAGCCTGGATGGCCGGCCGATGAGCCGTGACGAGGGATTGGTGCGCCTTGTGGTGCCCGCTGACGACGACGACGCCCTGCGCCAGGTCAAATGGGTCAGCCGGATCGTCATTGCGGCAGCGGAAGGCCCTGGCTGACCATGGGCACAAATAGGCGCTCGGCCGGCCCCAGCAAGGCCAGCAGGCCGGGCTGGCACACGTCCAACTGGATCAAGTTGGCCTCTGTGTCGCGCATGTATAGGGATGGCGGCTCGCAGGAAGCGGCCGCGTCGCTCCAGCCCGCAGCCTGCCAGCGACCGATGATGAGCGCCTGCTCCCCGGCCACGAGAGGCGCGTCGTCATCAGAATATTGGACGGTCAGCCGGAAGGCGGCCGCCAGCGACCCAGGCTGGCCGTCCGGACCGGCCAAAACTATCTCAAGGGCGTGTCCGGTCGTCTGGCCGGCGGCCGCCCCGCCCACAAGGGTGGGTGAGACGGTCAGGGCCGTGGTTTGGGTCACGGCGCCGGCCGGAAAATGGAGCGACGTGGTAAGCGCCTGGGTGTCGGCCAGAATCAGCTCGAGCGGCTGATCCGGCTCAATTTCCGTGATCGTTGGGGCCATGACGATGCGAAAGTCATGTCCGGCCGGTCGCGCGGCCGGGTCGGCCTGAAGGACGGCAGGCACGAAAGCGTGTCCGCCGAGCGTCGGTGTTATCGGGTAGAGGCCGGGCAGCAGGCTATATAAGAGGTAGACGCCGCCGAAGTTGGTCTCATCCCGGCGGCCGAAGTGGGTCGAGACGCTGACGAATGGGTAGGGCGTGTCGCGATAGTCGCGCACCTGGCCGATTAAACCCAAGTTCCCGCCCACGATGTACAGGCCGCGGCCCTCACGGCCGGCGAACAAATAGCCACGGTCATAGAACAGATCGGTTACTCCGCCCCGCCCAAACAGCTCGGCCAGCAGCCGAGGCTCGGCCGGCCGTTCGACGTCAATAACTGCCATGCGGCCGCTCGCCTCGGCCCAGTACAGGACGTTGTGACCGGCCGCCAGGGCCTCAATATGGCCCGGCGCTGGCAGCGAGGCCAGCTCCACCGGCATTGCGGGGCTCGCGGCCGAAACGATTTTCAAGTCCCCGTTGGCGGCCAGGAAGACTACCCGGCCGCGGGCGGCGATGGCATTGATGGCTTCGGCCGGCTGGTAGACGCCTGCCACAATGGGCGCGGCCGGGTTGCGAACGTCCACGACCCGTAGCCCAGCTCCCGAGGCCGCCAAGTACACGTGATCGGGGTCGCTCCCGGCCGCGATGCCGAACGCGTTGTCAGGCAGCGGCAGCGTGCTGAGGAGCGCTGGCGCGGCCGGCTGGGAAACGTCAACCACTTGTAAGCCCAGGCTGTAATTTGCAATAAAGGCCAGGGTGCCGCTTACCACCAGGTCAAGGGCAAAGCCGCCGGTCTCCAATTTGCCCGCGATAAAGGGGCTTTGGGGCAGCGAGATGTCGAGGATCTGCAGGCCGGCCTCGCCGGCCGCCGCGTAGGCCATGCCGCTCGCCACAACCAGCTCCTCGGCGACCCCAGGCAGCACGACCCGGCCGGCCGGCTCGGCTTTGTCCGGCGCCTCAAGCCACACCACGCTTACCTGGTTACCGTCGCCGACGAAGTAGTAATCACCCAGCCTGTCGATGCCGCCACTGACAGCCACCGGGCCGACCCAACTCGCCAAAGTGTCCGGCATCTCAGGAACGCTCACGTCGACCAGGGCCAGCCCGTCGGCGAGGTCGGCCACGGCCGCCAACGGCCCGCTCAGGGCGACGGCGTTCGCCTGGCCGGCCGTGTCGAGGGCTGCAACCTGAATAGGTAGCGTGGGCGACGTGACATCTACCACGGTCAGGCCAGCTTCACCGTCGGCCACGAAGGCGTAGTTCCCGCTCAGAGCCACGTCTCGCGCCAGGCCGGTTGTATCCACGGCGCCGACGGCCGCGGGCTGGGCTGGCTGGGTCACGTCAAGGATGCGAAGGCCACTTACGCCGTCGGCCAGATAGAGCAACCCGCCGGCCAATGTCATTCCCGCGGCCGCGCCAGGCGTGTCGAAGGCGCCAATCACGGCCGGCTGGGCCGGGTCGCTTACGTCCACAACCTGCAGGCCAGCGCTGTCGGTCGCTACGAAAGCCGTCGAACCCGCCAGTACGACAGCGTTGGCGCTGTCGGGCAGGGGCAGCACCGACAGGACGGCCGGGGCGGCCGGCTCGCTCACATCCACCACCACCAGCCCCTCATCGAATGTAGCGATATAGGCGATGCCTTGCGCGGCCGAAATGGCCTGGCCGAAGCCGGGCGGATTGAAGACGCCGCGCAGGCTGAGCCCGCCTATCTCGTCGGTTTCAACGATGGCCACGTTGCCATAGCCGGCCGTGGTAAAGGCCAATTCGCCGTCCAGGAAAACGTCGTGGATCTGCTCAGAGAACAGCAGGCTGCTGACGCGAACTGGCTCGGCCGGATCGATCAGGTCAAGAGCAGCCAACTCCGGCCCGCTGGCGACCAGGGCTAGCGTGCCCGATAGCTGGACGGACGCGACCGGCCCGCCCAGATGGCCGACTTCGCTAAGGGTCAGCTCCTGGCCGCCCTGGCCGAGCGGTGGCGCGGCCGCCGGCGGCTGGGCGCTTATTTGGACGGCCAGAAGCATGACCGCGACGCAGGCCATGGCCAGCGGCAGCGTCAAGCGCCACGCCCTCAAGCGCTTTGCTCCAGGACGGCGGCAAGTTGGCGTTCGGGGTCGAAGTGGGCGGCCGGTTTCTGGCGCAGCCAGGCGAGAAATTCGACATTGCCGGCCGGGCCCGTCACCGGCGAGCGCCGCAGCGCCTGAGGATAAAGGCCGGCCTCCGGAAACCAGGCCAGCAACTCGCTCAGAACCAGGCGATGCACGGCCGGATCGCGCACGACGCCGCCACGGCCGACCTGGGCCCGGCCTGCTTCGAATTGCGGCTTGATCAGAGCCACCACGTCGGCCACCGGCGCGAGCCAACTTTTGACGGCCGGCAAGATCAGGCGGAGCGATATGAAAGAGACGTCCACCGTGGCCAAGCCGATCGGCGCCGGCAGCGACTCCAGATGGCGCGCGTTGACGCGCTCCATGACGACGACCCGCGGCTCCTGGCGCAGCCTCCAATCGAGCTGGCCATAACCGACGTCAATGGCGTACACGCGCTCGGCGCCGCGCTGGAGCAAGACGTCGGTAAAGCCCCCGGTGCTCGCTCCAACGTCGGCGCAAATGCGCCCCTCAACCGCGAGCCCGAAGTTATCCAGGCCGGCCGCCAGCTTTTGCCCACCGCGGCTGGCATATGGCGGCCGTTCTTTGAGGGCCAGTTGGGCGTCGGCCGCCACCAGCGTGCCAGCCTGAGTGATCGTCCGGCCGTTGACCGCCACGGCGCCGGCTAGGATCAGCGCCTGCCCTTGTGCGCGTGAGGCCACCAGCTCGCGCTCGACCAGCAGCCGGTCCAGGCGAACCTTCTTCTGGCTCACGGTGCCAGCCTGCCCAGCCAATCGGTCAGTGCGTCCTCTAGGGAGCGTTCGAGGGGGATCTCCGGCCTCCAACCGGTGTCGCGCTCCAGCTTGGCGTAGCTGCCGTAAAGGCACGGGGCGCTGGCCGGCCGGTTGAGCTCCTGCGCTAGGGTCACGTCCACCTCAACCTCCAGCCCGGCGGCCGCGATCAGCAGCTCCAGCAGTTCAGAAATGGCGACGGGCCGGCCGGAGCAGATGACGTAGGCTTCGCCCGGCGCCCCGCGCTCGGCCAGCAGCCAGTAGGCGCTGGCGACGTCGCGCACGTCGCAAAAGTCGCGCCGGGGCGACAGGTTGCCCACCCGCATTTGCGCCGGCCGTTGGCCCAGTTTGATAGCCGCCAGCTGGTGGGCGAAGTCGGCAACGACAAAGCCCGGCGCCTGGCGTGGGCCGATGTGGTTGAACGGCCGGGCTTCGATGGCCGGCAGTTGGTAGCGCTCCCAATACAGACGGCACAACTGGCCGGCCGCCAGTTTGCTAAGGCCGTAGGGGTCTTTCGGCCGAGGCGTGGTCGCTTCGGTTATTGGCAACGCCTGGCCGCTCACGTCGCCATAGAGCTGGGAGCTAGTCACCACGACCACCCGCGGCCGACCGGCCGCCAGGCAAGCCTGCAAGACATTCGCCGTTCCAACCGTATTGACCTCGAAGGTGTGGGCCGGGTCGGTCCAGGATGCTGAAGGCGATGCCTGGCCGGCCAGGTGGAACACGACCTCTGGCTCGGCGCTGGCGATCAGCTCTCGAACAGCATCGGCCGCCAGCAGGTCAGCTTCATGCGGCCGGAAATTGGCGTCTAAGGGTAGTGGCTGGTGGCCTGACGCCGGATGCACGAGGGCGTGGACGGTGTGGCCGGCCCGCAGCAACAGCAAAGTCAAATGGGAGCCGGCGAATCCCGTGGCTCCCGTCAAGAAGAGGCGCATGGTGAAGTATCGGGGCCGATTATAACCGGGAAGGCGCCCTGGCCGCCATTTTCGCCGCGGTGACTGGCGGCTATAATCGGGGCCGTGACCTCCAAAGCTGGCCCGGCCGCACTTGACCAACTGCTTGAGGCGCTGCCAATGCAAGATGATCCGCCTCGGGTAGCGCTTGTTTTGCTCGGCCGCGAGCAGGCCCGCGCCTTCCGCCTGGGGCCCACGCTTGTCCTTGAGGCCGATGGCCGGCTGCACGACTGGCGCCGCCTGAAACCGGCCGCCGACTGGTTGGTCCAGCTGGCAGCCAGCACCTTCCTCCTGGTGGGCGGTCCGGAGGCCGTCGCCAACTACGTTTTTCTGGACCCGTTGCTGCCCGACTTGCTTGGCGAGGCAGCCTGCGGTTACTTGGCGGCCGGGCCGGCAGCCCGGCCCGACGGCCGCGATTGGCTGGCGGAAGTCGCCTATAGCCTGTGGCAGTCTTCGGCCTTTCTTTGCCGGCAGCGGCCGCCGGACGGGAGTTCTTGGCGCGCTTCCGGCACCCTAGGCCTTCTGGCTACCCACCTGTTGCCGGCCGCCGCGCGGGACGGTCAGCAAGATGGCGCGCTGATCGGCTTGCTACACTCCTGGCTGGCGGCGCGCACGGCCGATTTGCCCGACCTGGCCTGGACGAACAGCGACCTTAGCGGCGCTCCTGCCCTGCTGCCGGAGCTGCAAGCGATTTACGAGCTGGATAACGACGTGACCCTGGTGCTGCCCGACCTGCCCCCGGAGAAGGCGTTTCCATTTTTCGGCCGGGTAGAATGGCCGGCCATAGGCGAAAGCCTGAGCGATGCCTACGAGCGCGTTTTGCTGGCCACACCGGCTCAGTTCCAGCTATTGGCCGAGTTCGCCCGGCCGCTCGACCTCCATTTGAAGCGCTTCCAGCACGTCTGGGGGCTAAATCCGCTGCTTGGTTTGGAGCCGGCGCCCTGGCGCTTGGCGCGCGATCTGGCCCTGTCGGCCTACATGCTGGGGCTACACGAGCTGCCTCTGGCCTACCTGGCCTGCGCCGAGCCCGAACTGCCCAATTTGGTGCATCATTTCTCCAACCGGCTGCTCAACATCCAATTGCGCAGCGAATTGTATGCGCGGAGCCGCGGCCAGACGCCCGAAGGCCCTGCCCAACCCCTTCCCGGCCGCCACGCCAGCTACGACACCAGAATTGGCGCGCTGCTGGATCACCTGCACTTTTGGGCCGAGCGCCACCGCGCCGAGGCGATCGCCGGCCGCCCGGCCGCCTGAGCCACCCGTTTCGAACTGTGCTCGCAAAGACTCGATTTGCCCGCCGGCCGGACCGCGCGCGTTTGCGGCCGGGCGCCTGGCTGCTGCTGGGCTGCCTGGTGGCCCTTGCGCTTCGGCCGCCGCCCATATTGGTGACGCCGGGACCAGACCAGGACGTTCACAGCCTGCACCCCATCCTCGGCGTCCACACCCGGCTCACAGACGAAGTGGAGTTATGGAAGATCGAGCGCAGCCTGGAGCTGACGCGGGAGATGGGGGCCGGCACGATAGTCGAGTTCTTTCCATGGGCCTATTACGAACCCGCGCCCGGCCGCTTCGCCTGGGAGCACCCCGACGCGGTGATAGAGCACGCCGCCGCCCAGGGCCTTACGGTGATCGCCCGCCTGGGCCTGACGCCCGACTGGGCCCGGCCGGCCGATACGCCGCTAAGCTACCTGGATGCGGGCGCCTTCGACGACTTTGCCGATTTTGCGGCCGCCTTCGCCGCCCGCTATGCCGACCGCTTACCGGCGATCATCATCGGCAACGAGCCCAATTTGAGTTTTGAATGGGGCTACCGTCAGGCGTCGGCCGAGGAGTACGTGGCCCTGCTGCGCGCCGTTTATCCGGCCGTCAAGCGCGCCAATCCGGCCATGCGCGTGTTGGGCGGCGCCCTGGCGCCCAACTTGGAGCCAGGTGGCTCTCCCTGGGCGATCAATGATCTGGTCTACTTGGATCAACTTTATCGCCTGGGCGCGGCCGAATACTTCGACGTCCTGGCGGTACACGTCTACGGGCTTACCTTTCCGCCCCAAGCTGCCCCCGGGCCGGAAGTCCTCAACTTCCGCCGCGTCGAGCTGATGCGCGAGGTCATGCTGGCGCACGGCGACGGGGAGACGCCCATTTTGATCACGGAGACGGGATGGAACGATCATCCGCGCTGGACACGGGCTGTGCGGCCGGCCCAGCGCATTCGCTACACGCTGGACGCCGTCCGTTACGCCGAAGCGAATTGGCCCTATGTCGAGCTGGTGGCCCTATGGGCGCTGCGCTACCCGGCGCCCAGCCACAGCTACGCCGACTATTTCACCCTGATAACGCCTGAATTCGTCGCCAAACCGATCTATGACGAGTTGAAGCGTTTCACCGGAAACTGAGATGGCCGCCCGCACCTGGCATCTGGCGACTCTTGCGCTGGCGCTCAGCCTGGCCGCCTGCCGGCCGGCAGGCGGCCATTGGGAGGAGCTGCAGGCCGGCGGCGTGTTGCGCGTTGGCCTTGATCCTACCTACCCGCCCTTTGCCCTGGCCGAAGGCGAAATGGTCGCGGGCATTGACGTAGACCTGACCCGGGCAATTGCTGACCGTCTTGGGCTCCAGCCGCGCTTCAGCTACTTCGGTTACGACGGCCTGTACGACGCCCTGGCGGCCGGCAAGGTTGACGTTCTCACCTCCGCCCTGGTCATAGCCCCGGAACGGATGGGCGACTTCGCCTTCAGCCGTTCCTATTTCAACAACGGCCAACGGCTACTGGCGCTGCGCTCGGCCGGCCTGCCCGACCCAGACGGCCTGACAGCCGGCCGGCTGGCAGTCGAACTGGGCAGCGACGGGCACCGGATCGCCAACGGCTGGGCGCGCGGCCGGCCGCAGCTTGAGGTCCGGCCTTACCCAAGCGCTGCCGGGGCCGTTGCCGCTGTCAGTCAGGGTCAGGCGACGGCGGCCATCTTGGAGGGCGTGGCCGCCATGACGGCCGTTGCCCAGGAGCCTGCGCTGGAGATCGTCGGGCCGCCGTTGGCCGACCTGCCCTACGCCGTCGTTGTCCGCCGCGCGGATGAAACCTTATTGAGCCGCATTAATACTGCCCTGAAAGCGCTGGAGGCCTCCGGCCGGCTTGATGACATTCTGGCTGACTGGTTCGGCCGGTTTGGATCGTCGTAGCCGGCCGCTGCTCGGCCCATTCCTTGCTTGGAGCCCCAATGTGCTATACTCAGGCAAGCCCAACCGGCCGGCCAGGCCGGCGCCCCATTGCCGCTAGCGGAGGAAAAAGCCCGAATGAAGGAATCGCCTATCTCGGATATGTTCGGCAAGATAGAGGAGGAGTCCACCGTGCTCGGCCGGTTAGCCGGCAAGATACCTGGTTTTAAGGGCTACCTAGAGCGAAGCCGCCGGCGCGAAGCTGACCAGTTGTTGCGCGAAACGCTGGCAAACCGGCTTGAGGAAAGCCGCCTCTACCTGTCCAACATCTTCCAGGACGTCAGCCGCGACATCATCCAGGCCATTGATTACGCCGAGGAGTTCGGCCGGACAGACGCCCGATTGATGGGCCTGATCGGCAAGATCAAGGACGCGCCCCAAGGCTACGCCGGCCTGTTCGACGCCATAAAAATTGAAGCGGACGACCTTGCCCGCATTTACGCCTTTGACGAATCCATGTTGGCCTACGCCGATCAGCTGGCGGCCGACCTGGAAGCGCTGGCGGCTGTGGTGGAGGACGAGGGCGAGATTGGGCCCGCGTTAGCAGTGGCCGACGGCACGCTGCGTGAGGCCAATGCCGTTTGGGCCAGGCGCGGAGAGGTAATGACCGGCACCGATGAGCCGGCCGAGGGCAACAGCGCAAAAAAGGGCGACTTCGCCGATTTAGGCTGACGTTTTTGGCAGAGGAGCGCAATTGATGGCACGCATATTCGACCGCGTTATGGCGGAGCCTTGGCTTAGGGACGAAATTGTCCAGAAGTTCCCGCGCGGGGAGGCCGGCGACATCCGCCTGGGCTCGGTCTGCATCGTCAACCCGGGCGAAGTGGCTTTGTTCGTGCGTGGCGGTGAGTCGCTGGGCAGCCTAGGATCGGGCACGCACGTTCTATCCACGGCCAACCTGCCCCTGTTGGAGCAGGTCATTGGCGCGGCCTTTAGCGGCAAGACGCCGTTCACGGCCGACGTCTACTTTGTCAAGACGACGGACATGACCTTCAAATGGGGCACCACGGCCCCCATCGTCGTGGAGCATCTGAACCGGCCACCGGGCGCCAGTGCCATCATCGGCAACGGCACCTATATCGGCCGGGTGGCCGACCCCTGGCGCTTCCTCAACGCCATGGACGCCTTCCGCGACAGCGTGCGCCTGCCGCAGCTGAAAGAGCGCCTCGACCCACTCCTGGCGGTCATGATTCAGGACAAGCTCAGTGAGCTGGCCACGGCCAAAGATCTGGGGCCGGCCCAACTGCAATCATTCTCGCAGGACCTGAACGACCTGCTGGTGAGCATGCTGCAGACGGACTTCGACGCCATCGGCATGGTATTGGTGGACTTCAACATCCGCATGGGCCTGGATCCGAATTCGCTAGAGGTGGTCACACGGATGGGCTACGGGACAACATACGCCCAGGTGAAAACGCTCGACGTGGGCATGGCGGCCGCCCAAAACGAAGGCGGCGGCAGCCTGGGCGAGCTGGGCATCGGCATGATGGGCATGGCTGCCATCCAGCAACAGCAGGCCATGCAGCAGCAGGCAGCCCAACAGGCGCCTTCCCAGGGGCAGGCCATGGCGCCTGCGGCCGCGAGCGGGGCCCCCGACGTCATGACGCCGGCCCAGGCGGCCGACTACCTGCAGGTGGCTGAGAGCGACGTCATGGCGGCCATAGAGGCCGGCCAGCTAAAGGCGCGCCAGATCGGGAGCAGCTACCGCATCAGCAAGGCCAGCCTGGAAGAATATCTGGCCGGCTAAGGCGCCGAAGGGCGGCCTCCTCCTCCGATTGCCGCACGCCAGATCGCCCTAATCTGGCTTTGATTTGGCCTCGTTTGCAGGCACCAGCCCAACAAGCCGGCGCAGCCTGCTACAAAGCCGTGGCTGCTCAAAGCCGAAATGGCCCGCACCGGCGGCCACGGCCGCACCGCTTCCGCTTCGCGCTCGGCCATCACCAGGATGGCGTCATGGGTCAGGGCGCGCAGGCCGGCGATATGCACCGAGAGGGGGCTTTCCGAGTGAACGACGTAGTGATTGACCAGCCCAAAGCCGGCCGCGCCCAGCGCCTGGCTCAGAGCGGCCCAGGCCTCCGGCCGCCAGTGGTGGTAGGTGAAAATGAGCCGCCCGCCGGCCGGGTCAAGCACGCGCCGGTACTCTCGGAAAATGGCCGTCAACGTCTCCACAAAGCGAGCGTAGGCCTGCCGGCCAGCGCCGCTGCCGCCGGCCGCCGCCGATCCAGCCAGGTCATAATCCCAATTTAGCCGGGCCTGGAAAGGATGGGGCGTCAGCCGGCGCAGCCAAACGCGGAAGAAGGCCGATAGGTCCTCGTACTGCACGCTGTCAAAGTAGGGAGGGTCGGTGACGATGTAATCGGCCGAGCCGTCGGCCAGCCCCAGGCGCGAGGCCGAGCCCTGTTCGATGAGGAAGCCGCGCGGCCGGGCGCGCAGTTCGGGCT
>JBOGUG010000195.1:0-3895 GCA_050696115.1 Promineifilaceae bacterium (SeqCode) | reverse complement strand
GGCGAGGGGCTGAGCGGCCGGGTCTATGGCCACGGTGACGGCGATGGTTAAGGGGCCACTGCCGGCCGGCAAGTCGCCCACGTCCCATACCAGGCTGGGCGAGGTTGAGATGGGCGGCTGGCTAGCGCTGACAAACGTTAGATCGGCCGGCAGCGTGGCTGTAATCAACCCGTCGCTGGCGGCCGCGCCCCCGCGATTGCCGTAACTGATCTCGAAGGTCACCTGTTCGCCTGGGACGGCCGCGGCGTCAGCGCCCGTCACCCATAGGTCGGGGTAGGTCGAGCCGAGTGAGACCTCGTCCAGGTAGGCCCAGGCGACGGGCGCGCCGGCCTCCTGCTCCAATTGAAAGCTCACGGTGATGGCTTCGCCTAGCCAGGGCGACAGGTCGGCCCGGCCGGTGGCCCAGCCGGAACCGGTGCTGCCGGTGAGAGCCAGCAAGGGGGTGGTTGTGGGCCCTTCTTCTACCTGAACCAGCAGCTGCGAATCGCCGCCGGGAAGCGCGCCGTTCAACTGGTACTGGAACGACAGCGACGGATTGGTCAGGGTCGGAGGAACGGTCACGGCTTGGCTCAGGCTTGAAGTTCCGCTTTGATCGGCTGTCGCTGAACTCCGATAAAAGATTTCATCACTATTTAATTCCGTCCAGACCAGATGGGGCACACTGGCGCTGTCCAGGGCCAATTGAGGTAGAAATGTGCTGCTGCCGCTGGAAGATACCTGCTGCGCTGGCATCCAGCTCCCGCCGGCCAGCAGACGCGCATAGAACACGGCCTGGTAGGTCCACTCATACTCGGTTCCACCCCAGGCTACGTGTGGATAACTGCTGGCATCTAACGCGATCTCCGGCTCGCCAAAGTTGCCGGGATCGGACAGAAAGAATGGTTCTGTCCAGGCCCCGCCAGGAGTGCGCTGCACATAAAAGACGCCATCAAAATAGCTGCCTGCGATCGTGTGTAGCGTCCCATCGGCACCAACGGCCAAGTCTGATTCGCCACCGCTGTCGGCCAGAAGTTGTTCTGGTAACCAAAGGCCACCGGAGGTGCGTTGCCGGTAATAGAGGGCACTTTCAACGGCTGACTGCCACCAGACCAGGTGCACCGTGCCTCCAAGGCTAATTGCCACCGAAGCGGCACTATCCTCCACATCGTTATCCGTCAAATTCATAGCAACTGACCAATCCCCGGCAGGAGTTCTTTGACGGTAATACAGATCATGATAACCGCTAATTTCAGATTCTAAACTGATTAACTCACGTTACGCGCTACATGTGAAAGAACGGATGTAAACTGAAGGCATGAACAGGAAAGAACTGCTGGACATCTACAGTGACTATCTGGTGAGTGCCTTCGGGCAAACGACCGGAACTGGGCTGGCCGCGCTGCTGGAAGGTAGTGTCAGCCATGACCAAGTCCAACGCTTTCTGGCGGGGCCAGTGCTGACCTCCGCAGAGTTGTGGCCGATCGTCAAGCCGCATGTACGAGCGATACAGAGCGAGGATGGGGTCATTATCGTGGATGACAGCATCGCCGAAAAACCCTACACCGATGAGAATGACATCATCTGCTGGCACTACGACCATGCCAAAGGGCGGGCCGTGAAAGGGGTCAATCTCGTGAGCGCTCTGTATCATGCCAGCAGTCTGTCGCTGCCGGTAGCCTATAGCCTGGTTGCGAAAACGGAAACCTACCTTGACAAGAAGGATGGCAAACAGAAACGTCGGTCGCCCAAGACCAAAAATGAGCCCTATCAGGCGCTGCTGCGTCAAGTCGTGCGCCATCAGATTCCGTTCCAGTTCGTGCTGAACGATGTGTGGTACGCCTCGGCCGACAACATGAAGTTCATCAAGCATACCTTGAGGAAGGATTTCATCATGCCTATCAAAAGCAACCGCAAAGTCGCCCTCACTCTGGCAGCTAAGCAGCAGGGTCGGTTTGTGCCAGTGGCCACGCTGGACCTGGAACCGCGGACCATTCTGGAACTCTACCTCGAGAGCGTGGACTTCCCGCTGGTGCTGGTCAAGCAACTCTTCGTAAACGACGATGGCAGCGTCGGGGTGCAGTATCTGGTTTCCAGCGATACCACGCTTACCTACGACCCCCTCACCACGCTCTATCAAAAACGGTGGCACGTGGAACCCTATCATAAGTCGCTCAAGCAAAATGCTTCTCTGGAGAAATCTCCTACTCACACGGTCACGACGCAGACCAACCATCTCTTCGCGTCTCTGTGTGCTTATATCAAGCTTGAATTGCTCAGACGCTCGACCAAGCTCAATCATTTCGCCCTGAAGTCCAAGCTCTATCTCCAGGCCATCCAGGTCGCCTTTCAGGCTCTTCAGCAGCTTCAGCCTGTTCGGCTGGCTGCGTAACGTGAGTAATTAAGTCGAAATAAATCTTGCCCATTTTGAGATGAGACGGAGAACCTGTTGCGGACATTCTTCCAACTGCTGATGAAACTGCTCTACTGCCTGCAGCAGCGCATCGAGCTCTTCAAAGTAGTGATTATGGGTTACGCGCCGACGCAGGTGCTGCCAGATGTCTTCCTGGGGATTCAACGCCGGCGAGTAGGGCGGCAGCCAGGCGAGCTGAAGGCGCCCTTCATATTTGGCCAGCAACTGGCGAACGGGCCTGGCGTCGTGGGCACGGTCGTTGTCTACGAAGAGCCATACTTTTCGCTGGGGATGTTCTCCCAACGCGAACGTGCGCGAAATGGCTGCCAGCAAACGACGGAAACCGACGTTATTGCGCCGTTGGTGAACGGCATGGACTGTCTGCCCCGTTACTACGTCCACTGCGCCCCAGTCCCACCGCTTTTCGGCGTGGATGCCAGGCGTCAGGATAACTCGCTGCTGCCCAATCTTCGTCCAACAGCGGGTGATGGTGGGCATCAGACTTACTTCCGCCGAGTCAGCCAACAGGACGATCAGGTTATCATCCGCCTGACCCATGACCTCGCGGAGTTGTTTTTTTCTCCTCGACCAGCGCCGGGTCCTGCTTATGCGCCACCGTTGACATCGGCCGACGGAGCCGCCAGCCGTTGGTCTTCAGGATGTTCTCGACCTGCCTGGGTGACAACTCGACGGCGGTCTTTCGGCTCAGGTACTCGGCCAAATGGGCAGTCGTCCAGTTGGAGAAGGGCAGGGCGAGCGTACGCGGCTCTTGGGCCACGACCTGCAGGAGGAGCGCTTCGTACGCGGCCGTCGCCTTGGGCGGCCGCCCGGAACGAGGCCTGGTCAGTAGACCCGCGATGCCTTCCGCCTCGTAGCGCTGGATGTAACGAGTCACTGTCCGACGATGACAGCGAACTTGTTGGGCGACCTGCGGTGGCGAAAGACCTTCGTGGGACAGGAAGATCATCTGGCAGCGGCTGCGCACGTCGGCCTCCTTTGTCTGCCGGTAGAGTTCTTCCAGCACCGCCCGCTCTCCGGTTGCCAGCGGGTGTACTCGGTTCATAGGCTACCTCACTTTCATTTGGTAGCCCTATCATATCAACTTGTTAATGCGGACAGAACTTTCTTCGAGTTAATTAGTTGTTCAGGCCTTGTGTGTTGCTGCGGTAGCCCTAAGCTGAAGGGCAGTTTGACTGATAAGTCGTCAGTCCTCTTCCTGCTCGCAATCTGCTTGCCAACGTGCTACTGGACGACAGAAGCCTGTCCCAGACTTTGGCCGATCCTGGCACCTTGCTGCCAGCCAGGGATGTTGACTAGAGCGGTTGGTGGGCGGTGTTGGGGAACCCATTATCCACGTCAAGGCTCATGACAAGGAGCTTCTACAGAGACGAGCACTGAAGATTATCTAGCTCGATTTTCGGCATCGCGCCACTCCGCCCTGCTTCCGATACTATGCTCGCTCCTACGGTGGAGAGATCCTGTTCGTTCCCTCAAACTGTCCAGTTG
>JBOGUG010000194.1:0-3603 GCA_050696115.1 Promineifilaceae bacterium (SeqCode) | reverse complement strand
CGCAGGTTTTCGGCCGGGCGCATCAGGTGGTTGGCAAAGAACCGGGGCGGGCACGGGCGGAAGGCAGGCACGGGGGCGTGCCCCTACAAGGTCGGCCGGTGGGGGAAGTAGGTAGGGACGCACGGCCGTGCGCCCCTACGAATCGGCCGGCAACCGCCGCCCTCAGAATCGGGCGGGCACGGGGGCCGGGCGAAGGAGGGCGGGCACGGGGGCCCGTCCCTACTCGTCGGCCGGCAAGGTCGCCAGCGCCCGGTGCACCTTGATGCTGTCGCTCAGGGCCGGCGGGTAGCGGCGGGTGCCGAAGCGGGTCAGAGCCACCGCCCCCAGCCCGACGCAAAACAGGAGCGCGCCGGCGATCCAGAAGAGCCAGCCGCCCAACAGGAAGGGCAGCTCCGGCAGCAGGTTAAAGGCGAAGGTCAGCCCGGCCGTGCCCAGCGCCGCCAGCAGCGGCAGGCCGCGATTCTCCAGCTTCAGCCAGCCGGCCAGCCGGCGGCCGAAGGCCGTGCCCACCGCTACCCAGCCCATCAGCCCGCCGACAAGCAGCAGGATGGACAGGGCCAGCACGATCGGGTAGCCCAGCAGCCCGACGCACAGGGCCAGGATCAGCAGAGTGGACAGCAGCAGCAGCACCAGAATCAGGGCGGGGCCGGCCACGGCCGTCAGCACGCCCACCGTGCCGCTGGCGACCGGGTTGGCTGTCAGCGTTTGGCTGACCTGGCTCAGATTGCGCGGCGCAACCAGGGCGACTGCCAGGGCCAACATGCCCAAGACGACGGCCGCCCCGGCCGCCTCGCTAACCTGGGCCCACCAGCCGCCCCGGCCGGGCAGCCCGTCGCCGATGCCGTCCGGCCTGGCCGGGGCTTCCGGCGGCTGGCCCGGCAGGGGCGGCAAGTTGGGCAGCGCTTCCGGCCCCACCAGGCCCTGTACCACCCCCGGCCACTCGTCGGCCAGGCTCTGGCAGTCGGCCTGGGCCAGCCCATCGGCCGCCAAAGAGCCGCCGAACACAAAACAGTCGCCGCTGATCTGGGCCGAGCGGGCCAGCTCGACGCTTCCGCCAAAGGCGACCAGGTCGCCATCGATCAGGCCGCTCACCTCGGCGCTGCCGCCGAACACATTCACGTCGCCGGTGATCTCGCCGCCCAGCTCGGCCGTGCCGCCGTAGACCGAGACGTCGCCGTCCACCGTCGCCCCGGCTTCAACCCTCAGCCCGCCGCCGAAGGTCGCCAGGTCGTCCTCAACCGTCTCGCCGGCCGGGATCACCCGGCCGCCGTCGCCGAACGGCGCCGCCCAGGCCGGCCCGGCCGGCGACCAGACGGCCAGCAAGAGCAGAGCCAGCAGGAAAAAAAGGATAATGCGTTTCATAGCGACCTCCGCCAAGTCTGCGGGATTTGAACCTGGGTCAGCCGGCCGTAGACGCCCGCCCACAAGCCGACCGCGGCCAGCATGACCAGCAGCCAGCCCAAGATGGCCGGGTTCTGGGCCAGGATCGGCCCCAAGTCGAGCAGGCCGCGCCCGGCCGCGCCGAACAGCGCCCCACCGAGGCCGGCCGCCTGCCGGCCGGCCTGGAGCAGGCTGCCGACAACGGCCGGCTCGCCCAGGGCGGGCCACAGCACGACGGCCAAGACGGCCAAAAGCAGCAGCGGCGCCAGGCCAATCAGGAGCAGCAGCAGGTAAATCGCCCCCGCCAGCCAGAGCCGGCCGCGCCCGTTCGGCAGCCGCGCCAGCGTGCGCTGGCTGAAGCCGGCCGCCGGGCTGAGCAGCGGCGCCTGGCTGAAAAGCGCGTGGATGGCCAGCAGCAGCCGCCATTGCCGGCCGCAGGCCGGGCACAGCCGCAGGTGGGTGTCCATTTGCTGCCGGCCGGCGGCGTCCAGCCGGCCGTCCAGCGCGGCCATCATCAGGGTGTAACTCTCTTCGTGCTCCATCATCGTCTCCGCGGGCCTAGAGCGCCGGCTCGGCCGCCAGCGCCAGGCCCGGCTCTTCTTCTTCCATTTCGGCCTCGGCCAATTGGCGTCGAGCACGGAACAGGCGCGACTTCACCGCGCTGACCGTGCTCTTCGTTACCTCGGCGATTTCCTCATAAGACATGTCATACCAATAGCGTAAAACGACCGCCTGGCGGTAATCGGCCGGCAGCGTGCGCAGCATGGCCTGCACGCGCCGCTCCCGTTCGTTCGCCTCGGCCTGGGCCTCCGGCCCGGCGCCCAACTCTGATGTCAACGCCGGGTGGGCCGGCAGCGGCCCTTCCAGCGAAAGCAATTGGGCCCGCCGCTTGCGCAGTTGATCAATGCAATAGTTGGAAGCGATAGACAGGAGCCAGGTGCTGAACTTGTGGGCCGGGTCGTAGCTGTGCAGCCGCGTCCAGGCGCGAATGAAACACTCCTGGGCGGCCTGCTCGGCCTCGGCCGCGTTGCCCAACATGCGGTAGGCCAGGTTGTAGACCGGACTCTGGTAGGCCTCGATCAACTTGCCAAAGGCGTCCTTGTCGCCTCGCCCGGCCTGTTGCAGCCAGGCGTGCTCTGACTCGCTATGCTGGCGCTTCATCTCCTGACCGCGTCGCCTCTCATTACGCAGTATAGCCGAAAAAGTTGTGGCCTGGCCGCTTTGACGCCCTATTTGGGCTGCCTTATAATGCCGCGCGCCATGGAGAGCCAGGAACGCAAGTCGCTTCCCTCCAGCCTGTACACCGAAGATTACTTTTTGACGGCCTGCGAGGGCTACGACGTTTTCCTGGAATCAGAAGGCCGCCATTTGTCGCGCCGCCTGCAGGCCGCCTTCGCCATGGCCGACGTCCGGCCGGGCATGCGCCTGCTGGATGTGGGCTGCGGCCGGGGCGAGATCATCCGCCACTGCATGCGCCTGGGGGTTGAGGCCTACGGGGTTGATTACGCCGCCGTCGCCGCCCAAATGACCCGCGCCGTCATCGAGCGTGAGCGGCAGGCTGGCGGCGAGCGGCCCGCGCCGGCCGGGGTCGGCCGGGCCGACGCCAAGCGACTGCCCTTCGCCGACGGCGCTTTCGACCGCATCTTACTCTTCGACGTCGTCGAGCACCTCTATCCCTGGGAGCTGCACCAGGCGCTGCTGGAGATACGGCGCGTCTTGCGGCCGGACGGCCGGTTGATCATTCACACCGCGCCCAACCGCTGGTACGACGCCTACGCCTATCCCCTGGTGCGCCTGGCGCGCCGCCTGATGGGCCAGGGCGCAGGCTATCCCAAGGACCCGCGCGCCATCGTCCCGGCCAACCAGGAGGTTCACGTCAACGAGCAGGACATGCTCAGCCTGCGCCGGGCGCTGTGGGCGGCCGGCTACGCCGCCAAGGTCTGGCTGGACAGTCCGCCCCAGAACCGGCAGGAGAACTTCATCCTGGCCGGCCTGCGCTGGCTCGCCTTCCGCGCTGCGCCACTGCGCTGGTTCTTCGAGCGCGAGCTGTTCGCCGTGGCTCGGGCCCGCTGACCGGCCGTGTTGGAGGGTGGGCATAAGACCCGCTTAGCAAGATGCCCGCGCCACAAAATGGGCCCCGGCCGGCCCATTATTTATGTGGGACGGGCTTCCAGCCCGTCGGCGGGCGCCAGCCCGCATAACCGGGGCGGCCGGTCCAGCCCA
>JBOGUG010000193.1:0-8853 GCA_050696115.1 Promineifilaceae bacterium (SeqCode) | reverse complement strand
GCCAGCCATTGCAGGCCTTGCGGCTGGACGTCCATGCCCTTAAACCAGCGCTGCCAGCGCTGCACCCATGCCTCATCCGTTTCGCCGGGCACGGCCGCCAGCGGGTTGAAGCCACCGGCCATAGGGGCGCTATCCAGGTCGACATAGGTCAATTGTTGGCCCAGCAGCCGCGTCACGGCCGCCTTGCGCTTCAGTTGCGAGACCAGGTCGCCGGCGCCGTCTATGACCGCCAGATTGGCAGGATGGATCGCCATCGCCTGCGTGACCTGCCGGGTCAACCAGTCGGCCACCGCTGCCGGCCGGCCGTAGATATTCATCTGCCCGGCGACCTGCAGCGGCGTGCCCGAGCGGGCGCGCCCCACTGGCCAGCGCTGAGGGTCCGGCACGGCGGCCACTAAATCCGCCGGCGGCCCCTGGCCATTCCAGGAAGGCAACGCGGTCAGCCCTGGCGGCGGCACAGCCGGCAACTGCCAATCGGTTGGCCAAGGCGCCAGCGATGGGTGCGGCAGGAAGGCGCCGTGGGAACTCGCTTCATCAGCCAGGCTGGCGTACAGCGTCTCGCCCACAAGTTGGGCCATAAACGGCCGGTTCCAGGGCAATTCAGATACGGCCGCCAGGCGCTGGATGGGCGGCTTAATCGCTTCCGGCGGCAGCGGCTTCAACGAAAGCCCGAACTCTCCGGCCATGCGTTGCAGCAAGCGCGTGTGGCTCGCAGGCAGGCCCAGACAAAGCTGCGACACGGCCGCGCCCGGCACATGGTACAGGGCTATCCGGCCACAGGCGGCCGGCCGGGAGAGCAGCTTAAGGCAACGGGTGGGCCCGGCTGGCTCCCGGTAGCGCAGGCGAAACCAGGCCAATGCCGCCTCCCATTTCTCGCGCCTGCGGCGATCGTTCCAGCCCCCCGGCAACCACTTCATCGTTGTCCCCTGGCCGCCTCAGACGATTTCATCCCAGAAGGAATCCCCTTCCTCGGCGTCCACCGGCAAGTCGCTGGCCACCAGCTTCTGCTCCTGCTTACGAATCATGAGCTGGATCATCGCCAATGACCAGCGGTTGAATTTCACCGCTAGGGCAACGCTCTCCGCTTCTTGCCGGCGAAACCGGTCTAACAGTTTGTTGGTCATCGCTATTTCCTCGGCCGGGGATCGGGACACGGCCCGCTCAATCTCATCTGGCTAACTTCCAAACAGCCATTCCGCTTCCGACGGCCGCAGTTGCCAGTAGACCATGTCGGCCTTGCCATTGGCGCGGACCACGGCCATGCCTTTCCCATGCCGGTCGTCGCTGCCCATCCGGGCCAGAAACTCGGCATGGGAGGGCAGAATCTCTTCCTTGAAGTGCCCGGCCAGCCGGTAGGCGGCATCCCGTTTCATGCCGAAGGCGGCGAGCCAGGAGATGTTGTTGAGGATGAACTGGCCCGCGGCGACGTTGACCCCGGCGGCCATCGATTCCGCCTGCGCCCCTTCCACCCCGATGAAGGCTTCCAGGTCCTGATCAATCATAATGACGGCCGCGCCAAAGGTACGCACCGTCTTGACCAGGTTGGCCAGAAAGGTCATCAGCGAGGCCTCCTGGCTCATGTAATGGACCTCGTCGACGATGATCGCCCGCCGGCGCGGCTGGCGGCGCACCTTGTGGTTGATGCCGGCCAGGGTGGCGTAGTAGAAGAGCGATCGCCGGCGTTCTGGCACCTGGTCGAAATCGAAGAGGACGATGCGCTCCTTGAGGGTCAAGTCCAAGTTGGTGGGCACGTTGAAAGTGCCGGCATAATCCCCCCGGACGTAGAGGCTCTCGATCTCCTCGGCCAGTCCGGCGGCGGCGGCCGCCATCTGCCCGCCGCTCCCTGGCCGGAGCGCCTCGCCAATGGCCAGTCCGTGCACCGGCGCTGCCTGCTCAGCCACCAGGACCAGCTTGTGGCACAGGGCCTCCAGCGTGGGGCTCAGGCGGTGATCGGCCAGCAGCTCCTCCTCCCAATCGTAGCGGGCGTAGGTCAGTTGCAGGGCGCGCCGAATCGCGGCCACCTCCGCGTTGTTGAAATGGCGGGGATTGTTGCCCAGCGGGTCCAGC
The DNA here is from genome assembly GCA_050696115.1 of Promineifilaceae bacterium (SeqCode). Classification (GTDB taxonomy): domain Bacteria; phylum Chloroflexota; class Anaerolineae; order Promineifilales; family Promineifilaceae; genus UBA11865. The sequence goes on along the minus strand of JBOGUG010000193.1, from coordinate 6,786 downwards.
AGCAGACCCAGCAGGGTGATGACGTGGTCGTATTGGTCCGACGGGTTCTCATAGACGACGTCCAGGATGTTGAGCCGGGTCGTTTCGTAGGACAGCTTGCTGTAGGAGACGTGCTTGCCTCCGGCCAGCTCCAGCAGGCGCCGGCTGTGGCCCTGGGGCTCCAGCAAGACGACCTGGACGCCCTGTTCGGCCAGGCGCCAGGCCAGGGCCTGCGCGCCGACGGTCTTGCCCTTCCCGGTGCGGCCCAGGATGACCCCGTGGAAGGGATCGTTCCCTTGCCAGTCCAGGTAGTAGACCTGGGGCGCGACCTCGTCCACCGAGATGCCCACATAGAAACCGGCCGTGTTCTGTTCCCGGCCGACAGCCCACATGCCGGCGAAGACGGCCGGCGCCCGGCTCAGGGTGTTAAAGTGGCCGGCCGGCATCCCGGCCGGTTTCGGCGCCGGGCCGAACATGCGCGCGGCCGCCGCCTGGTAACCCAGCAGGCGATCCACTTTCATGTACTGGGTGCTGGTCTTAGCCAGGCTTTCCATCCGCTGGCGCAGCCCGGCCCCGTTCTTATCCAGCAACATGAACAGCACGCGCACGTGGTGCACGGCTTCGTCGCGGACGGTCAGCGCCAGCTCCGCCTCCTGGCTGGCCAGCAGCGCATTCCGGTCCTGGCCGTTGAGGATCATGGCCTGCCAGAACTCGGCCGAGGCGGACACGCGCTCCGGATGCACCTTGCGGGCGTCAACACAGATGACCATCGGCCCGCCGGCCGCGGTGATCGCCCGGGCCAGCGGGTGGCGCCAATCCCAGGTGCGGGCCAGCTGATACGAGGCCAGCACGGCGTAGCGGTGGCGGCTGTTATCGGGCGACAGGCGGCCGTTTTTGTGGCGCAAAACGGGCGCCATATGGTCGTGGACCTCGGCGTAGTCGCCGGGAATGGGCAGCTGCGGATAGCCCTCTTCGCCGATCACCCGCCAGTGGGCCAGATCGCCGGCGGTGATGGTGTCGTGAAAGTCCACCAGGTAATGGCGCGTCTTGTGCAGCTCGCCCCGGCTGGCCCAGGCGCTGATCAGGCGCACCTCCTCCATCAGCCCACGCCGCGCCCACTCGTCACCGACGCCCATGGCCAGCCGCCGGCGCTCCCGTTCGAGCCGCTCCAGGCTGGCCGGCATGACGAAGGTGAGGAAGCGGCAATGCTGCACCGGCCCGGCGAAGAGCGAGACCAACTGGCTGAGGACGGCCGCCTGGTCCTGGCTGTCGATCTGGTAGAAATGGGGCAAGGACACCTGAAAAACGCGCATGATCACGCCACCCTATTCGTTGATCACCACCACGGGCGAGAAGCTCTCACCGATCCGGCCTCGTTCCGCCTGCATGCGAACCTGCTCCCATTCGGCGTGCACGTTGACGACGCGCGGCGCTCGGGCCAGGCTGCGCGCCCACACGGCCGCGTACGCCGCCAGCCGTTTGAGCACGATCTCGCCCCGGTGCATGTATCCGGCAGCGTAGCCGGCAACCATGCAGGGCGGCGCCAGCCAGAAGGGCGCCTTGAACAGCCCCAGGCCAATGGCCAGGAAGACGATGACCAGCATGAACTGAGTCATCGTCACCCTGCGCAGGATCGTGGCCTGCGTCTGCTGGATGAATTCTGAACGGAAATGGGTAACGCTGAACATCCTTTCTCCTTTTACGGCCGCGGCGGTCACCCATGGCAGCGACCAGCATGCAACTTGCCCCGCGCCAGAGGCTTAGCCCAGCCCGCACAGGGTGAACAGGCTCTCGATGCCGAAGCCGGTCAGGATCTGGTTGCCGATGTCGGTGGAAAAAGCCAGCAGGATCAGGCCCAGGAACACCGACCCGGCTACCGCGCCAATTTGGGCGCCCTCAGAGGGCAAGATGGCCGCCAGGTTCTTGCGAAACCCCAGAACCGCCAGGCCGAGCAGCACGGCCGCGCCACCCATGAGCTGGGTCGTAAACAGCGCCCGGTCGTAGGTGTCACAAATTTCCGGCGGCGGCGGTTCTCCTGAGGCACAAGCCGATAGAAAGGTGAGTAGCGCGATTACTAGCGGCCACAGCCGGATTAAGCGAGGTCGGGGCCGAAACGTGTCATCGCTTCTCCGGTTTTCCGCGAGGTACTCTTGGCTAGGATCCAACATGAACGTCTTCCTCCTGGTTAATCGAGATGGATCGCGCAGCGGCAGTGGCGCGGTTGCCCATCAACCGCCGCCGGTCGCGGGCGGCTGGCCCGTGGAAGTGGGGGCTGCCGCCGGCATACCCGCCAACTCCCACAGGTCAGCGCCGATTTGCACTTGCGCAGATGCCGAAATGGGGAGAAACGTCACGGTCAACCCCAACGTCTCTCCTGGACCAATAAGCGTGGGCAGGTGGGGCACGACCTGCCCGATTAACTCATAGGCATCACCTCCTTCTGTGAATGGCTGAACAAACTCGGGGCCCAGATAAACGGCCCCCTCCGCCGGGTTGTAGACAGAAACCTCCAGAACCGCTTCGCCGCGCGCGCCATCCCAGACGGCTTCGGTCACCGTCACTTGCAGTTGCTCTGCCAGCCGCGGCGCCTCCCCCAGCCCCACCAGGGCCAGTTCGCCGCTCGGCAATGCGCGAAACTCAGCCAGAAGAGGCGATCCGGCGACGCCTGCGGGTAAGGCGAGGGCTGTTTCCCAGTCGCCTGCCTCATCCGTGGCGAGCTCAACAGCCCCCGTCTGTTCGCGGCCGGCGGTCAGCGAGAGCAGGATGGTTTGGCTGGCCGGCGTGTTGGCGCTCCTGTTGATCGTCCCGTGAAGTACGATGCGAAGGTCGCCGTTGGCGAGCTGGCTGGCCTGAACGGCCGTCACCTGCAGTGCGCCACCTGTTGCTCCCAGGGAAAATGGCTGGCTGACTTCATAGACCACCTGGCTCTGCTCCTCTTCGCCGGCGACATCGTAATGGGCAAAAGCGTAGGACACGTCCTCGGCCGCGCGGGCGGGCAGCGCGAACAGGGTCAGGCCAATGCGGTTCTGGGACAGCAGCCGGCCGGCTTCGTAGTTGGTACCCGTCCGCGTCTCGGCCACAACAAAACGCAGGGATGCGCCGGTGTCAGTGCTGAGCGTGAGGCGGTCGCCCGGCGTCAGGTTGCGCACCAGGCTATCGGGTAGGCCAATGGCGTAGTTCAAGACGGTGCCAAACAACCAGACGGCCACCGGGTTGTCGGACTGCATGCTGGCCTCGTTGTAGCGCAGCTCCCCCCTCGGCGTGGGCCTGCTGGGGTCAATGGCCAGGGCGATGGTTTCCTCGGTGCTGCTGTAGCGCAGCTCAATAGCGCTGGGGCGGCCAATCGTCAAGGCGCCGCCCAGGCCGCCAATGGTCTGCAAGGAGTCCTCCACGCCGGCAACCTCAGGCAGCGCCGACCTTGGCGCCGGCGTTCCACCGGCGCCGCTCTCAGCCACAGGCGTGTTGTCTTCCTCGGCCGCCTGTGTCACCTCCCGCTGGGCCCGGCCGCGGAAGGCGAAAAAGAGGAACAGCAGCGCAAGGCCAGCGAACAGGCCAATCTTAGCCAGCGTCCGCCGCCGTTCGGCCGTGTCGTCCGGTTCTCCCAGGCTGCTTTGGGCTAGCTCCGGGAGGGCTTGCTCGTACAGCGCTTCGGGGCTAAGGGCGACCAGGCCGGGGCGGCCGTCGGGCCGGATGAAACCGCCGCGCCTGAAATCGTCCCGCCGCTGGCGCAGGTAGCGCAGAACGTCGTGGTCGGTCCGGTTCTGCTCCAGTTCCGCCAGTTCGCGCTCAAGCGCCTGGCAGAAGGCATCTTGATACTCCGGCGGAATCTCGGACAGCTCTTGTTCCAGGTCGAGGGCGGCGTCGTAATCAGGCATGGCTCACTCCTCAGCAGCCGGCTGGCTCTGGACCGGGAGGAAGACCGGCAAGCGCACGGCCGGCAATCCCAACACAATCTCCTCGTTGGTCTCCCCCACCCTGACCTGGGCCGACCAGCCGGGCACAAAGGGCACGATGACGCGGCTGAGAGTGTCGCTGCTCAGGTTGAAGAGCGCTTCGCCCTGGGCGTTGGTGAAGGCCCGAGCGATACGCTGCCCCTGGGCATCCACGGCCAGCACGCTGACGTTGGCAACGCCCTCGCCCGGCCCCGGACTGCGGTCGTTGTTGGCGTCGTAGTAGACCAGCAGGCGAACATAGGTCGCGGCCGCTTCAGGCTGTGGCGGCACCCGCCCGATGTGGCGCACCGTCAAGGAAATGAGGTGGGTGGCGGTCATGCTGGCCGTCGTCGCCAGGGGCGTACCGGGCGCTGGCGCCGCAACCGGGCCTGAGATGCTGGCTGTTTGGCAGACCAACTCGTACGGGCCAAAGCCGCCACCGCGCGCTTCCACTTTGACGAGGATCGCCTGTTCCTCTGGAGCCATCCAGGTTAGATAAGAATCCAGCCGCCTCACGCCCCGGTCGTCATTGACCCCGATGACCGTGGCGCCGCTGCTCACGGTGAGCAAGGTATCCACCTGGCCGGCCACGGTTTCGCAGCTATAGGTGTTGCCCGCCTGGGCCAGGAAGCTGAAGTGATCGACGTCGCCGGCGCCCAGCGTGTAGGTGGCCCGCATCCCCGGTATGAGCGGCCAGGCCGTGTCCGGCGTATTATTGGGCTCGGCCAGATCGGGCAGCGCCTGCGGCGTCGGTGATGGCGCCGGCGTCAAGGTTGGCGCTGGCGTCAAAGGTGGCGGCGATGTGGGCGTCGCCGCCGGCGCCACCAGGGCCACCTCCAGGTCGTAGAGCCCGTCGGCGGCCGTGACCTTCTCCACCAGGGTGACGAACCAGCCATCGGCCGCGGCCGTCCAGGTCACAGTTGAGCCCAGCTCCGTGGGGGAGCGATCGTCGTTCTCGGCCACCAACTGCCCATGCCAGAACAACTTGAGCCGGGTGTCCAGGTTGCCGTAAACCGTCGTGTCGAGGCGCACCATCTGTCCGCCTTTGAGGTAGCTTGTGAAATAATCCACGTCTGCCCCTACCAGGGTTAGCCCGGCCTGTGTACCCCAGCCGGTAGAGGTCGCCATCTCCACTTCGTCGTTGGGTTCAAGGCGATCTGGCTGGAAGGCGCCGGCGCTGGTTGGGCTGGGCACGGCCGTGGGTTGGCCCTCTGGCGGCGTCAGCGTGATGACAATGGGCGTGGGATTCTGCTGCGCCCGGGCTGGCCCGGCGGGAACAATGGGGATGAGCAGGAGCGCCAGGCCAAAGGGAGCGATAAGGAGCCATTTGTATTTGTCCATCTGTATGTCCTATGCCTCGTCTGTCTCGCCGGATTGCTGCGGCCGGCTGGCCGTCGTTTGCGGCACGAGCATGACTCCGGGCAGCGCGGCCAGGTCGCTGACGAAAGTGTGCACCAGCTCCGGCCGGTGGCCGCGGCCGGTGAGCTCGGCCCGGGCCGCATCCCGCAGGCCGGCGCGGATCAGGTCGGCCAGCCGGGCCAGCTCATCTGGCGAGAGGCTCATGGCCGCGGCGCCGGCCATCACCCCGCGGATGGCGCCCATCTGCCCGCCGAAGTTGACCGGCAGGCCAAGGGCGTCAGCCACGGCCTGTTCCGATGTCGCCCCGGCGGCAACCTGTTCGCCAATAACGGTTGCCAGCTCGCGCCGCGTTAGCCGTCGTTGGGGCAGCAGGACCATGTCCGCGACGGCCCCCAGTTGGGTGTCCGATAAGGGTGCGGCCGCCCCATGAGCAGCTAGAACCTCGCGAACGGCCGCCGTGGCGTCACCGCTCTGGAACGCGCGCAGAATGCCGGCGTCGCTTACCTGCTGAGCCCGGTGCTGGGCGACCAGATCGGCGGTGGCTGTGGCCGCTTCCTGCACGGCCGCGGCCGAATGCTGGGCAACGGCCGCCTGCAGCAGGCCGGCATTGCCCTCGCCGGTGAAAGTCACCAGCGTCTGGTAGGCCGCCTGTCCGCTTAAGGAGTCTGGTTCCTGCAGTCGCTCCAGGACGGTCTGAATGGTCTGCCGGCGAGATTCGTCGGTGGTCTCCAGGCGAACGGCGCTTGTGGGAGCCACATCCTGCATGCCGCCTGTGGTTGGCCCATCTTCGCCCAGCCGATCCGGGGCGGGTGTGACGCGCTCCGGCGCGGGATCCGCCGCCTGGCGGCCGGCCAGGGCTTCTGTCAGCCTGGTGATGGCCTGCTCTAAAGTGGCAAACCGATCCACCAGCTCGCGGCCGGGCCGGCCAGACCCGGTGGCCGTTCCAGAAACACCCTTGGCGCCGACCGGCGCGCCGTCCTCGTCAAATGATTCGGCCAGCAGGTCATAGTCGTAGCGCCGGCCGCCAATCTGGTCATAGGCGGCGCGGAGGGACGGCGAGAGGCGCATCGCCAGCCAGGGGCTGGAGCCAAAGCCGGACATGGATGACCCGGCGCGGAGATAATCGAGAATGTCGGGGCCATGTTGCTGGACCTCCCCATCGCGGAAGTTACGACCCAGGGTGCGCACCTCGTGCGCCCCTTCGATGGCGCCACGTACTGTCTCTGACCGGCCCAGCGCGTAACCGGCGATGGTTTTCAGCTGCCGCACCCGCCCCTCCGTCTTGGCCGGGTCGGTGCCCAAATAGGCGCCGCCAGCGCGGCCGTCGGCCTGCAACGCCGAAGCTGAGGCCAGGACAGCGCCGCCTGTAAGCGCAGCGGCAGCCACTGTCGCCCCGCCCGTCAAGGCAGCACCCGCCAGGCCGGCGGCGCCGGCAACAGCCTGCTTGCCCATGTTGACCACCTCCATCCCGCTGGCGCCACCGGTCAGTAACGCTCCACCGAACAGGTCGAAGGCG
>JBOGUG010000192.1:0-2784 GCA_050696115.1 Promineifilaceae bacterium (SeqCode) | reverse complement strand
GGCCGAAGAACGGCGTCGCGAGAACGTGGATGCCATCGCCGAACAATGCGTGGCAACAAGCTCCGGCCGATGCCGGGTGGCTGCGGCCAACAGCTCTTATGCCATTCACTCTGAGATCGGCTCCCTTCACGGCCCTGTTGAGCAGCCCACTCGGGTGTTCAGCCGTTCAGACCAGAACCAAGCCGTCGCGCTGCTGGCGGACTACCTGCGAGGCTGAAGTGCGGCGGACTGCGGCTGGCGCCTGAGCCGCGACCGCGCCCTGAGCGCTCAATACCCCGCCTCTCTTAAGTCTATTTCCACCCAGTAAACCCCAACCGAATAGGAGGTCTGTTATGGCCCGGCTCGCCTCGGCCGCGAAGGGCAGCTATTACCCCCTGCCTGAAAGTATCACGCCGCTGATCGTCAGCTGCATTGCCGCTCCATTTGGCGGCCGGATCCTCGACCCCTGCGCCGGCAAGGGCGTTGCCCTGGCGATGATGGCCACGGTCCTGAAGCTGGAAGCCTACGGCGTGGAGCTGAACCAGGCCCGCGCCGAGCAAGCGTCGGAGCGCCTGCAGGCCCTGGCCGGCCGGGAGGGGCTGCCTTTTCGTGACCACTGCCCTACCCACCTCCTGCAGGACGACTACCGGGCGCTGGTCACCAGCAAGGGCAGCTTCAACCTGCTCTACCTCAACCCGCCCTACGATTTCGACCAGGAGGCCGGCCGGCTGGAGTACCAGTGGCTGCGCGATTGCCGCGAGTGGCTGCAACCGGAGGGTTTGCTCGTCTACGTCCTCCCCCAAGGCGTCCTGGGCAATCAGCGCATCGGCCGCTATCTGGCCACCTGGTTCGCTGACGTCCGCGTCTACCGCTTCCCCGACGAGGAGTACCCGCTTTTCAAGCAGGTCGTCCTCTTCGGCCGGCGCTTTTCCCAGGCCCAGCGTCCCGCACCGGATCAGGTGCAACGCTATCGGCAGATGGCCGAGGGCGGCCGAGGCTTGACGCCGTTGGGGGTGGCTGAGAGGCCAATCTATGCCCTGCCGTCACCCATCGTCCCCGGCGGGCGCTTCGTCTTCCGCAGCGAGTTCGTCGATCCCGACGCCGCCGAGAAAGAGGCCAGCCTCCTGGGCGTGCGGACCCTGGCCGACTGGCGCAGGCACTTGCTGCCCGCCAACGGCCAAGTTGCGCCGGTGAGGCCGCTGATGCCGCTCAAGATCGGGCACATGGCCGGGCTGATGGCTGCCGGCTTCCTGGACAACCAGGTGCTCTCCCGCTCCCCTTCTTCAGACGAACGGCCGGCCGGATCGACGAACGCCTCGACCGACGGCCAATCACCCCCACACCGCCTTCTTGTCAAGGGCCGGGCTTACAAGAAGGTCAGCTACAGAGAAAAGGTCGAGCCCCAGCCGGACGGGGGAGAGCAATTGGTGCGCACGGCCACCGAGCACGTCGTCACCGACGTCACCACTCTCGCGCCCGGGGGCGAGATGCAGGCTTACCAGGGCTCAGAGCTTGAAGCCTTCATGAGCCAATGGCTGCCTCAGTTGACCGGCCACGTGGCCACCAACTATCCACCCGCCTACGCCTTCGACTACCAGGGCGGGCCGCATGCCCGGACGCTTAATGGCCTGAGCCTCCGCCGGCCCATCCCCCTCCTCGGCCGGGGTGGATTGCTGCCGGCTCAGAAGCACGCTGCCGCCGCGCTGGTCAAGCGGCTGGAACGGCAATCGGATGCCTTGTTGGTCGGGGAGATGGGCACCGGCAAAACGACCGTGGCTGTGGCCGTCGCCGCCTGCCTCAAGGCCAGGCGCACCCTGGTCCTCTGCCCGCCCCATTTGGTCCACAAGTGGAAGCGCGAGGCGGAGGTCGTCTGGCCCGCCTGCCAGGTCACCATCCTGGAGAGTATCTCCGACGTCCAGGCCTGGTTTCGGCCCGATACTGCCATCCCGTGCCTGGCCGTCCTCTCCCACTCCAGGGCCAAGCTGGCTTCTGGTTGGCGCCACGCCTACGACTGGTGGCAGCCAGACGAGGAAACAGTGGCCCGGCAAGCCGGCCGCCTGGAGGCGAGGTTCGGCCCAGAGTGGCGCAAGTGCCTTGCTCGCTACCAACAGAAGCGCGGCCTGCGCTGCCCGACCTGCGGCGGCGGCCAGCACGACAAGGAGGGCCTGCCGCTCTGGCCTGAGGATTTCGAGAAGAGCCGCCGGCGCCGCATCTGCCCTCATTGCCGGACGCCCCTGTATCAGTTCGAGCGCGGCCGCTCGAAGGGGCAGCGGCCGAGCTCTTTCCGGGAATATGCTCGGCGCGAGGCCATCATCCGGGAGGCCTTGGCCAAGCCAAGCCCCTGGTCGGCCGGGCGTTTGAAACCCAGCGGCTTTTCGGAACCCGAGGGATATGCCCGCTGGCCCCTGGCCGACTACATCCGCACCCATTACCGCGGCCAGATTGACCTGTTCGTCGCCGATGAATGCCACCAGTTCAAGGCCAGCGATTCCGACCAGGGCTACGCCTTCCACGACCTGGTCTGCGCCGCCAGGAAAACGCTGGGCCTGACCGGCACCATCTTTGGCGGCAAGGCCTCCTCGCTCTTTCACCTGCTCCACCGCCTGGCCCCGGAGGTCCAGCGGGCCTTCACCGACCAGGAGCAGCGTGGCCAGCGACGGCTGCGCTGGCAGGAGTGGGTCAGCACCTACGGCGTGCTGCAGGAGATCGAGACGAGCAAACTGGATCCCGTGAGCGGCAAGCTGACCGGTAACAGCCGCTCCAACGTCCGCACCAAGGAGCTGCCCGGCGCCAGCCCGGCCATGC
>JBOGUG010000191.1:0-3351 GCA_050696115.1 Promineifilaceae bacterium (SeqCode) | reverse complement strand
CGGCCCAGCCGCGCAGGGCCAACACCTTGGTGATCGCCGCCGTCAGCGTCGTCTTGCCGTGGTCAATGTGGCCGATCGTGCCGATGTTCACGTGCGGCTTGCTGCGTGCGAATTTCTCCTTGCCCATTCGTAATATCCCCTTCTCTAGTAAGTATGGTCCTAAAGGCTGGCTGATCCGGGCTCGGCCGGAACCCGCCCGGCTACCTCGCGCCCCGGACGACCGTCTCGGCGATCTCCTTGCTGACAGGGGCGTAATGATCAAACTCCATGGTAAAGGTGCCGCGGCCCTGGGACATAGAGCGCAGCGCGGTGGCGTAGCCGAACATTTCGGCCAGCGGCACGCGCACGCGAATCGATTGGATCCCTTCGCTGCGCGCTTCGATGCCGTCAATGACGCCGCGGCGGGCCGAGAAGTTACCGATCACGTCGCCGATGTACTCTTCAGGCACGACGGCCTCGACGCGCATGATTGGCTCCAGTAGGACTGGATTGCCCTTGAGCGCGCCTTCCTTTAAGGCCATCGAGCCGGCGATCTTAAAAGCCATTTCAGATGAGTCCACTTCGTGAAATGAGCCGTCGTAAAGGCTGACCCGCATGTCTACCATCGGGTAACCGGCCAAAACACCGCTCTCCATCGCCTCGCGGACGCCGGCCTCGATCGGCCGGATGAACTCGCGCGGGATGGCACCGCCGACGATCGCGTTCTCGAAGATGAGGCCGCAGCCCGGCTCCAGCGGTTCCAGGCGCAGGACGGCGTGGCCGTACTGGCCCCGGCCGCCGGTCTGGCGCACAAAGCGGCCTTCGGCCTTCTCGACCGGCCGGGTGATCGTCTCGCGATAGGCCACGCGCGGCTTGCCGACGTTGGCCGCCACTCGAAATTCGCGCAGCATGCGGTCAACCAGCACTTCCAGGTGCAGTTCGCCCATGCCGTACAAGATCGTCTGGCCAGTCTGGTCGTCAACCTTAATTTGAAAGGTTGGGTCTTCTTCGGCCAACGCCTTCAAGGCCAGGCCCATCTTATCCTGGTCCAGGTTGGTTTTGGGCTCAATGGCCAGCGAAATGACCGGCGCCGGGAAGTCAATCGCTTCCAGAATGACCGGCGCCTCACGTTGACATAATGTCTCGCCAGTAAAGGTGTCCTTGAGGCCAAGGGTGGCGGCGATGTCGCCAGCCTGCACCTCTTCGATATCCTCGCGGTGGTCGGCGTGCATGCGCAGCAGCCGGCCGATGCGCTCCTTGCGGTTCTTGGTGCTGTTCAGCACGCTGGAGCCGGCCTTCACCACGCCCGAATAAACGCGGAAGTAGGCCAGCCGGCCGACGTAGGGGTCGGTGACGATCTTGAAAACCAGGGCCGCCAGCGGCTCCTGGTCGTCGGCCGGGCGCAAGACCGCTTCGCTGGTTTCCGGGTTGATGCCGGCGATGGGCGGAATGTCTTCCGGCGAAGGCAGGTAATGCACGGCTGCGTCTAGAACGCGCTGGATGCCCTTGTTGCGCAGGGCGGAGCCGCACAGCACCGGGGTCACCTGGCGGCTGATGGTCGCCTGGCGCAGGGCGGCCCGAAGCTCCTCAATTGAAATCTCATCGCCGTCCAAGTAGCGAACCATGAGCGCATCGTCGGTCTCGACGATGTTTTCCATAATGCGCTCGCGGGCGGCCTCGACCTGCGGCCGGATTTCCTCGGGGATGTCAATCACCTGGGAGCGCATGCCCAGGTCTTCTTCCAGCCAGATCGAGGCCTGCATCGTCAGCAGATCGACGATGCCGCGAAAATCGGCCTCAGCGCCGATGGGCCATTGGATAGGAAGCGGATTGGCCTTCAGCCGGTCGCGGATCATGGCCAGCGTGCGTTCGAAGTCGGCGCCGGTGCGATCCATCTTGTTAACGAAACAGATGCGCGGCACGCCATATTGGTCGGCCTGGCGCCAAACGGTCTCTGACTGCGGCTCAACGCCGGCGACGGCGTCGAAGACCACCACCCCGCCGTCAAGCACGCGCAAGCTGCGCTGGACTTCGGCCGTGAAATCAATGTGGCCGGGCGTGTCAATGATGTTGATCTGGTGGTCGGCCCAAAACGTCGTCGTGGCGGCCGAGGTGATGGTGATGCCCCGCTCCTGCTCCTGGACCATGTGATCCATGGTGGCAGTGCCCTCATGAACTTCGCCCATGCGGTGGATCCGGCCTGTGTAGTACAGGATGCGCTCGGTCGTGGTCGTCTTACCGGCATCTATGTGGGCAATAATGCCGATGTTGCGAACACGCTCTAACGGATAACGGGACATGCTGATCACACACGGAAGACAAGGTTGCTTTCCAGGTCTTGTTCAACCGCAAAATATTAGAAACGGTAATGGGCAAAGGCGCGATTCGCCTCGGCCATGCGGTGGGTATCGTCCTTGCGCTTGACGGCCGCGCCCTGACCGCCGGCCGCGTCCATCAGCTCGCCCGCCAAGCGCTCGGTCATAGAGCGGCCACTGCGGCTGCGGGCAGCCATCAAAATCCAGCGAATCGCCAGCGACATGCGCCGATGGGAAGGCACTTCCATCGGCACTTGGTAGGTGGCGCCGCCAACGCGGCGCGGCTTAACCTCAATCTGGGGCGTCACGTTTTGCAACGCCTGTTCAAAGACTTCCAGCGGGTTGCGCTTGGAGCGCTCTTCGATCAGGTCGAAGCTGTCGTACAAAATGCCCTGGGCCGTGCTCTTCTTGCCCTTCCTCATCATGCGGTTAATGAACATGGACACGTCTTCGCTGTTGTAGCGAATGTCGGGCACAACTTCGCGCCTTTCCGGCCGGTATCGTCTTGGCATGGCGTTCCTCTATATACTCGGTTGGCGGCCGGCGGCTACTTCGGCGCCTTGGAGCCGTACTTAGAGCGGCCCTGCTTACGGTTGGTCACGCCGCTGGCGTCCAACGTGCCACGCACGATGTGATAGCGGACGCCGGGCAGGTCGCGCACGCGGCCGCCGCGCACCAGCACGACCGAGTGGTCCTGCAAGGTGTGGCCTACACCAGGGATGTATGCGGTGACTTCGATCCCGTTGCTCAGCCGCACCCGGGCCACCTTGCGCAGCGCCGAATTCGGCTTCTTGGGCGTCATGGTCTTGACCTGGGTGCAAACCCCACGCTTCTGCGGAGCGCCCTTCGGCTGGCGCGTGCGGCGCTGCTTGTACGAATTCAAGGTGTACTGCAACGCCGGCGCCTTTGTCTTTTGCGACTTGGCCTTGCGGCCCTTGCGCACCAGTTGATTGATCGTCGGCACCTTATTCTTTCTCCTTGTTCAGCGCGCGTTACTCGCCTTTACCTCTAATGGCGGCCGGGGCCACAGCCCCTTACCACTCGAAGATGGAGGCCA
>JBOGUG010000190.1:0-7281 GCA_050696115.1 Promineifilaceae bacterium (SeqCode) | reverse complement strand
CTTTTGGTCCGAATACTTTGCCCAGGCGCATTAATTTGCTGCCCATGGCCGGCCGAGGCAGCCGCTTCTTTCAGGAGCGTTACCGGCTGCCCAAGCCTTTCGTGCCGGTGGGCGGCCGGCCCATGTTCTTGCGGGCAGCCGTCGCCTTTCCGCCGGCCGAACAGACGATTTTCCTGGCGTTAGCTGAGCACCTGCGCCGCTATCCACTGGCCCAAACGCTGGCTAAGCATTTTCCCGGACACATTCTGATCCCGGTGGATGGCCCAACCGAAGGCCAGGCGTGCACTTGCCTCTTGGCCGAGCCCGAGTTGCCGCCCCAGGCCGAGCTGTTCATCGCCTCGTGCGACTACGAGATGCTTTACGACCGGGCGGCATACGCGGCGTTGCGGGCAGACCCGGCCGTGGACGTTGTGATTTGGACGTTTCGCATTGGCTCGCTCAAGATGGCAGACCCGAACGCTTTCGCCTATTGCCGGCTGGATGGCGGGCGGGTGGTTGAGGTGGTGGAGAAACGCACTATCAGCAGCCGGCCGGAACGCGACCCGGCCGTGGTTGGCTCGTTCAGCTTTCGCAAGGCCGAGCTTTTCCTGCGTGGGGCCAAAGCGATGATCGCCAAAGATGTCCGCGTGAACGGCGAGTTTTACGTCGCCACCAGCATCAACCAACTGATCGCGGCCGGGGCGAATGTGGCGACGTTTGAGATTGACAAGTTCATTTCCTTTGGTAATCCGTATGAGCTTATGCACTATGAATATTGGCAGGAGTATTTTGACGGCCTGCCAGACCATCCGTACACCATGCGCTCAGGACACAAGCGGCTGCCCTAGCCGGCCGGGCTGGCCTGGTCTATCCCAATGCCGCCTGATCTATCCATTGTCCTGCCCTGCTACAACGAAGGGCCTAACATTCCGCTGATCCTCGAGCGGCTGCGGCCGTTCTGGCCGGCCGAGCGCTTCGAGCTAATCCTGGTGGACAACGGCTCAACGGACAGCTCAGCGGCGCTGCTGGCGGCCGAGTGCGCCCGGCCAGGCAACCCATTCTTGCGCGTGGTGACTGTGCCGCGCAACATCGGTTACGGCCACGGCCTAATGAGCGGCCTGAGAGCCGCCGAGGCGCCGCTACTTGCTTATAGCCATGCCGATATACAAACCCCGCCTGAAGACGTCTTCCGGGCTTACCACCTGTTGGCCGAGCGCGGGCTGGATCCGGCCGAAACCCTGGTGAAAGGGCGGCGCATCAACCGGCCGGCGAGCGCCTTGCGCCTGACGAATGGCCTCGCCTGGGTGGCCCAATTGGCCCTCGGCCAGCCTATGGACGATATCAACGGCCAGCCCAAGCTCTTTCCACGCCGGCTGCTGGCCAGCCTCAGCCATCCGCCGGCCGGCTTCGCCTTTGACACCTACCTGCTGTATGTGGCGCGCCTGCAAGGGCTGGCATGTGTGGACTTTCCGGTGGACTTCGGCGCCCGCCTGCATGGTGAGTCCAAGTGGGCCGCCAGTGCCCTTAGCCGGTATAAGACGATATGGGCGTACTTGGTCAGTATATTTCAGATCGCTGCCGCCCATTACGATGCGCCGGGGAATTTGCTGCGCCAGATCACGCGCTTTCTGGCGACCGGCCTGCTGACCAATCTGGTAAACTACGCCACATTTTGGCTCTTGCTGCGCGGGCTGGGCGTGCACTATCTGGCAGCGTCGGCGGCCGGCTTTTTGGCCGGCTTCGCCGTCGGTTTCGCGGTCAACCGGCGCTGGACATTCGGGGCGGCCGGCGGCCAGGCCCGCGGCCAATTGCTGCGCTTCCTGCTAGTCAACCTGGCGTCGCTGGCCGCCAATTTGGCTGTGGTGCGCCTCTTCACCGAAGGCGCTGGCCTGAGACCGGAGCTGTCCCAGCTCATCGCCATCGCCGTCAGCACAGCGATTAATTTCGGCGGCTCGAAGTTCTGGGCCTTTCGGGAGCCGGCCGAGTGAAGGCGCTCGTGTTGGAGGGCAACGGCCGGCTGGTTTATCGGGGCGTAGCGACGCCGCCGGTTGCCTCGGACGAATGCCTGCTAGCTGTGGCCGCGGCTGGGGTGTGCAGCTCCGACATCCCGCGCGCCTTTGCGGGCGGCGC
The DNA here is from genome assembly GCA_050696115.1 of Promineifilaceae bacterium (SeqCode). Lineage (GTDB taxonomy): Bacteria > Chloroflexota > Anaerolineae > Promineifilales > Promineifilaceae > UBA11865. Next base: position 5,172 of record JBOGUG010000190.1, on the reverse strand, counting down.
CTACGCTTACCCGCTCATCATGGGCCACGAATTCGCCGGCCGGGTCGTCGCCTGTGGGCCCGACGTGGAGGATTTCCGGCCAGGCGACGCGGCTGCCGTCTTTCCGCTGTTGCCCTGCCGCGATTGCCCCGCCTGCCGCCAGGAGCGCTGGGCGCAGTGCCGCGCTTATGACTACTACGGCTCGCGCCGCGATGGGGCCTTCAGCGAGTTCGTTGCAGTCAAGGCCTGGAACATGCGGCCGCTGCCGGCCGGCTGCGACCTTGGCCTGGCTGCGCTGTGTGAGCCGCTGGCCGTCTGCGCGCACACGCTGAACACCGTGCCGGCCGTGGCCGGCGGCCGGTTGGCGATCGTCGGCGCCGGCTTCATGGGCCTCAGCCTGGGGCTGATGGTGCGCGACCTGGGTCGTTTCGACGAGATCTGGCTGCTGGATCGCAACACCTTCAAGCTGGAACTGGCGGCCGGCTTAGGCCTGCAAACCTACAATCTGGCGGATCGTGCCGGGGCGGCCGACCTCGCAGCCGCGTTCGACGTCGTGATTGAGGCCTGCGGGGCGGTAGAGACCTACCGCCTGGCTCTGGCCCTGGCCGCAGCCGGCGGCCAGCTGCTTTTGCTGGGCAACATCTCCGGCAAGTTGGCTTTGTCGCAGCAGGAGGCTAGCTCTGTCCTGCGCCGCGAACTGACGCTTCGCGGGGTGTGGAATTCGGTCTACCGGCCGGGCCAGCCTGACGACTGGGATGCGGCGCTGTCAGTTGTCAGCCGGGCTGGCTGGCTGGCTGAGCTTGTCAGCCACCGGCCGCGCCTGTCCGAGGGGGCGGCGGTCTTTGAGGCGTTGCACGCCATCAAGCAAGCCCATCGGCCGCACGACTATTTGAAGGCCTGCTTCCAGTTTTGACGCCAAAAACAGGAAAGCGGCTCACGTTACATACAGCGGCGACCGGCCTGGTGCTGGCGCTGGCGCTAGGCTTCAGCCTCCTTTACCTATACGTTGGGCTGGCGCGGGTGAGCTACCCCTACTCGCTGGACTTCATCGAGGACAGCCTAGTGATGCAGGCCTGGCGCGCCATGCAGGCTGAGCCGACCTATCTGGCATCTAACGCCGATTACGTGCCCAATGTGTACATGCCCCTTTACCCCTGGCTGGGCGGGCTGCTTTTCAAGTGGACAGGGCCGGGCTTTACGCCGCTGCGAGCCCTTTCCTTTGCCGCGACGCTTGCGACGGCCGGGCTCGTTTATTGGATCGCTGGCCGTGAGAGCCGCAGCCGTTTGCTCGCCTTTGGCTGCGCCGGCCTGTTTTTGGCCGGCTACCGGCTGGCCGGCGGCTGGTACGAGCTGGCCCGCGTCGAAAACCTGTACGTCCTGCTCACGCTGGCCGGGGTGGCGGCCGCCATATACCGCCCGCCAAGGCCAGGCGGTCTGGCGCTGGCCGGCGTCCTGCTGGGCCTGTCCTTTCTGACCAAGCAGCACGGCCTGATCTTTGGCGCAGGGACGTTTGTTTTCCTGCTCATGAGCGCCGGCCGGCGGGCCTGGCTTTTTGCGGCCGCCTTCGCCCTGTTCGGCCTGGCGCCCTTCTGGCTGGCGAACCGGGCCAGCGACGGCTGGCTGGCGACGTACACTTTCGGTGTGGCTTACGCCAGCCCGGTAGAGGCCGGCCGGGTCGTGGAGACCCTGCGGCATGAGATCTTTGGCGCCATGCTGCTGCTCACCCTCGCCTGGATCGGCGCGCCCCTGGCGGCATTCGGCCGGCTCGGCTGGCGGCCCGGCCTGCGCCGGCTGCTGGGCAGCCACCCCTGGCCGATCTTCATTGCGGCCGCCGTCCTGGTGACCATCGTGACGCGGGCCTCAGTCGGCGGGGCGCGCCAAAACTATATTTTGGGCTATGCCTTTCTATGTCTGGCGCCGGCGCTCATGACAGCCGAGATGACGGCCAGGTGGCCGGCCGGCGGCGGCCGGGCCTACAGTGCCCTGCTGCTGGGGCTGTCGCTCCAGTTTGGCTTGAGCTGGTCGCCGGCCATTCATAGGGCCTTCCAGATCCACAACGCGACCCAGTTCGTGCCGACGGCTGAGATGCGCGCCGGCGGCGACCGGCTGATTGAGCGCATTGCGGCCGTTGAAGGGCCTGTGTTCGTGATGATGCACCCGCCTTACGCCCTAATGGCCGGCAAGGAGCCCAGCGTACACATTCAGTCGCTTTGGCACGCCCGCTATCGCGGCCGCGATCGGCTGCCGGCCGATCTCGTCGCGCGGATCGAGAGCCAGTATTACGCGCTGATCATCTCTAATGTCAGCCCTCATTTTGAAAGCGAGCCGGCCCTGGTTAAGTTGCTAGAAACCCATTATCGGCAGGCCGAAGTGCTGCCGCCCTCTGTTGGGCCGCCCACCTTGAGCGGCCTGATCTCCCGGCCGCAGGTGCTTTACGTTCCCAGGCAAGCACAGGCCGCGCCCGCCGGGCTACCTTAGCTCACTTCTCGGCCAGGCCGGCCGCCTCAAGGTAGCGCTGGCGCTGCCCCTCATCGCTGATGGTGGCAGCCATGGCGCTTGCCAGTTCGCGAGCCGCTTCGCGCTGGCGGGCCGCCTGCGCCGGCCGGCCCAGGCGCGCGTATAGGCCGGCCAAGGCACGGCGCATCTGCCAGGCGAGGGGCCGGGCCTGGTTCGCCTCAGCCAACTCAAGCGCGAGCAGCAAAAGGGCCAGCGCTTCATCCGCCCGGCTGAGCGCCTCGAGCGCCGCGCCATACGGCAGGGCCAGGCCGGGCAGCCGCTCAGGGGGGACGCCGGCCAACGCGACCAGGCGGTCGAAATGGGCAAGCGCCGCTTGCGGCCCGCCCTGAGCCAACGCCAGCTCGCCGGCCGCCCGGATGATGTAGCGAAAGGCGAATAGTTGGCTGTCGGCCGAGGCAGCCAAGTACTTCAAAAGCGACGCGCCCACCTCGGCGGCCGCGCCACGCCGGATCAGAATGGAAGCGTGCAGGCCGACAGCGTAATCTTGCCAAATTTGAGAGCCCGTCTGGCGGACCTCGTCGCGCGCGGCGCCTAGCAGGTCGGCGGCCATGTTCAGATCGAGCATGGCTTCGTGGATGGAAGCCAAGCTTACTTGGGCGCCGACGGCCCACTGGTCGTGGTTGATCTGGCGGGCGATAGACAGGCCGCCGCGGGCGCAGGCCAGCGCCTCGTCGAAGTCGCCGAGGGCGCCGAGGGTCGCGCCCAGGCTTGCCAGGGTGTGGGCCTCGCCGGCGCGCCAGCCGATGGCGGCCGCAATCTGAGCGGCCTCCCGGCCGGCCGCCGCCGCCTCGCTCAGCGTCTGGGTGGGCGCGGCCAGGTCTGCCATGCTCGCCGGGCCGTACATGGAGAGCGAGGCCAGGGCTGAGGCCAATCCGCGCTGGTCGCCTTGCTGACGAAATAGCTCGGTCGCCTGGCGGAACAGGCGGCTGGATTCGGCCAAATCGCCGCTGCTGAAATTTGACATGGCCAAGAGGTCAACGGAGGCAGCCTGCCCCTGCTGGTCGCCCTGCTGCTCGAAGATGGCCAGCGCCTGTTCATGAAAGCGGCTGCCCTCGGCCGGCCGGCCGATGTTCATGTGCCAGTTGCCCACCCGGTTGAGCGCCTGGGCCAGCTGCGCCGGCTCCCCGCTTGCCTGGGCCAGCTCCAGCGCTTGGTTAAAGTAGATGCCGGTACGCTCGTAATCGCGGGCGGCCCACAGGAATCCCAGGTCGAGGCTGGCCTGCAAGGCAACGCGGGGGTCCTGATAGCTTTGGCCTAGCTCCAGGGCCGCTTCCAGGTCGCTTCGGGCAGCCTCGAAGTCGCCCAAAGTTTCGTAGGCGGCCGCCCGCGCCTGGCGCAGCTGGGCCAGCTCTTGGTAGCCTGCGCCTTCGGCCGCCAGCATCAGCGCCCGGCTAAAATGGCTGCTGGCCTCCATGCTGGCGTACAGGCGCATGGCCCGCTCGCCGGCGTGGGTGTAGTAGGGGACGGCGCGCGCCGGCTGGCCGGCGCGGTCGAAATGGTGGGCCAACATGCCGGCGACCTCGTCCGTGGCGCCGCGGCTTTCGAGCGCCGCGGCGATGCGGCCGTGGGCCTCGCGCCGCTGGCGCAGGAGCATGGATTCGTAAGCCGCCTCCTGGGTCAGGCCGTGGCGGAAGTGGTAGGTTGGCTCCGGTCGGCGGCCGGTCTCGCGGATCAGGTCGGCGCGCTGCAATGCCGGCAGGTAATCCTCAAGCTGTTCCGGCCGGTCGGCGCTGGCCCTGAGCAGAGGCAGCGAGAAGGTGCGACCTACGACGGACGCCAGTTGCAAGAGGTGGCGCGGCCCCTCTTCCAACCGATCAATCCGGGCCGTCAGCAGAGCCTGGAGCGTTTCCGGGATGGTGACGGCCTGCGGCTCGGCCGTGACGCGCCACCTGCGCTGGCCGTTACTGGCCGGCTCCTTCACCAATATGCCGCCATCAATGAGCTCGCGAATGATCTCCTCCAGGTAAAAGGGGTTGCCCTCAGCCTTTTCCCACAGGGTTTCGCGCAGCCGCGCCGGCAAATCCTGGCTGTCGAGAAGGCCGGCCAACAGGGCGCTGCTGTCGCCGGCCGAGAGCGGGGCCAGGACGATCTCCTGGAGGCGGTGCGGATAGAGCCGTTCGGCTGCGTTCTTTGCGCTCCAGGCGGCGCCACCGCGGTGCGGCCGGAGCGTGCAGATGAAAAGCAGCGGGACATAATCGCTCAGCTCAAAAAGGCGCTCAAGCAGCGCCAGCGAGGCCGGATCGCACCAGTGCAAATCCTCGAAGACGCGCACGGCCGGCGTCTGACCCGTCAGTTGGCGCAAAAGGTGGTCGTAAGTGCGGTAGAGAGCCTGTTTGAAGGCCTCGCCGCTCAGCGAGCCGCCCTCTCCTTCGGCGCCGGCCGGCCTGACGTCGAGCAGCGTGGCCAGGACCGCGGTCGTCTCGGCCAGATCGCCGCCAGCGTCCGCCTGCCAAAAGGCGGCCAATGCCGCCTGCAGCCTTTCGGCCGTCTGGGCGGGCGCTTCGCCTTCGACTCGGCCAATGTTGTGGCTCAGGTGTTGCTGAAACTGAGCGTAGGGACTGCTACGGTCGTAGGAGATGCCGCGGCTTTCGGACCAGGACAACGGCTCGGCCGGGCCATCCAGGCCCGCTTGCCACAGCCGGCGCGCCTCAGCAATGAGCCGGCTCTTGCCGAGGC
>JBOGUG010000189.1:0-9915 GCA_050696115.1 Promineifilaceae bacterium (SeqCode) | reverse complement strand
CCCAGGGGATGACCGCCAGGATGAGGACGGCCGTCATGGTGGTCAAAATTGGGGCCACGTTATACGTCACCCGGTCGGCCTCGGCCGGGGTAGGGTCTTCCTTGAAGAACAGCTTGACGGCGTCGGCCGCCGGCTGCATGAAGCCGCCCAAAAGGCGCTTCTCGGCCCCGCGGCGGTTGGGCAGGGGGATGTAGCCGGCCCGGTTCGGCCCCAACCGCCCCTGCAGGCGGGCCAGCAGCTTGCGCTCCAGCAGTGTCGTGTAGGCGAAGCCGGTGATGACGACGAAAGTCATGATCCCGCCGACGATCAGGGCGCGCAGGGCGATCTGGCCGGCCGTCATGCGCCTTCCCCTGCCCGGCCGCGTCCATTCAACGCCAGCGGCCCTCTGGCTGGCACGGCCGGAACCCCGCGCAGCAGGGCAACGCCGGCCGGCGCCTCAGGCCGGACCGCGGCCTGCACGCTCTGGCCGCCGGCCGCGGCCAGCAGGCCAAGTTCGGCCCCATCGGCCAGCGCCAGCTCAGCCGCGTCGGCCGGGTTGAGGTAAAGCGTCGGCCGGGCAACCCGGCCGGCCAGCAACTCGCTGACCGCAATCAGCCGGCCGGGCTGGTAGAGGGCCGGGATGGGTACCAGGGCCAGGCCGTTGGGCTCTTCCCGGCCGATGTCCGGCAGCTCAAACGGCTCCAGGGCCCCGCCTTCGGCCGCCGCCGGCCACTGCAGGCCCAGGCCGGCCTTGTTACGGTAAGCCGTGCCGCCATAATACATGTCATCGCCGCCCACCTCGGGCCACTGGGCTTCGCTCCAGGCCAGGCGACGGTAATCCAGCCCGGCATATTGGGGCACCTGGCCAGCGATCTCCTTGAAGACAAGGCCGGCGCTGGCGGCCGGCCTGCCCAGGCCGACCCGCTCGCCCAGTTGGGCCAGGACGATCCAGTCCGGCCGGCTGTCGCCCATGGCGTTGATGGCCGGGTAGAAACGCTGCACGCGGCGCTCGCCGTTGGTGAAGGTGCCCTCGCGCTCGGCCCAGCTTTGGGCCGGCAGAACCACATCGGCCAGCTCGGCCGACCGGCTCATGAACAGCTCCTGCACGGCCAGGAAATCGAGCTCGCCCCGGCCGGCCAGCAGGCCATCGCCAACCGGGTCGCTGGCGGCCAGGAAGAGCGCCTTCACGGCCCCGCTCTTCACGCCAGCGCAGATGCCGGCCGCGTCCGCGCCCGGCTCGGCCAGCGGCGCGTAGCCGGGCCCGGCCTCCGGCCTGACGCCCATGTCCCAGGCGCCCTGGGTGTTGCCGCGCGGCCAGACCGCGACCAGGCCGTTGTTGCGCCGGCCGGCGTGCGGCCGGCCCTCCTCCCCCTGCTTGACCAGGAGCAAATTGCCGAGCAGCCGTGCCAGGGTCTCACTTTCGGCCCGCTCCAGGCCTTCGGCAGCGTAGAAGGCCACCAGGTTCTCAGCCTTAATCAGGTCGTCGGCCGCGGCCTGCAAGGCGTCATCAGCCTCCCGGCCGCGCTCGATTTTGGCGGCGTTAAGCAAGCCCTGGGCCGTGGCCAGGGCCGCGCCGGGCGCGTAGCGGATGCTGTGCCGGGCGTAGGCGTCCAGGCGCGTCGGCCGCAGGTTGAGCGTCACCAGGGCCGCGCCCCGCTCGGCGGCCTGCTTGACGCGCAGCCAGTAGACGGGGGCCTGCTCATGCAAGTCAGCCGCGACCACCAAAATCGCGTCGCCGGGCCCCAGATCCTTCAGATTGCTGCCGGCCGCCAGCCCAACGGCCGCCACCACGTCGCCGCCGCCCAAACGCGGGGCGGTCAGGTCAATATTGGCGCTGCCCAGCCCCTGGCGAAACAGCTTCTGGAACAGATAGAGGTCCTCGTTGCTCAAGCGGTCGCCGGCCAACCCGGCCGCGGCCGAGCCGGCCAGCTGCAGCTTGCCGGCCACCAGATCCAGCGCCTCGTCCCAACTGGTCTCCACCAGCCGGTCGCCCTCGCGCACCAGCGGCCGGGTCAAACGCTGGGCCGAGTCGGCGTGCTGGTTGACGAAGCGCCCTTTGTCGCAAATCCAGATCTCGTTGACGTATTCGTTTTGGCGCGGCATGACCCGCTTAATGACGCTGCGGCCGCCGGAGCGCGCCTCGGCCCGCGTGCCCAGGGTCGTGTTGCAGCCCACCGGGCAGTGGTTGCAGAGGCTGGCCACCGGGGTCATCTCCCACGGCCGGGCCTGGAAGCGAAAATCGGTGGTAGTCAGCGCCCCCACCGGACAAATGTCGGTCGTGTTGCCGCTCCAGTAGCTGTCAAAACCCGGCTCGGACAGGCTGACGATCTCCAGGTGGCGCCCGCGCTCGTGGAAGGCGATGACCGGGTCGGCGACGATCTCATCCTGGAAGCGAATGCAGCGGGCGCATTGGATGCAGCGCTCGCGATCTAGGAGGATCAGCTCGCCCAGCGGGTACTGCTTGGCCAGCCGCATCTTGTCGTCGAAATCGAAGCGGCTCACGCCGGGGCCGTAGCGCATGGTCAGGTTCTGCAAAGGGCATTCGCCGCCCTTGTCGCAAATAGGGCAGTCCAATGGGTGGCTGGTGAGTAAAAACTCGAGGATGTCGTCGCGGGCCTCTTTGACCGCCTGGGTGGTGGTGCGCACGACCATGCCCTCGGCCGCTTCGACCGTGCAGGCCGTCTGCAAGCCCTTGCCGAAATTGATCTTGGGCTGACCCTTTTCGTCCCGCGCCAGCTCGCCCGTGGCCCGGTCGCGAGCCGGCAGGCCGATCTCAACCAGGCACATGCGGCACATGCCCACCGGGGCCATTTTAGGGTGGTAGCAAAAGACCGGAATGGAATTGTCCAGGCGCTTGGCGGCGTCAACCACCAGTGTGCCCTTAGGCACGCTGACCTCCCGGCCGTCAATGACCAGCGTGACCGAGTCGGTCATGCCGCGTTTGCCCGCTCAGCTTGCGCGCCCCGGCCGTCGGCCGACACCCTGGCCGTGTACTCGCCGGGGAAATGCTTGATGGTCGAAAGCACCGGGTTGGTAGCGAAGTCGCCCAAGGCGCACAGGCACTCGCCGTTGATCTGGTTGGCGATGCTCTCCAGCAGCTTCACGTCCTGCTCCCGGCCGCGGCCGGCCCAGATGCGCTCGTAGACCCGCTCCAGCCAGTAGGTGCCTTCGCGGCAGGGCGTGCACTTGCCGCACGACTCATGGCGGAAGAAGTGGGTGCATTTCTTAGCCGCCCAAACCATGTCCACGCTTTCGTCCATGACGATGATGGATGCCGAGCCGAGCAGCGAATTGAAGGGCACAAGCCCCTCGTAGCTCAAGGGCGCATCCAGGGCGTCGGCTGTGATAATGGGCGCCGAGCCGCCGGAGGGCAGCAGCGCCTTGAACTGCTTGCCGCCGGGAATGCCGCCGCCATATTCTTCGCTGAAGACCAGGTCGCGATAGGTGGCGCCCATCGGGACTTCGTAGTTTCCCGGCCGGTTGATGTGCCCGCTCAGGCAGACGATCTTGGGCCCCGGGCTCTCGGCCGTGCCGATGCCCAAATACCAGTCGGCCCCGTTGACGATCACGGGCGGCACATTGGCGAGCGTTTCGACGTTGTTGACGACGGTGGGCTTGGCGTACAGGCCCTCGACGGCCGGGAATGGCGGCCGGACGCGGGGCTGGCCCAACTTGCCTTCCAGCGACTCCAACAGGGCGGTTTCTTCGCCGCAGATGTAGGCCCCGGCCCCGAAATGGGCGTAGAACTCGCAATTAAACTGGGAGCCGAAAATGGCCTTGCCGGCCGCGTTGTGGCCGTAGGCCTGGCGCATCGCCTCCAGAAATGGCTTGGCGCCGTCCATGAATTCGCCGCGGAAATAAATGTAAACCGCCTGGGCGCCGATGGCGTAGGCGGCGATCAGCCCGCCCTCGATGACCTGGTGCGGGTTGAACTCGATTAGCTCGCGGTCTTTGAAGGTACCCGCCTCAGACTCGTCAGCGTTGATGACCACATATTTGGGGCCCGGCGCCTTGGGGATGAAACGCCATTTGACGCCGGCCGGGAAGCCAGCCCCGCCCCGGCCGCGGATGTTGGCTTTCTTCACGATGTCAATGATCTCGGCCGGTTGGTGCTCGCCCAGCGCCTTCTTCAAGCCCGCGTAGCCGCCGTTGGCCTGGTAGACTTCGAACCGGTGGATTTCGGGCACGTCGCGGTGCCGCAGCAGGATGTGGGCCATTGTTAACGGTGGGCGCGCTTCACTTGGCCAGCAGCGCGGCTTTGAGCGTTTCGACGCCGAAATAGCGCGGCCGCTCCTCGGCCGCTTCCTGGCGCAGGCGAGCGATGAGGGCGTCCAGCTTGGCCTCGTCCACGTTCTCCTCGTAGCGCAAATTGCACTGCATAGCCGGCGCCTTGTCGCACGCCGCCAAGCACATCACCATCTTGAGGCTGAACAGGCCGTCAGCCGTGGTCTCGCCCGGCCCTGCGCCCAGCTTGCGGCCGGCCAGCTCGAGCAGCTCCTCGGCCCCGCGCAGGGCGCAGGGCAGATCGGTGCAGAACTCAAGCACATAGCGGCCGACTGGCTCCTCGTAAAACAGGGAGTAAAAGCCGGCCAGCGACAGGATGTGGGTCAGGGGCAGATCGAGCGCCTCGGCCACGTCGCGCATGGCCTCCTGGCTCAGATAGCCGTAAGCTTCCTGGGCCAGGTACATCACGGGCAGCACGGACGAGCGCTTGTCGGGGTATTGGGCCAGCAGGGCCTCGATTTCGGCGGCGTATCTCTCAGCTAACATGCGCTTACCAAATTGTGCCGGCGGCCCGGTCGCTAGCGGTCAATCTCGCCCAGGACGATGTCAATCGAGCCGATGATGGCCACCAGGTCGGCCACGTAGACGCCCTTGCCCAACACAGGCAGCGCGGCCAAATTGACATAAGACGGGGCGCGGAAGTGGACGCGAGCCGGCTTGGGGCCGCCGTCGCCGCGCAGATGGACGCCCATCTCGCCGCGGGGCGACTCGACGGTGACGTAGACGCAGCCGGCCGGGGCGCTGAAGCCCTCGGTCCATAGCTTGAAATGGTGGATGACGGCCTCCATGCTGCGGCCGAGCTCGGCCCGCGGCGGAGGCACAATCTTGCGGTTGTCGGAGTTGATCGGTCCGGCCGGAAGTTTGTCCAGAGCCTGCTCGACGATGCGCAGGCTCTGACGCAGCTCACACATCCGGCACCAGAAGCGGTCGTAGACGTCCCCGTTTTCGCCCACAGGCACGTCGAAATCGTACTGCTCGTAGCTGGAGTAAGGCATAGCCTTGCGGATGTCCCAGTCCATCCCGCTGCCGCGCAAGCTGGGGCCGGTTAAGCCCCAGGCGACGGCGTCCTCGGCCGAGATGACGCCCACCTCCTTGGTGCGCTCCATCCAGATGGGGTTGTTCTTGAGCAGGGCCTCATAGTCGGCGATCTTGGCCGGGAAGAAGTCCAGGAAGCGGCGCACGGCCGGCACAAAATCGTCGGGCACGTCGCGCCACAGGCCGCCCGGCCGGAAATAGCTAGTCATCATGCGCTGGCCGGAGCACATCTCGAAGACGTCAAGCAGGTATTCGCGCTCGCGGAAGCAGTACAGAAAGACCGACATGGCGGCCAGATCCAGGGCGTGGGTGCCCAGCCAGACCAAATGGCTGTTGATGCGGGTAAGCTCGGACAAGATGACTCGCAGCGCCTGGGCCCGCGGCGGCACATCAACGTCCACCAGCTTCTCGACCGCCAGCACGTAGGCCTCGTTGGTGATCAGGGGACACAGGTAATCTATGCGGTCTGTCATCACCAGCGCCTTGGTGTAGGTCTTGGCCTCCATGTTCTTCTCAATGCCTGTGTGCAGGAAGCCAATGTCGGGCGCCAGGTTGACGACGATCTCGCCGTCCAGCTCCAGCAGCAAACGTAACACGCCGTGCGTGCTGGGATGCTGCGGCCCCATACTGAGGAGCATGTTTTCCTCAGAGGAGATGTCCAGCCCGGTGCCGTACTTGGCCCGCAGCTCCTCGACCGTCATCTCATGGATCGAGTCGCCGCCGGAGGCGATGTTTGTGCCTGGAGAGCCGAATACGCTTGCCATGCCTAAATGCCAACCCAAAAAGGGTGATGTTGCGGCCGGCGCGGCCGGGCCGGAACCGCCCTACTCCTTGGCGTAGGGCTTGCGGGCGTCAATCGCCTGCCAGTTGAACGAAAACTGGACCTCCTCGTAGCCCAGGGGGTAATCCTTGCGCAAAGGGTGGCCCTGCCAATCTTCGGGCATAAACAGCCGGCGCAGGCTGTGATTGCCCTCGAAGGTGATGCCCATCAGGTCCCACACCTCCATCTCAAGCCAGGTGGCAATCGGCCACAGCGGGGCCAGCGTGGGCGGCCCCTCGGCCGGATCTTCGACCGGCACGCGCAGCCGGACGCGCTGATTCTTGGGGATCGAGTACAAGCTGTAATTGACCGCGAAGCGAGGAAAATCGGGCAGCATGTCGTCGGCGACAATGTCCTCCAACAGGTTGAAGGCCAGCGCCTCATCGTCGCGCAGCAGCCGCGCCACAGCTAACAGGCGCTCCGGCCGCAGGACAAGCGTGCGCTCGCCGCGAAAATCAACGACTTCCTCTACCGCCTCAGGCAGGGCAGCCTGAACTTTGTCGGCGATGAGGCGCTGGGCGGCCGTTGGCTCGCTCATCAGGCCCAGTCCTTTAGCCCTTCGCCCCGAATGCGCTCGTGCAGGGCCAGAATGCCGTCAATGAGGGCCTCCGGCCGCGGCGGGCAGCCTGCGACGTAGACGTCCACCGGCACGATCTCGTCCACGCCCTGGACGATGGCGTAATTGTTGAACACGCCGCCGCAGGCGGCGCAGTCGCCCATAGCGATGACCCACTTTGGCTCCGCCATCTGGTCATACAGCCGGCGCAGCACAGGCGCCATCTTACGCGAGACGCGGCCGGCGACGATCATCAGGTCTGATTGGCGCGGCGACGGCCGCATCAGCTCCATCCCGAAGCGCGAGGCGTCGTAATGCGACGCCTGGGTAGACATCATCTCGATGGCGCAGCAGGCCAGGCCGAACAGCATCGGCCACATAGCGTTGGTGCGGCCCCAGTTGACCAGGTCTTCCAGCCGGGCTGTCACCACGCCCATGTTGCCCAACTTCTGTTCTACTCCCATTCCAAAGCTCCCTTCTTCCAGATCCAGATATAACCGAAGGCCAAAATCGCGATAAAGACCAGAATTTCAACCAAGCCAAAGAGGCCAAGTTGGCGGAAGGTCACCGCCCAAGGGAAGAGGAAGATCACTTCGATGTCGAACAGGATGAACAGCACGGCCACCAGGTAAAAGCGAACCGGCAGCCGCCGCTGGCCCTCGCCGATCGGGGTGCTGCCCGATTCGTAGGGCGCGGCCTTGCGGGCCGTCGGCCGGCGCGGGCCAAGGCTCAGCGACAACACGGGTAGCAGCAAGCCGATGATGAGCGCGATGCCAAACAAGACGGCGATGGGGATATAGAGGTTCAGCAGGTTGTCTTGCATGTCAAAGTCGCTGCGCGGGCGCGCCTAGCCCAAGTGTGTTCATTTTATCACAATCAGGGCCGGCCGCAATCGGATGGGCAGCTAGCCCAACGGCCGTCGGAGGAAGAATTTCAGCCTAGGTAGTCGCGTAAAGTCTTGCTGCGGCTGGGGTGGCGCAGCTTGCGCAGCGCCTTGGCTTCGATTTGCCGGATGCGCTCGCGGGTCACGCCGAAGGCCCGGCCGACCTCTTCAAGCGTGTGGGCGGTGCCGTCGCCGGCCAGCCCAAAGCGCATTTCCAAGACCTGGCGCTCGCGGTCATTCAGATAACCGAGCGCGCCGCGCACCTGCTCGCGCAGCAATTGCCTTGAGGCGGCGTCCACCGGCTCGGCCGCGGTCTCATCCTCGATGAAATCACCCAACTGGGTGGATTCCTCCTGGCCAACAGGCAGGTCAAGTGACATCGGTTCTTGGGAGATGCGCAGGATGTTGCGGATCTTGCTGCTTGCCTGGCGCCACTTGCGAAACAGGAGCGGATCAATGGTCTCGTCATTGCGCAGCGCCAGCTTGATCTGTTCGGTCTCTTCGGGCCCCAGATAGTCCAGGTTCAAGGCCAATTCCTCGACGGTTGGCTCGCGGCCGAGCTCCTGCACCATCTCGCGCTGGGCGCGCACGATGCGGTTAATCGTCTCGACCATGTGCACCGGGATGCGAATGGTGCGCGCCTGGTCGGCAATGGCCCGGCTGACGGCCTGGCGGATCCACCAGGTAGCGTAGGTGCTGAACTTGAAGCCCTTGGTATGGTCATACTTCTCCACCGCCCGCAACAGGCCGACGTTGCCCTCCTGCACCAAATCGAGAAAGTGGATGCCCCGGCCGAGGTAGCGCTTGGCGATGCTGACCACCAGGCGCAGATTCGCCCGTGTCAGGCTCACCTTGGCGTCCTCGGCCAGATGATAAATCATGAACTCGTTGTATTTGAGGCTGCCCTCGCCGTGGGCGATCCACTCCTCGAAGCGGCCGACGTCGGCCAGGGCGTGGCTTTCCAGGTAATAGTCGAGTAGGCGTTCCGAAAGCACGCTCTGCATCAAATAAAGGGCCCCAAAGATGGCGAAGACGCATTCGGCCAGCTCGCCCCACTCTTCAAACTGGCCCCATTCGCCGTCGTTGAGGTAGTGGCGTACGTACGAGGGAGCGTCGGAGTGCCAGGTGCGGCGCAACTCCTGGGCCTCGTGGATCAAGAGCGCGAGGTCAGGTAATTCGACTCGGATACGCTGGCCGGCGCCTTCGGCCGCCTGCCAGTTCTTGACCAAGTGCTCATAGTTGGCCAGCATCGTCTGGCTTTGCAGCTCCTCCGAGCCGTATTTAGCCAATGCCTGTTGGCCCAACTTTTCCAGTGCGCTGGCGGCCGCCAGTTGCGTCGCTAACCGGATCTCCTGCTCGGCCTCTAACAGTGGGACCTGGCCGATCTCCTTCAGGTAGGTGTGGACCGGGTCCTCGTCGGCATCCAGCGCGTAGGCGCGATCCTCGTCGGCCTCTTCGCCCTCTTCGACGGTCGCCTCAAACAGGCTGGAGGCGTCGCCAAAATCCTCAACTGTTTCGCCGCCTTCGGAGACGATGCGGATGCCGAGCCGCTGGAGCTGCTCGTAGAGCCGGTCGGCTTGTTCTTCATCGGCCGAGGCGAGGATGGCTTGGACGTCGGCCTCGTCAATTTGGCGCGAGCGGCGCGCCTTCTTGACCAGGGCCTCGACGTCAATGGGCTCCTGCTCGCCGGCCGGCGATTCCAGGTCGGCCCCGCCCTCGTCCGCTTCGTCTCTCAGGCGCTTGCTTTCGTCCATGGCTGCTGCGGCCGGGTTAGGTCTCGCGGGCTAGCCGCCCTCCCACCTGACCACGGCCGACATCGCTCCTCGGGCCTTGTGCAACCCCAGCACCTGCAAGGGCAATTCCCGCAACTGTTGGCTGTAGACCGCCAGTAGCTCCGCATCCTCCTCGCGTTGGCTTTGCTGAAACAACGCCTCAACCTCCTCCATCAAGCCGCGGAGTCGCTCGAGCCGCCAGTCGAGCACGGACAGGACTAGCCGGCCTGGCAGGCGATCCGGCTCAGGCTCGGGCGTCTCTGACGAACTCAGCAATGTCTGAACACGAGTGCGGAGGAAGTCGTCGTCCAAACTATCCCATAAATCCTCGGCGGCGACAACCGGCCAGCGCGCGGCCTGACGCTGCACGAAGCGCCACAGGGCGCGGTCGTCCGGCCGGTTGAAATCCGCTTCGCCCACCGCCTGCTGGCGCTGGCCTGCCAGCAGGCGGTCAACTTTGGCGACGACAAAGGGGTGACGGAGGCACTGGCGCAGGAAATAGTCGCGGCGCATCTCGGCCGCGCCCTGGCCGCCGCGCAAGACGGCCGCCAGCCCGACGGCGCTGGCTCTGGGCCCGGCTTCGGGC
>JBOGUG010000188.1:0-1823 GCA_050696115.1 Promineifilaceae bacterium (SeqCode) | reverse complement strand
TCATGATCACCGGCCCTTCCGGCTCGGCCGCTGGCCCGGCCATGGTCGCCCCCTCCTCCGTGGCGGCCGGGCGCGGGGACGGCGCTGATGTGGCTGTGGCCGCCGGGCGGGGTGTTGGCGAGGCTGTCACGCTCGCGGCCGGCGCCGTCCCGGCGGGGGCTGGCGCGCCGGCCGGGTTGCAGGCTGCCAGCAACAGGGCGGCTGGCCAGGCCAGCCGGGCACAGACGCGGCCGGGCCTCACAGCTCCTCCGCCAGCGCCCGCAGCCCTTCCAAGTCACGCAGCACAACCCGGCCGCGCTTGAGCTCGATCAGCCGCCGCTGGCGAAAGTCGTTGAGCACCTTGGTTACCGTCTCACGGTAGACGCCCACCAGGCCCGCCAGCTCTTCGTGGGTGCAGGCGATCTCCGGCGCGCCCTTGCGGCCCGGCCAGCGGCCGGCCTGGCGCGGCAGGGCCAGCAGTTCGGCCGCCACCCGCTCCGGGGCGTGGCGGAAGGCGAGGTCCGCCAGCCGGCGCTCGGCCACCTGCAGGCGCTGGCCCACTGTCTCCAGCAGCCGGTAGGCGATGCGCGGATCGTCCAAGAGCAGCGCCTTCACGTCCTCGCGGCTCATCAGGCAGAGCAGGCAGGCCGTCGCCGCCTGGGCAAAGTTGCTGTGCAGCCGCTGGCCGAGCAGGGCCATCTCGCCAAAGATGGTGCCCTCGTCCAACAGAGCCAGCGTCAGCTCCCGGCCGCCTGGCGACAGGTGGTACAGGCGCACCCGGCCCTCCTTGAGGATAAACAGGACCTCGGTGGGCTGGTCGGGCGAGTAGAAGATGGTGCCGGCCGGCACCCGGCGCATCGGCGCCCGCCGGCCCAACTCCTCCACCTCCGCGTGGCTCAGGTCGCGAAAGATGTTGATGGCCCGCAGATAGGCCTGTTTATCGGCTTCTGGCTCGCTCACAAGACTCATGGGGGCTCACCCCCAGCTGCGCCAGCCTGGCCAGCAGTTCGCCTTCGGCCGGGTTGCCCAGGAAGAGGACCTGGTTGCCCCAGACGAAGGTGGGCGTGCCGACCACGAAGGCGGGCTGCTCGGCGTCCGCGGCGTCCAGGTCGACCAATTCTAGCGCCAGTCCCGGCAGCCGGCGAGCCAGCGCCGCCACCAGCAGGCGCGTCCGGGCGTGGCCCGGGCAATGGCTGGCGGTGAAGACGCGCAGCACGGCCGGTGCTGTCCGGCGTCAGCTCTGCTTCTGCCGGTACCAGACGAAGGCCAGGCCGGTCAGAGCGCCGTAAAACAGGTGGCCCATGAGGCTCATGAGCAGTGGGCCGCTGAAGGCTGCGCCGAACTGCAGGCCCATGCCCAACAGCAGCGGCATGAGGACGAGCGGCCCCAGAATCCACCAGGCCGCGCCGTAGAGCAGGCCCCAGCCGAGGCCGGCCGGGTAGCTCTGGCTGCGCCGGCCGAAAAGCAGGCCGAAGGTCGCGCCGATGAACAGGCTGATGGCGATGTGGACGAGGAAGCCCACGACGGCCGACTGGCTGCCGACCAGGCCGGCCACCGTGGGCAGCATGCCCATGGCGGCCATCAGGGCGCCAAGGGCGAGGCCGCCGACGAGACCGCCGGCCGCGCCGGCGATGGCCAGCCGGCCGGGCTCGCTCCTGCTCGCGTCGTGTGTGACTGTTTCCATCTCGCGTACTCCTTGATGGCTCACAGGGTGGCCCATCCCCCTCACCTTACAGCCCCAGCCCCGGCCTGTATGTGACGCGGATCACAGAGCGCGAGCGGCCGCAGATCGCCGCGGCCTAACCGGCCGGCATAGTTGGGGCGTCGCCTCGGCCGCCGGCCGG
>JBOGUG010000187.1:0-3864 GCA_050696115.1 Promineifilaceae bacterium (SeqCode) | reverse complement strand
GGCGGGCAGCTGGTCAGGAGCTCGAACTCGCAGCCCTCGCAATCCAGCTTGAGGAAGTCGCAGCGGCCGGCCGGCAGCCGCGCCAGCGCCTCGGCCAGGGTGACGGCCGACGCGCCCCGGCCCTCGGCTGCAGCCACGAAGCGGGTCGAAACGGCCGGGCCGCGCTGGCCGGCCGGCTGTAGCCGCCCAGCCCGGCCGGAGACCGCGGCCGGGAAGGCCGTTACGTTGCGGACTCCGTTTAGGGCCAGGTTGTGGCGCAGGAGTTGGTACGACTCGGCCAGCGGCTCGTAGGCGTGAACGACGCCCCGGGGACAGCTTGCGGCCGCTAGGACGGTGAAGTCGCCTAGGCCGGCGCCGATGTCCAGCACCGCCCAACCGGGCTCCAGCCGGCCGCCAAACAGATAATCCTGGTCGAGGCAGGTTTCTTTGATGATCCAAACGTCGAAGGCCGAGCGAACCCGAAAGCGATAGCCCTGGCGGCGCAGGCGCGCCTCGGCGGCCCGGCCGGCGGCCAGCCGGGCGAACAGGTGTAACGGCCGGTCGAAGCCGGTCAGCAGGGTAGGAATAGAGCGCAGGTAATAGGCCGCGCCTGAAAAGTAGTTCACTTCATACCTGGAGGTTTAGGTATTATAATGGCTTCAGTTGCCTGGTGAAGCCGAGTCTCTCGTGCCGAGAGCAAGAGTCCGCAGGCGATCAGGGTCAGAGGCATCGGGGGAGCGATCTAGCCGCGCGAGCGAATGCGTGAATGATCCATCCATCCTGAATCCGCCCACTTTGCTGGGGGTGCCGGTTGCCCTTTGCGGGGCGATTTTTCTGTTCATTACGGCCATTTACGCCCTTATCTGGCCGCGGCCGGAGGTCGGCACCCCACCGCGGCCGGGCTGGGCGCACATCGTCTTGCGCTGGTTCCACCCGGCCGTCTGGCTGCTGTGGGCCGGGGCAAGCTTTCTGCTGGCAGACGGGAGAGAGGCCCCGGCGGCCGTCGTCGCCGTCCTGGGAGGGCTGGTCTATCTGGCTTTCTTGCTGACGCTGCTTGCGGATCGGCGCCGCTGACGACCGGGATTGAAAATGCCCATTGCTAAGGCGCAGGCGTTGGGCTGCCTTCGGGCGTGCTGCTCGGCGTGGGGGGAGGAGTCGGCGTGAGCGTGGGGGCCCAGGCATAGTCGGCCTGGACGACGATGAAGTTGGTGATGCCGGGCAGCACGCGCACATCGCGCCGGACGGTTGTGCCGGCCGTCTGGAACTGGACTCGGTATTCGCCGGCCGGCAAATCGGCCACCACAAAGTTTTCGCCCCACACCTCGTCCGAAACCGGCCCGTAGCGCGAATAGGTACGCAGCCAGCGGGCACCCGTCGGGCCGCGCGTCTCAAGGCGAATCGGTTGGACGCTGATGGTGGCGCCGTGGATGAGGCGGCCGCGGTTGTCCACAAAGCGGCCGGCCAGGGTTCCCCAGCCCTGAAACGGCACCAGCCACAGGGAGGGATTGCGGGTGCTGAGGTAGCTGTTGCTGCCAACGCGCACCTCCAAATGCAGGTGTGGCCCGGTCACGGTGCCTGAGGCGCCAACGCCGGCCAACAGCTGGCCCTGTTCCACACGGTCGCCCTCGGCCACGAAAAGCTCCAGCGTGTGGGCGTAAAGCGTGTAGACCGGCTGGCCGCGCCAGGTCCAGTCATGCTCGATGATGACCGTGTTGCCGTAATAGTTGGCGCCGTTGCCACGGTTGGGCAGAGGCCCGGCGAAGATGACGGCGCCGCTGCCGACGGCGAAGACAGACGTGCCGGTGTCGTTAGGGAAATCCAGGCCGTGATGGACCTGCTGGGGCACCATATAGCCGTAGTAGGGGACGTTACCGTAGGGGTACCATTCCAGGTCGTAGTTTCGATTGTCTGACGGCAGCGGCCGCTGGAGCCAATAATGGTCGTCGGGCCGCAGGGCGTGGGGGGCGGGCAACGGAGGCGGCCGCCATTCAAGCGTCTCGGCCGGCGGCAGCGGCGGCGGGTAGAGTTGCAGCGCGTCGGCCGGGCGCAAGCCACCGGCCAGGGTGGCCGTGATGGCCGGCGCGGGCAGCTGCAGTTGGAGATAGCCGGGCAGTTGGCTGGGGACGGGGCTCGGCCGGGGTGTGGCCGTGACCGGCCGGGAGGTCGGGCTGGGCGCCGGCCGCTCTTCGGCAGCGGGGCCAAGCGGAGTGGCGGGCGTGAGCGCCGGGGGCGGGGCGGCCGTGGGGATCAAGGCGGGCAGCGCCTGGGGGAAACCGGGCGCGCAGCCGGCCAGCAGGAGGGCCATGATGCCGGCTGCGCCGGCGCGTCTCGCTGCGGCCACTGGCTGCGCTCGGCAGGCCAGCCCGTCAGTCCGGGTAGAGCTCGGCCATGGCCGCGGCCCAGCTGAGATCCTGGCGCTTTTCAAAGCGCCAGAAGTTAATCGCGGGGAAGAAGCCGCGCCAAGTGGGGTGGGCGGGCACGCGCTCCCAGCCGTAATCGGCCGCCAGGGCGGTCAGGTCAACGTAATAGCCGGCCGGGATGGTTTCCTTGAGCCGGCCGCCCTGGTCGTAGTAGCGCGGGTCCTGGTCGTAGCGGGCCTGGAAGTTCCACGGCCGCCGGCGCAGCGGCTCACCTTGGCTGCCGTCCTGGGCGGCGGCGCGGGAGAAGACACGCCAATACGTCTCGCCAGCCCAATCCTCGCGCACGACCTCCAATTGCGGCTCAAGCGCCAGCGCCAGGCCGGCCTGTAAATCGAAGGCCCGGCCGGCGCGGGCCCAGCTCTCCTCTGGCTCGCCCAACGGGGCCGGCTCGCCCGGCCGCAGGTAAAGCCCATCCAGCCGGCCCAGGACGTCCCAACCGGCCTCCTGCTGGAGGCGCAGGCGCAGGGCGTTGAAGGCGCCGTTGACCCGGTCGCTCAAATAGGGCGACGGCGCGCTCACCTCGACCGGGCGCAGCAAGTAGGGCGCTCCCTCCGGCTGGGGCGGGTCGAGCAATTCGACGTATACGGGCTGGGCCTCGGCCGGCGCTCTGGCCGCCAGGCGCGCGGGAAGATCGCGGGTTAAAGCGAGGGCCGACCAGGCCAGTCCATTCAGATCGGCCTCGGCCGCATAGGCCTGGGGCGGCACGCCCCAAGCGTTCAGGGCGCTGGTGACCAGGTAGTTGCGCCGGCCGTCGTCGTAAACGTATGCCAAGCTGCGGCCGTCGGGCGACCAGGTTGGCTGGCGCCCCTGGCCGATCAGCCGCGGCGAGCCGACCGGCAGGTAATCTGAAAGGGACAGCACGTAGACCAGGTTCAGGCCGCTGCCGCTCTCCTGGTAGGCCAGCGTCCGGCCATCGGGGGCCAGCGCCGCCGCGTCTTCGAACAGGCCGGCCGATTGGGTCAGGTTCCAGGCGGCGGCGTCGGCCGGGGCGTCCAGCGACAGGGCGAAGAGGTCCGGCTCGCCGGCCCGCCAACTGGTGAAGATCAGGTGCCGGCCGCCTGGCGCCCAGACGGGCGCGCTGTCGGGGCCGGGCTCTTCGGTCAGGCGGGTGGGCGGGCCGCCCTCGGCCGGCATCAAATACAAGTCGAGATTGCCCTCGTGGTAGCCCTCGAAGGCCAGCCACTCGCCGTCGGGCGACCAGGCCGGCGCGGCCTGGAAGGCCGGGTCGTCGGTCAGCCGCTCCACCCGGCCGCCGGGCAGGCGCAGGACGTAAATGTCCCAGTTGCCGGCTTGGCGGGCGGCGTAGGCCAGGCTGCGGCCGTCGGGCGACCAGGTGGGGTCGCGCTCCTCGGCCATGTCGAAGGTGAGGCGCAGCGGCTCGGCCGCGCCGGCCGTCAGGGCGAAGAGGTCGGTGTAACCGTCCGCGTGCTGGCTGAAGAGAAGGCTACCGGCCGCGGGCCGGGGC
>JBOGUG010000186.1:0-7280 GCA_050696115.1 Promineifilaceae bacterium (SeqCode) | reverse complement strand
GGCCCGCCCCTACCCGCCGGCCGGGATGTGGGGATTAGGGGATTGAATTTTGGAGGGTGGGGCCGGCCGGACGGCCGGGAAGGCTAAGGCGCTATCCTGATGGGCACGACGTGGGGAGCGGCGAAGTTGCCGTCCCGGCCGACGACCACCAGGCGCAAGGCGTAGTCGCCAGGCGGCAGCCCGGCCGCGTGCAGCGTCTCTAACTGGCCGCCGTTGACCGGCTGGCTGTGGGTGGCGCCCAGGGTTGTCCAGGCGCCTGGGGCCGCGCCCTGGCCGATCTCGACCTTATAATAGGCGTACTCGGCCGGGTTGAAGTTGGCTATGCCCAGGATGGGGACGACGCCGCTGACCGTCTGGCCGGCGGCCGGGGCGTCAATCCGGTAGCTGAGCCCGGCCGGCGGCGGGGGGACGGCCGCGGCCCCGCCGCCGCCAAGGTCCAGGCCGGCCGCGCCGGCCGCCGCTCCGCTCAACCCGCTGCTGGCCTGCAGGGCCTGGCGGGCCGTTGGCAGCGGACAGACCGAAGGCGGGGCGATGGCGTAGCCGGCCTGAGCGGCCCAGATGCGGGCGCGGACTTCGTCGGGGTAGAAGGGGGGCACGGGCAGGAAGAGGCGCACGGCGACGCCTTCTGGCGGCCGGCCGGTGTTGAGCACGCACTGGCTGGGGCGCGGCGGCCGCAGGCCGTTCTCCAGCGGCCGGAGGCTGATGCTTTGGGCGGCTTCGGCCGAGAGGGGCGCCACGGCCAGACGCCAGGCGCCCGGCTGGCTCTGGGCGTCGGGCACGTAGCCCAGGCGTTGAATGCCGTGGATCGGGCCGCCAACCAGCAACCAGTCCGGCCGGCTGGCGGCGCAGCTCGCCCCACCGGCGCCGCGCGGCAGGCAGACCTGGCGCTCTTCGATGCCGGCTGCCGGGGGGAATTCGGCCGGGGGCGCGACGCCATCCACCAGCAAGCTGCGTTGAATTTCCGGGTCGGCGTAAATGCCCTCCATGAGGGTGCGCCACAAGGGGGCCGCGCCGCGCACGCCGGACAGGCCGACCATCGGGTGGCCGTCGGTGTTGCCCACCCAGACGCCGACGACGACGCCGGGGGTGTAGCCCAGCGTCCAGTCGTCGCGGAAATCGGTGGTGGTGCCGGTCTTGGCGGCGGCCGGAAAGGACAGGGTCAGCGGGCTGCTGCGGCCGAAGGCCGGGGCGCGGGCCAGGTCGTCGTCCAGGATGTCGGTGAGAATGTAGGCGATGCGCGGGTCGAGGGCGTTGGCGGCCGGAACGCGCTCGCTGGCCTGGGAGAAGAGCAGTTGGCCCCGGCTGTCGCGAATCTCCAACACGCCGGTGAGCCGCGGCCGGCGCCCCTGGTTGGCCAGGGTGGCGTAGGCGTGGGTCATCTCCAGCAGGGGCACCTCGCCGCCGCCCAGGGTGAGCGCCAGGCCGTAATAGCCGGGCGGCTCGGTGAGGGATTCGATGCCCATTTTGCGGCCGGTGGCGATGAAAGCGGGAATGCCGACGTCGCGGATGAGCTGGATGGGCGGGATGTTGTAACTGTTGGCCAGGGCGTCGCGCAGCAGCAGGGGGCCGTGGTAGCGGCCGTCGTAATTGACGGGCGTCATCTTTTGGCCGCCACCCAGGTCGAGCTCGATGGGCACATCCCAAAGGACGTCGCCGGTCGTCCAGCCGCGCTCCATGGCGGCCGCGTAGGTGACCGGCTTGATGCTGCTGCCCGGCTGGCGCGGCATGAGGGCGACGTTGACCTGGCCGTCAATGGCGGCGTTGAAGTAGTCGAGCGAGCCGAGCATGGCCAGAATTTCGCCGCTGGCCGGCTTGAGGACGACGGCCGAGGCGTTGTCCACGTCGTTGGCGGCCAACGAGCCGACCCACTGGCGGGCGGCCGTCTCGGCGAAGCTCTGCAGGCGCAGGTCGAGGGTGGTGGTGATCTGCCAGCCGCCGCGGATGAGGGCTTCGGCGCCGTAGCGTCCCTCGAGCTGGCGCTGGACGTAGAGGACGAAGTGGGGGGCGCGCAGCGAGTCGGCCGTCTCGGAGGCGGCCGGCAGCAGGGGCGCCAACTGGATCGGGGCGGCTTTGGCGGCCTCGGCCGCGTCAGCCTCCAACATGCCCTCGTCGAGCATCAGGTCGAGGACAAGCTCCTGGCGGGCTTTGACGGCGTCGAAGTTGGCGTAGGGGTCGAGCTGGGCCGGGGCCTGGGGCAAGGCGGCCAGGAAGGCGGCTTCGGGCAGGCTGAGCTCGGCCGCGCCCCGGCCGAAGTAGGTCTGGGCGGCGGCTTCGACGCCGTAGGCCAGGTTGCCGTAATAAATCTCGTTCAGGTACATCGTGAGGATGTCCTGTTTGCTGCGCTGGCGGGTCAGGATGAAGGCCAGAAAGAGCTCTTTGAGCTTGCGCTCATAGCTGGGGGTGATGCGCTCCTGGTAGCTGAAGGCGATGTGGCGCACCAGTTGCTGGGTGATGGTGCTGGCCCCGGCCGGGCGTTCGGGCTGGGTGCGGTAGTTGCTGACCAGGGCGGCGGCGATGGCCTCGGGGTCGAAGCCGGGGTTCTCCCAAAAGGTGTCGTCCTCGACGGCGACGGCCGCGTCCATGACGACGGCCGGGATTTCGTCGTAATTAAGCCAGCGGCGTTTCTCGGCCGGGTGGAGCTCAAAGAGGAGGTTGCCGTAGCGGTCGAAGAAGCGCGGGCTGCCGCCGGGCCCCTGGCCCTGGTAGGCGACGACGGCTTCGATGGCTCCGGCCAACTGGTCGCTGAGGTAAAAATAGGCGCCGAAGAAGAGCAGGAAGGCGGCGATGACGGCCGCGAGGGCCAGCTCGAGGCCCAGGATGAGCAGATTCAGGCAGCCCTTGAGGGGGCCGCGTCCCCCTTTGGCCTGCTTGTGGCCGGCGCGCATAGGCGTATGGTAGGGGAGACGGGCCGGCCGTCAAGTGGCCGTTTGTCCGGTGGGGGAATGATGCGGCCGGGGTTAGGGGATTGTAGGGGCAGGCCGCTGTGCCTGCCCTGGGCGGCCACCAGGGCCGCCCCTACGCCAGGGGGAACGATATATCGTGCCCCTACGGCCGCCTCGCGGGCCGCCCCTCATCCCTGGCCCCTCTCCCCGGAGGGGAGCGGGGAACGGAGCTAGGCGCCAGGCGGCGCTTCGTCGAGGGCGACGCGGCGGGCGAACTGGCGGCCGCCGACAGCGGCAAGGCCGATGCTCAGCAGGTAGAGCAGCAGCAGGGGGATCATGGTCAGGAGCATGGTGAGGGGGTCAATCGAGGGGGTGATGGCGGCCGCCAGCACGGCGATGGCCACCAGGGCGACGCGCCAGCCCTCGCGCAGCGTCCGGGCCGTGACGACGCCCAGCCTGGCGAGCAGGTATATGAGCAGGGGCATCTCAAAGCTCAGGCCGATCCATAGCAGGAAGGTGGTGGCGAAGCTGATGTACTCGCGGCTGGTCCAGTTGGGCGCAAACAGGCCGGGCATAAAGGATTCCAGAAAGCGCACGGCCGAAGGCAGCAGGACGAACCAGGCGAAGGCGATGCCGAGCAGAAAGAGGAGGGTGGCGGCCGGGATGAAGACAAAGGCCAGCCGGCGCTCGCCGGGGTGTAGGGCGGGGGCGACGAACTCCCAGAGCTGGAGCAGGGTCCAGGGCATGGAGAGGGCGACGCCGACCGCCAGGGCGACCTTGAAATAGGTCTCCAGCCCTTCGGTCGGGCTGAGGGTCTGGAGCTGCTCGCCGTAGGGGGCGATCAGGAGTTGGAGCAAGTCGGCGGCAAAGAAAAAGCTGACCCCGGTCGCCAGGGCCAGGCCGACCAGGGCCCAGGTCAGGCGAAGCCGGGCTTCGTTGAGGTGGGCCAGGATGGGCTGGCGCTGGGCCTGGGCCGCCGGCTGGCTCACGGCTCGCGATCCTCCGGCACGTCGCGCAGGCGGGGCAGGCCGGCTTCGTCGGCTGGTTGGCCGGCCGACACGGGCTTGTTGAGCAGGCGCGGCCGGCTGGCCGCCAGCGCCTCTTCGCCCTCTTGCAGCAGGCCCTGCTGGGTGGCGCGCAGTTGCTGGCGCACCTGGCTCAGCTCGTCGCGGGCGCTGCGCAGCTCCTGAGCGGCTGCGCGCAGCTCCACCTGGGCGTCAAGCTCGGCGTTTAGCTGGCGGCGGAACTGGCGCAGGAGGCGTTGGGCTTCGCCCAGATAGCGGCCGGCGGCGCGGGCCGCCTGGCGCATGCGTTGCGGGCCGAGCAGCAGGCCGGCAAGCAGCAAGATGAGCAGCAATTCGCCCAGGCCAACGCCGAACAGACTGTCCATGGCGGCCTAGGCGGCCGGTTCGGAGGCAGCCAGCAGTTCCTGGCGGAGTTGGGGGATGTGGTCGGCCAGCGAGCCCAGCACGCCGTTGATGAAGCGCGGGGCGCTGTCGGAGCCGTAGAGCTTGGCCAGCTCGACGGCCTCGTTGATGGCCACCTTGACCGGCGTCTCGCTGTCGATCAGAAACTCGAAGATCGCGATGCGCAGGACGTTGCGGTCAATGACGGCGAGCTGATCTAGGGGCCATTCGGGGGCATAGCGGGCGATGAGCCGGTCAATGCCTTCCTGGAAGCGGAGCACGCCGTTGAGCAGCTTGCGGGCGAACTCGTAGGCGCCAGTCTCCATTGGCTGCTCTTGGAGATGGCGGGCCAGCACCTCGGCCGGCTCGTGCCCCGCCAGGTCAATCTCGTAAAGCGTTTCCAGGGTCAGGTGGCGGGCGCGGCGGCGGGCGGATTTCATGGCTCTCAGGCGACCTCGTCCGAGCTGTAGACGACGTCCTCGACGTGGACGTTGACGGCGGTCACCGCCAGGCCGACCATCTTGTCAATGGCCTCGACGACGGCCGCCTGCAGCTTGCGGCTCGTCTCCAGCACGTTTACGTGCGGCTCCATGAGGACGTAGATGTCGAAGGCCAGCCGCTCGCCGTCGAGGGTCATGACGACGCCATCCTGGCGCGGCGCGCGGCGAAAGAAGCCGGCCACATCGGCCGGGGCGGCGGCCATCTTGCTGACCCCCTCCACGGCCAGGCTGGTGTGGTGGGCGATGGTGGTCAACACCTCAGGCGCGACTTCGATCTGGCCACTGCTCTCGTCTTGCATAGGCGTCTGGGCGGGCGGGCGGCTCACATTGCCAGGCCGCCGTCCACCCGGATGACCTCGCCGGTGATGTAAGCGGCCTGGTCGGAGGCCAGGAAAGCGACCAGGTGGCCGACCTCTGCCAGCTGGCCCAGGCGGCCGAGAGGAATGAGCTCAAGCAGGCGCCGGCTGTTTTGGTCTGAGATGACGTCGGTGAGCGCGGTGGGGAAGTAGCCGGGGGCGACGGCGTTGACGGTGATCTGGCGCGAGCCGACTTCCTTGGCGAGCGCCTTGGTGAAGCCGATGATGCCGGCCTTGGAGGCAGCGTAATTGGTCTGCCCGGCCTGGCCGAGCAGGCCGACAATGGAGGAGATGTTAATGATCCGGCCGCCCTGCTTGCGGCGCAGCATCGGCCGGACGACCGCCTTGCAGCAGTTAAACAGGCTCTTCAGGTTGGTCTCCAACACCTGGTCCCAGTCGTCTTCCTTCATCGAGAGCAGCAGCGTGTCTCGTGTGGTGCCGGCATTGTTGACTAAGATATCAATTTGGCCGAAGGTGTCAAGCGCGGCCTGGACCAGGGCCTGGGCTTGGCCGAAGTCGCTGACGTCGGCTTGGACGGCCAGGGCCCGGCCGCCGCCGGCCTGGACGGCGGTCACGACCTCGTCGGCGGCGGCCGCGCTGCTGAGGTAGTTGACGACGACGGCCGCGCCCTGGTTGGCCAGGACCTCGGCGATGGCGCGCCCCAGGCCGCGCGAGGCGCCAGTGACGATGGCGACCTTGCCGGCCAATCTGTCTGATTCGTCTGCCATTTCACCTCCTTGGCCGAGCGTCTCATTTAGTCCCTGTCGTTGGCGTCGTTTCTCGGCGCGATAGTCCGGCCGGATCCGATTGGCTAGCGCCTGTCCAAGCCGGCCTAATGCTGCAAAATCTGGGACAGGAAGAGCTTGGTGCGCTCCTCCTTCGGCCGGTTGAAGATCTCGTCCGGGGTGCCGCGCTCGACGATCTGGCCCTCGTCAAAGAACAACATGCGATGGGCCACGCCGCGTGCGAAGCCCATCTCGTGGGTCACGACCAGCATCGTCATGCCTGACTTGGCCAGCGCCTGCATTACGTCGAGCACCTCCTTGATCATTTCCGGGTCGAGCGCCGAGGTCGGCTCATCGAACAGCATGATCTTGGGCTGCATCGCGAGGGCGCGGGCGATGGCCACCCGCTGCTGCTGGCCGCCGGAGAGTTGGGCCGGAAACTTGTGGGCCTGTTCGGGAATGCCGACGCGCTGCAAGAGCGACATAGCCAGCTTCTGCGACTGTTTCTTGGGCCACTTGCGCACCCAGACCGGCCCCAGGGTGACGTTCTGCAGGGCAGTCAGATGGGGAAACAGGTTGAATTGCTGGAAGACCATGCCCACTTCGCTGCGGATGGCCTCGATGTTGCGAATGTCGTGGGTCAGCTCGATGCCGTCAATGATGATGGCGCCCTTCTGGTGCGTCTCCAGCCGGTTCAGGGTGCGAATGAAGGTGGACTTGCCCGACCCCGACGGGCCGAAAATGACGATCACCTCGCCGGTCTTGACCACCAGGTCTATGCCGCGCAGCACGTGGAAATCGTCGAACCACTTGTGGACGTCGCGGCAGATGATAATTTCGTCGTGCCCGTCGGCCTGGCGCATGTGTCCTCCGCCTGTCACGCTCAGCGCTCGCCGACGCCCAAGCGCCGCTCTAAGCGCCGGCTGGCGTGCGACATCGAGTAAGTAAAGATCCAGAACACGGCCGCAACAAACAGGTAGACCTCGGCCTGGGCGCCGACGTATTCGGGGTTGCCCAACACGATGGATTTGGCGATGCCCAGGATCTCCAGGATGCCCACGATGACCACCAGCGTGGTGTCCTTAAAGAGCGAGATAAACTGGCCTACCAGGGCCGGGATGACCAGCCGCAGCGCCTGGGGCAGGACGATCAGCAGGGTGGTATAGGTGTTGTTGAGGCCGATGGCCCTGGCGGCGTCGTACTGGCCCAGCGGGATGGCCTGCAGGCCGCCGCGCACGTTTTCGGCCATGTAGGCCGAGCTAAACAGGGTGATGCCCACCAGCGCCCGCAACAGGCGGTCCACCCGCACCTCGGCCGGCAAAAACAGGGGCAGCAAGATCGAGAACATGAAAAGGATAGTCACCAAGGGCACGCTGCGGATCAGCTCGATGAAGAGGATGCAAAACAGGCG
>JBOGUG010000185.1:0-5944 GCA_050696115.1 Promineifilaceae bacterium (SeqCode) | reverse complement strand
GCCCCGCGCCGGCCGGCGTGGCCCAGCTGCAGGCCGATGCGGGCCGGGCCGGCCGCGTGAACGGCAGCGACCAGCGCGCGCCAGGCCTCTTCGTGGCCGGCGCAGTACAGGCCGGGACAGTCGGGCGAGATGCGGCCCTCGGCCGCGACGGCAACCGGCTCGGTCAGCAACAGGGCTGCCCCGCTGGCCGCCTGGCGCGCCCATCGCTCGCTGTCTGCGCGGCCAATGAGGCCGTCCTCGGCTGGGCCGGCCGGCCGCAGGCGCAGCGCCACCCGGTTGGCCAGCCGCAAGCCGGCCAGTTCCAACGGGGCGAACAAAGGCGGCGCGGCGACCAGCCTGGCGGCCGGCTCGCCGGGGCCGAAGTCGCGTTCCACCCGCTCCACGTACTCCGGGTCGCGCACGCGCAACTGGTCGAACTGCACCCGGCCGCTGCGGGTGAGCAGGTTGGTGGTGAAGGGCAGCGGATCCAGATGAAGATAGCGGCGGATGTTCTCGAAGAAGCGCTGGCTGTCGGCGGCGGCCGCCTGGAGCAGCTCGACGCGCGGCCGGCGATCCATTTCGTAACGGTTCAGGGCCTCGTCGAGATCGGCCGCCAGGCTCAGGGATTGCGCCAGCGAGATCGCGCCCTCCATTGCCAGCCGGGTGCCGGAGCCGATGGAAAAGTGGGCTGTATGGGCCGCGTCGCCCAGCAAGATGATGTTGGCGTGGCGCCAGGCCGCGTTCTTGACGGTGACGAAGCGGCTCCACAGCGAGCGGTTGGAGAGCAGCGGCCGGCCCTGCAAGAAATCGGCGAAGAGCGCCTGGCAATAGGCGATGCTGGCGGCCTCGTCGGCTTCGTCCAGGCCGGCCGCGCGCCAGACCTCTTCGGCGCACTCGACGATGAAGGTGCCCGTCGTGCCGTCGAAGGGATAGGCGTGGGCCTGAAAGAGGCCGTGCTCGTTCTCGCGGAAGAGGAAGGTGAAGGCGTCCAGCAGGCGCTCTGTGCCGTACCAGACGTAGCGCGCCGCCCCTTCGGCCAGGCTGGGGCGAAAGGCGGCCGCGAAGGCGCTCCGGATCAGGCTGTTGACGCCGTCGGCCGCGACGACCAGGTCGTAGCCGGCGAAGGCCGAGAGGTCGGTCAATTCGCGCTCAAAACTCAGCTGCACGCCCAGTTCGCGACAGCGCTCCTGCAAAATGAGCAGAAGTTTCTGGCGCGACAGGCCGGCAAAGCTGTGGCCGCCGCAGCGGATGCGTTGGCCGCGATAGTGGGTGTCAATCGCCTGCCAGAGCACGAAGCTGTCGCTGATGCGCTCGGCCGTCTTGGGATCGGCTTCGCGGAAGGTGTTCAGGGTGCGGTCGGAGAAGACCACCCCCCAGCCGTAGGTGGCGCCGGCCGGGTTGCGCTCGACGAGGTGGATAGCGTCTCGCGGCCGGGCCTTTTTGATCAAGAGCCCGGCATAGAGGCCGGCCGGCCCGCCGCCGACGATGAGGGTTTCCATCTACCTAGAATGTGCCCCAATGTGACCCGGTTGCCAGCCCGGCCGGCCGATTTTGTGGCGCGGGCACCTTGCCCGCGGCCGGGCCGCGGGCCCTGGGCCTGAGGCGGCGCGGCCGGGCATAGGCGGTTGGAACGCGGGCTGCGCCCGCCGATGGGCTGGAAGCCCGTCCCACAGAGTAGCCGGCGTGATTTTTGCGCTTGAAATGAGACATTGGCTGTGCGCTCTTCCTTAAAATAGCGCAGGATCAATCGAAGGGCCTCTAGCCCAGCATGTCCGCCAGCCGGCCGATCTGGTCGGGGCCGGCCGTGGTCGGAAACATGATCAGCTCATCGCAGCCGGCGTCGGCGTAGCCACGCATGAACTGGCGGATGGCCTGAGGGGTCGTCAGCAGGCCCTGGGCGATGCGCTCGGCGAATGGGCCGGTGAAGGCGTAATAGTGGCGCAGATAGGCCAGCCCGGCCGCTTCGGTCACCCCGTCCCCTAGGGCGAAGTAGCCCGTGCCCCAGATGAGCGCCCGGCCGGGCCGGCTGGCGTCGTGCCAGGCGCTGTGGGCCTTTTCGACCAGGCGGGCCAGCAAATGGGGCGGCCCGCCGCCGTGCATGTAGCCATCGGCGTAGCGGGCGACGCGGGCAAAGGCGGCGTCGCTGCTGCCGCCGACGAATAAGGGCGGCCCGCCGGGCCCGGCGGCGGCCGGGCCGACGGTCGGGTCGTCCCAGATGTGGCGCAAGTCGGCCAATTGGGCGTCGAAGCGCCGGCCGCGCTCGCGGTAGGGCACGCCGGCCAGCTCATAGTCATCGGGCCGAGCGCCTAACCCCAGGCCGAGGCTGAAGCGGCCGGCCGAAAGGAGGTGCAAGCTCTTGGCCGCCTTGGCCAGGCTGGCGCTGTTGCGCAGCGGCCCGGCGATCACCATGCTCGCCAGCCCAACGCGCTGGCTGACGGCCGCGGCCGCCGCCAGCGCCGCGAGCGGGTCGAAGCTGTCGTAGCCCAACCGGTCGAGGGCCGCCAGGCTGGAGAATGGGCCTGCGTCGGCCGCGCGCGCCCAAGCCAGCAGCGTTTCCCGGCCGGCGCCGCTCAAGGTGGTGGGCAGCCCAAGGCCAACCTTCATAGACCGGATTGTAGGGCCGGCCGGGAAAGAGACAACGTGCGGCCCTGGAGCCGGTTGACAACGCCCTTGGCTGGCGTATCCTTGAGCAACGCCGGCCGGAGAACGGCGGCGTCCGAGGAGGAAAGCATGAGCGAGCAGGTCAAGTTTAGCCTGTCCGAGAAGGACATCCCCGAGGCCTGGTACAACATCAACCCCGACATGCCGGTTGACCCGGCCGAGACGGCCTGGAACGCCGTGCTGCACCCCCAGACCAAGGAGCCGGTGACGCCCGATTTCCTGTCGCTCTTGTTCCCGATGCGCTTCATCGGCGAGGCCGTCAGCCTGGAGCGCTGGATCGAGATCCCCCGGCCGGTGCGCGACATCTACCGCTTGTGGCGGCCGACGCCTTTGTTCCGCGCCCGGCGGCTGGAAAAGGCGCTGGATACGCCGGCCCACATCTATTACAAGTATGAAGGCGCCTCCCCGGTTGGCTCACACAAGCCCAACACGGCCGTGGCCCAGGCTTTTTACGCCAAAGAAGAGGGCGTAACCGGCTTCACCACCGAAACCGGCGCCGGCCAATGGGGCTCGGCCCTGGCGATGGCGTGCAACTTCTTCGACCTGGAATGTCACGTCTACATGGTCAGGGTGTCCTACGACCAGAAGCCATACCGGCGCGTGTTGATGCAGAGCTTTGGGGCCACGGTGACGCCCAGTCCGTCGGAGAAGACGCAGTACGGCCGCAGCGTGCTCGAGGCTGAGCCGGACAACCCAGGCTCGCTGGGCATCGCCATCTCGGAGGCGGTGGAAGCGGCCGCCACCTCCGGCGGCAAGTACAAATATTCGCTCGGCTCGGTGCTGGGGCCGGTGTTGACCCACCAATCGGTCATCGGCCTGGAGGCGATCAAGCAATTCGAGTTGGCCGGCGAGTACCCCGATGTGATCATCGGCTGCGTCGGCGGCGGCAGCAATTTCGCCGGCTTCGCCTTCCCCTTCTTGCAGCAAAAGTTCAGCGCCGGCCGGAAGGCGCGCGTGCTGGCTGTGGAGCCAACAGCCTGCCCCAGCCTGACCAAGGGGCGCTACGCCTTCGATTACGGCGACACGGCCCGCATGGCGCCCATCGTCAAGATGCACACCCTGGGCCACGACTTCGTGCCGGCCGGCATTCACGCCGGCGGCCTGCGCTATCACGGCATGGCGCCCCACGTCTGCGCCTTGTACGATCACGGCGATATCGAGGCCCTGGCGCTAGACCAGGAGGCGACGTTCGAGGGCGCGCTGACTTTCGCCCGGGCCGAAGGCATCATCCCGGCGCCGGAGGCGGCCCACGCCGTGCGAGCAGCCATTGACGAGGCCGTCCGCTGCCGCGAGGAGGGCGTGGCCAGGGTGATCGCCTTTAACCTGTCGGGCCACGGCCACTTTGATCTGGCCGCCTACGACGAGTACCTGCACGGCCGGCTGGCGACGTTCCGCTATCCCGAGGAGAAGATCCGCGACTCGATGGCGCGGCTGCCGGAAGTCAGCCTGGCCTAGGCGGGTCGGCCTGCTCGGAGCCTATTCCAGGTCCAGCGTGGGGCGCGTTTCGGCCGGGGTCTCGTGCGGCTCAGCCGCCAGCCAGCCGCCGCGCACCGTGGCCCCGATGACCAGGCCGGCGCTGACCAGGACTATATTCTTGATGATGTACTGGCCTTCCAGCGTCGGCGCGTAGGGGACGCGGGTGAAGAGCTGGTCGGGGAAGAAGACGAGCGGCAGGCTGGCGCCGATCATCTGCAGAAAGAGCAGCAACAACGTCAGGCGCATGAAGAGGCCGAAGATCAGGCCCAGGCCGATGGCCGTCTCCAGCACGGCCAAGGTTAGCAGCGAGGCAGCAGGTGATAGCAGGCCGCCCGTCAACCGTTCGATGGTCATCACGGCCAGCTCCTGAGCCGGGCTGAGGCCGGGAAAAAACTTCAGCACCCCGAACCACAAGAAGACGATCCCCAGGCTGATCCGCAGCAGCAATACGCCATAGCGGGCCATCCATCTGGTGATGCGCCGGTCTATCCGGTCGAACCAATTATTGGCTGTTCGCATGGCTGCCCTCAGAGCTGGGCCCGATTGGCTGGCGCCCCGGCCGCCGCTTAGAACCCAGCTACTATCGAGAATAGCCGGTGCGGGCCATGCGTCAAATGGGCGGCCGATGTCTTCGCCGGCTACCTGGGCGACCGCGAGCGCTACGCCAGCTTTTGAATACGGCCGGCTCAACTGGCAGGCCGACCCAGAGCGGCCGGTGGGCGTCAACCCGGCCTGGGAGTGGCAGGACTAAGCCACTTTACGCGCGGCTCTTTTCCTGTATGATGTAGTGGAGTGGGATCCACGGGGTGACGACGAGCGGCAACCCTGGCTGATTGACGCAGCCTACGAAACGGATTTCCCGGCCGAGATCCCGGCCCGGCCGGGCCAGAACACGGGCTGGACGGACTGAATCCACGCGGCCGGGGCGGAGAGGATGACGGAGATGAGTGAGCCACGCAGGGTAGAGCCCCTGCGGCTGGGAGCGGCCGCTTTTGGCGCCGGCCTCTTCTGGGTATTGTTCCTGCTGACGGCCGGCGGCTCGTGGGCCAATGCGCCCGTCCGGGCGACGCCGTCCACCTCGCCGCCGCGCCACCAGACGCTGCCGGCCGCCGCGGCCGTCACCTCGGCCGACCAATGCGGCCAGTACGCCAACTACGCCGGGGCCGAGCCGGCCGGCTACGCCGAACTCTGCCTCGGCGGCCGAGCCCAGCCCCAGCCCCCGGCCGCCCCCGCCCAGCGCGACCCAACCGACCTCGCCTTCGCCCTCGACATCGGCTTCGTGTCTGACAACTTCGTCAGCCACCAGCTGAACGACTTCCCCGGCCAGACCGTGTTGGGCTCGAACGCCCAGCCCATCTTCGGCATGGACTTCGACCCGACGGCGACCAGCCTGTACGCCCTGGACGACGACGCCCAGCAGTTGGGCACGCTCAACCTGGCCAACGGCGCCTTCAGCCCCATCGGCCCTTCGCTGCCCCTGGCCGGCCACACCCTCACCGGCCTGACCATCCATCCGGACAGCGGCGCGGCCTACGTCTCCAGCACCGACGGCGCCACCGCCGCCCTGTACACGCTCGACCTGGCCACGGGGGCGCTGACCTTCATCGGCAGCCAGACCACGACGCCGCTGCTGATCGACATCGCCATGAACGCGGCCGGGCTCCTCTACGGCCACGACATCAGCACCGACTCGATCTACACGATTGACCCGGCGACGGCGGCCGCCACCCTGGTCGGCCCGACGGGGGTCAATTCGAACTTCGCCCAGGGCATGGACTTCGACAACGAAGACGGCACCCTGTACGCCTGGACCTACCAGGGCGGCGGC
>JBOGUG010000184.1:0-2229 GCA_050696115.1 Promineifilaceae bacterium (SeqCode) | reverse complement strand
GCGTCAAATACGAACACGAGGTCGGTGGCGTCGGCCGGCACCTGAAAGCCAACCTGGCCCCGGATCGTCGCGCCGGCCGCGATTTCGCCATCCGGTCATTAATGCACAGCGCTGGCCCCAAAATGCAACACTGGTACCTTTTCAGTGATTGCTTCCGGGCCGGCCGCGGACGCAGCAATTCGCAGCACTCGTCGGTTCAGGCGTTTGCCTGGCATGGCCGCAGCGCAGCCGCGGCATTTAGCCTAGCCCCCTGCATGAGCGATCGCAAGACTGTGGACCTCCTCGGCGTCCCGGTGGACGCCCTCACCACGGCCGAGGCCCTCGGCCGCATCGAGGGCTTCATGGCCGAGCCGCGCCTGCACCAGATCGCCACCGTCAACCCGGAGTTCGTCATGGCCGCCCAGGCCAACCCGGCGTTCATGGCGGTCCTGCGCGCGGCCGACCTGCGCCTGGCCGATGGCGTGGGGCTGCTGTGGGCCGGCCGCTGGCTCGGCCGGCCGCTGCCCGAACGGGTGGCCGGCTCAGACATGGTCTACCACATCGCCCGCCAGGCGGCCGCCCGCGGCTGGCGCCTGTTTCTGCTTGGCGGCGGCGAGGGCGTGGCCGAGGCGGCCGCGGCCGTTTTCCGGGCCCGCTACCCCGGCCTGACTGTCGCCGGGACCTACACCGGCTCGCCCCGCCCGGCCGAAGACGGGGCCATCTTGGAGCGCATCGGCCGGGCCGGGGCCGAAATCCTATTTGTGGCCTACGGCGCGCCGCAGCAGGATCTTTGGATCGGCCGCAACCGCGATGCCCTGGTTGGCGTCCGCCTGGCGATGGGCGTCGGCGGGGCGCTGGATTTTGTGACCGGCCGGGCCCGCCGTGCCCCGCGCTGGCTGCAACGCGCCGGCCTGGAATGGCTCCACCGGCTGTGGCGTGAGCCCTGGCGCTGGCGGCGCATGCTGGCCCTGCCCCAGTTCGCCCTGCGCGTGGCGCTCTCCGGCCGGGCCGCCCGACAGCAGCCGGATCTTCACGACGAGCAGCCTCCTAGAGGTTTAGAACCTCCGGGAGGTTCTAATACCGAAGGAGGCGATTAGTTGCGAATCTTAATCACCGGTTCCAGTGGCCAGATCGGCACTAACCTGGCGCTGGCCCTGCTGGAAGGCGGCCATTACGTCTTCGGGGTTGACATCCGGCCGAATACCTGGAGCGAGCGCTACGAGACGCTGCTACAGGATCTGAGCGCGCCCTACCGCAGCTTCGCCGGCGGCATCGGCCATGCCCAATACCCGGCCGACCTGGACGTGGTCGTCCACCTGGCTGCCCACGCCAAAGTGCACCAGCTCGTCGAACAGCCGGACCGCGCCCTCGAGAACATGGCCATGACCTACAACGTGCTGGAGTTTTGCCGCCATAACGGCCTGCCCATTATTTTCAGCAGCTCGCGCGAGGTCTACGGCGACATCCATCGCTACATCACCGAGGAATCCTACGCCGACTTCGCCTTCACCGAGAGCCCTTATTCGGCCAGCAAGATTGCGGGCGAGGCGCTGATCTATTCATACGCCCAGTGCTACGGCTTGCCCTACTTGGTTTTCCGGTTTAGCAATGTCTACGGCCGCTACGACAATGACCTGGCCCGCATGGAGCGCGTGATTCCCCTGTTCATCCACAAGATCAGCCGAGACGAGCCGATTGTCGTCTACGGCCGGGACAAGGTTCTCGATTTCACCTACGTGGATGACTGCGTGGCCGGCGTGGGGCGCGGCATTGAGCTGCTGGCCTCCGGCCGGCCGGCCAACCAGACCATCAATCTGGCCTACGGCCAAGGAAACAGCCTGGTGGACATGGCCCATTTCGTGGCTGAGGCGCTGGGCAAAGAGCCGGAAATCCGCGTCGAGCCGCCCCGCGTGGGCGAGGTCACCCATTACGTCGCCAACATCGGCAAGGCGCGCGCCCTGCTCGACTACACGCCCCAGACGCCGCTGCAAGAGGGCATTCGGCGGGCGGTGGCCTGGTGCACGGCCTGGTGGGCCGAGCATCCCGAACCGGCCGGATGATTTACCTGGATGTCTCGGCCGCGGTCCACAGCCGGGCCGGCCTCGGCCGTTACAGCCACAGCCTGGCCCGCGCCCTGAGCCAGCGCCGGCCGAGCCGCTACGCCCTGTTCTATAACCAGGGCCGCGCCGGAAGGTTGCCGCAGGACCTCGACCATCTGCCCCGCCGCTCCGTGCCCTTGGGCTATAAGCC
>JBOGUG010000183.1:0-7491 GCA_050696115.1 Promineifilaceae bacterium (SeqCode) | reverse complement strand
AGCCCCGGCGGCCGCGCCGTGGCGCCAATAGCGCCGGCCTGGCGGCTCGGCCGGGCCTTCTTCGCCTTTCGCGACCACGCCGGACGCCACGGCCCTCGCGGCCGGACCCGGCTCGCCTGGCAACTGCCCAACAGCTACCTCGGCCCGCACCAACGCGGCGGCCGCGGGCGGCAAAAACGGATCAACCGTCGCCTTGCAGACCTGTTTGCCCAAGGGATAACGGGGAACGACAAGGCGGCTTTGGCCGTGAAGCCGCCAGGCCGGCGCTATTGGCGCCACGGCGCGGCCGCCGGGGCTTGTTTCAATCGCAGCCCGCAGCAAGAGGTCTATTGGCCGGCCGCCGGCCGTCTGGCCGGGCCTGGGTTGTGGCACACGCTCGGTGGGCCAGATTAAGGCCCGGCCGGAGCCCGGAACTCGGTTGCGCCCCTTTACAGGGATTTATGAAACAGCTCTTGAGGTGTTGACCTGCATCATGACCTTGGAGGCCTCCTCGGCCCGGCGGCTGGTGGTCGCAACGACCAGCAACACCTCGCCGTGGACGACGCTGTCAGCGTAGAGGAAGCGATCCTCCTCGGACACGCCGCGGCCGATTAAGGCCCCGAAAGCCCCGCCAAACAGCGCCCCGGCGCCCACACTCATTAAGAAGGCCAGCACGGCCGGCACCGGGCTTGAACCCATGCCGAAATCCATGCCGGGCACAAACAGGGTGGCCAGAGCGACGAGAAGGCCGAACAGAACGCCGACGATCAGGCCGCCCAGCACGCCGGCGCTGGTGGCGTCGCCGGTGGTGCTGCGCCGGCCGCCGTCTTGATAAACGCGCATCGCCCGGCCCATGTCCATCTCGCTGATCTGCTTCTCGCTGAAGCCGCGCCGCTCAAGCTCCTCGATGGCCTGGTCGGCCTCGGCCCGGGTGTTGAACAGGCGCACGACCACCTGGGCGCCGGAGCGGCCGCGCAAGCGCTCAATCAGCTCGGCGATTTCCTGCAAGCTTTCGTATTGGGCCGCTACCATCTCCCTGACGCCGGCCGGCAGGGCTTGCTCCAGGGCCCTTTCATACTCGCGCCGGGCGACGCTCTCGCCACGCTCCACCTCGGCCAGCACGACCATCTCGCGTGCGTGGGCACCCACGGTCATGGCAGCCTTGATGTCAATCCAGCCGCGGTGGAAGCGACCCAAGGCGCTGCCTTCCTGGCGCGGCTTGCCCCCTAATTGCTCCACTTCGACCTGTAAATCATGGGCGAAGAGCGCCCGCTGCTGGGCATAGGAGCGCAGCAGCGTCTTGAGGCCACGGTTGCGCACGCTCTCGGCGGCGACGGAGAAGCCCAGCTCGCCGTCAATGCAGAGCCGGATGAGCCGGTTGAGGGTTGCCACCGCTTGCTCGTTGGCCATGTTACTCCTCTTGCTGAGGACGCCGGGGCTGGCTAGGGGAAAAGGGGGCGCTGACCCTGGGCGACCACAGACCTTCGGGTTCCTGGGCGCTTATGATACTATAAAACCGGCTCGACAACCCTATGCCCCAGCGTCCCATCGTTCGAGCCGCTTCAGGCCGCCCGCCCAGATGCAGATCCACACCCTCGACCTAGGCTACCAGGGCCGCAGCCAGACCATTGCCAGCTATTTGGTCATCGGCCGCGGCGGCCCGGTGCTGGTCGAGACGGGGCCGGGCTCGACGCTGGCAACCTGCCTGGCCGGCTTGGCGGCGCACGGCCTCGCCCCGGCCGACGTCCGCCATGTGCTGGTTACCCACATCCACCTGGATCACGCCGGCGCGGCCGGCTGGTGGGCCCAGCAGGGGGCCCAGGTTTACGTCCATTACTTGGGCGCGCCCCACCTGATTGACCCGCGTAAGCTGCTGGCCAGCGCCGGCCGGATCTACGGCGACCAGATGGAGCGGCTGTGGGGCCAGACGCTGCCCGCGCCGGCCGAGCGGGTGACGGCCGTCTACGACGGCGACCGGGTGGAGGTCAACGGCCTCGTCTTCCAGGCTGTGGCAACCCCCGGCCACGCCAGCCACCATCACGTCTTCCAATTGGGAGAGATCGCCTTCAGCGGCGACGCGGCCGGGGTAACCATCCCCGGCCCGGCCTTCGTAGACCTGCCGGCGCCGCCGCCGGAGTTCGACCTCGAACTCTGGCAGGCTAGCATCGCGCGCCAGCTCCAATTGCCGGTGCAGGCTATTTACCCGACCCATTTCGGGCGGGTGGACGCCTGGCGCGAACACCTGGGCGCCTTCTCATCCCTGCTGCGCGAAGCGGCCGACTTTATCCGCGTCCGCTTCCAGGCCGGCCAAAGGCGGGAGGAGATCTTGCCCCAATACCTGGCGTGGCACCTGGCGCGGGCGGGGGCGGCCGGCATGCGCGGCCCGCTGCTTGAGCGTTACGAGACGGCCAACCCGCACTACATGTCGGTGGACGGCATGCTCCGCTACTGGCGCCACAAGCTCGGCGGGCGGCCATGAGCAGCCCACAAGAGGCCCAAGCCGGCCCGCCGCTGGCCGGCTCGCGGGTGGTCGAGCTGACCGAGGCCCTGGCAGGGCCGGCCTGCGCCCAGATCCTGGGCGACCTGGGCGCTGACGTGGTCAAGGTGGAGCGACCGGGGCGGGGCGACCAGGCGCGCGGCTACGGCCCGCCCTTCGCCGGCGGCGAGAGCGCCTACTTCATGAGCCTGAACCGCAACAAGCGCAGCCTGAGCCTGGACATCAGCCTGGCCGCCGGCCAGGAGGTGATGCGCCGGCTGCTGGCGCGGGCCGACGTCTTCCTGCTCAACCTGCCGGGCCAGGCGTCGTGGGAGAAATATGGCCTGGGCTACGCGCAACTGGCGGCCGCCAACCCCGGCCTGATCATGGTCGCCATCAGCGGCTACGGCCACTCTGGGCCGCGCGCCGGCGCGCCCGGCTACGACGTGATCGCCCAGGGCGAGGCCGGGGCCATGAGCCTGACCGGGGAGCCGGCCGGCCCACCGGCCCGCTTCCCCACTCCCATGGCCGACATGTCGGCCGGGCTGTACGCGACGATTGGGGTGCTGGCGGCCCTCCACGGCCGCCGGGCCAGCGGCCGGGGCCAACTGCTCGACGTGTCGCTGTTGGAGAGCCAGGCCAGTTGGTTGACCAACCTGGTGCCGGCCTATTTCCTGACCGGCGAGCCGCCGGCCCGGCTGGGCAACGCCCATCCGATGCTGGTCCCCTACCGGCCCTACCAGGCCCGCGATGGGGCCTTCATCGTCGGCGTGGGTACCGAGAGCCTGTGGGCCCGCTTCTGCCCGGCTATCGGCCGGCCGGAACTAGCCGGCGACCCGCGCTTCGCCACCAACGCCGATCGGGTGCGCCAGCGGGAAGCGCTGGAGGCCATCCTGGAGCCCCACTTCGCGGCCGGCGCGGCCGGCGACTGGCTGGCCCGCCTGCAGGCGGCCCGCATCCCCAGCGGGCGGGTGAACAGCCTGCCAGGGCTGCTGGCCGACGGCCATTTTCTGGCCCGCGGCGGGCTGGTGGAGTTGGAGCATCCCCGCGCCGGGGCGATCAGCATGTTGGCCCACCCGGTCCACTTCTCGGCCACGCCGCCGCGCTACGACCGGCCGGCGCCCTGGCTGGGCGAACACAACGCTGAAGTGCTGGCTGAGCTTGGCTTTGGCCCGGCCGAGATTGCCAGCCTGCGGGCGGATGGCGTGATTTAGTTCGTCCTCATCTGGCGCTCCTGGCGGGCGGCGCGGCCGGCCTGACGCCAGCCGTTAATCAAGCCCCGCCAGGTACTCGTCCACCGCGGCCGCCAGTCTGATCTCGTCCGCCAGCACGGCCGCCTCAAAGCGCCGCGCCCACTGGTGGAGGTGGGAGCGTGCCTGGCGGAGCTCGAGCCGCATGAGGCGGGCCAGCGGGCCGGCCCTGTCCAGAAAGCCGCTGGCTATGTAATCGCGCTCGGCCCGCTGGCGGTCGTACTCCAGGCGGTGGATCTCCGCCTGCGGTCCGCTCCTGTCCCAGGTCAGCCGGGCGTAAGCGGCCCGCCAGTCGCGGTCAAACGGCAGCCCGGCCGAGCCGACGTTGACCAACAGGGTGTCGTCCACCCTCTCGACAAAGGGGATGTGGGTGTGGCCGACGCACAGCACGGCCGGCGCGGGCGCGATGCGCGGCCGCAGCTCGGCGTGGGGCGTGTCGGGGAAGATGCTGTCCCGGTTGTGGCGCATGGAGGCGTGCACAGCCCGCAGCTCACCGCCGCCCGGACCGGCCAGCGAAACCTGAAAGGGCATGGCCGCCAGCGCCTCGACCCGGCCGTCGAGCCGGCAGTAGGTCCAGTAGGAGTCGCGCCGCAGCTCGAAGCGCGGCCCTTGGCGCGGGGCCTCCGGCCGGGCGTGGTAGAGCACATAATCCTCGTGGTTGCCGCGCACCAGCAGCCAGCCGGCCGCGGCTTGCCGTTCCAGCACAAACGCCAGGCACTCGGCCGGGCGCGGGCCGCGGTTGACCACATCGCCGGCGACGATGACCTGATCCGGCCGCCAGGCCTCAACGTCGGCCGCGGCCGCCTCCAGGGCGGCGAAATTGCTGTGGATATCGGCCAGCACGGCGATTTTCATCTTACTGTCCGGCCGGCATTATAATGGAGGCGGCCGGGCCGGGCAGGCTGGAGATGGAGCACGGAAGAGCGCGGCCGCATTCACTAAATCCCCAAATCCCGGCCGCCTTTTGGCTGCCCAGCAGCCCGGCCGGATGAAGGAGACAGACATGAAGATCGCTATTGGCTCTGACGAGAGCACCCACCTGACCGACGCGGTGGTCGAGGACGTCAAGCGGCGTGGCCACGAGGTGAGCCTGTACGGGCCGCTGGCCGGCCGGGCCGATTATTGGCCCGAAGTCGCCCGCCAGGTGGCCGAAGCGGTCGCGGCCGGCGCGGCCGACGAGGGCGTCCTGTTCTGCTGGACCGGCACGGGCATCAGCCTGGCCGCCAACAAGGTGCCCGGCATCCGGGCCGCATTGGCCGGCGACGCCGAGACGGCCCGCGGCGCGCGGCTGTGGAACAACGCCAACGTGTTGTGTATGTCCTTGCGGGCCACGGCCGAGACGGTCGCCGGCGAGATCCTCGAAAGCTGGTTCAGCACCCGCTACCAGCCCAACGAGGAGGACGACGCCTGCCTGGCCCAACTGGCGGCCATCGAGCGCCGCTACGCCAGGGAAGAGGAGTAGGCATGGAACCGGTCGCCTATCTGCGAACAATCAGCCTGTACCTCCTGGCCGGCCTGGCCGAGATCGGCGGAGGCTGGCTGGTGTGGCAATGGCTGCGCGAAGGGAAGGGCCTCCTGGTTGGGCTATTGGGAGGGGCTGTTTTGTTCAGTTACGGCGTCATACCCACCCTGCAAAGCGAACCCGCCTTCGGGCGGGTCTACGCTGCTTACGGCGGCGTCTTCATCCTGCTGTCGCTGCTGTGGGGGCGAGTTGTGGATGGCTGGCGGCCGGATCGCTACGACTTGATAGGGGCGGGCCTGGCGCTTGCTGGCGTCGGCCTCATCCTCTGGGGCCGGCGCCTGAGCCCAATTTAGAACAGGCATTCTATTCAACTAACCCCTTGACAGAGCGAGAACAAATATTCTATCATGCATCCATGGATGCCGAGGCCAAGCTGAGCCTGTTTTCCGAACAAATGTTCCTTGAGCCGGCCGAGGAACGCGACGCTGGCCGCGTTCCCCGCAACGTCCGCCAGCCGGCCGCGGCCGGACAGCCGCCGGCCTGCTACACGCCGGCCAAAAGCGGCCTGCCGGCCAAGCAAGATTCCCTTGGCGTCCACCAGGCAGTGCTGCCTGGCGGCCGGCGCTTGGCCCTGCTCAAGACCTTGCTGACCTCGGCCTGCGAGCGCGACTGCTACTACTGCCCCTTTCGCGCCGGCCGGAACAACCGCCGGGCCACCTTTAAGCCCGACGAGATGGCGCGCACCTTCCTGGAGATGCGCCGCGCCGGCTTGGCCGAGGGGCTGTTTCTCAGCTCCGGCATCATCAAGGGCGGCCGGGCCACCCAGGACAGGCTGATTGACACCGCCGAGGTGCTGCGCCACAAGCTGGGCTTTCGCGGCTACCTGCACCTCAAGATCATGCCCGGCGCTGAGCGCGATCAGGTCTGGCGCACGATGGAGTTGGCCGACCGGGTCTCAATTAACCTGGAAGCGCCCAACAGCCAGCGGCTGGGGCTGCTGGCGCCCAAAAAGATGTTCCTTGAGGAGTTGGTCGAGCCGCTAAAGTGGGTCGAAGAGATCCGGCGCAGCCAGGCCCCGCACGACGCCTGGAACGGCCGCTGGCCCTCCTCGGTCACCCAATTCGTAGTGGGGGCGGTAGGGGAGAGCGACCTGGAACTGCTGACCACCTCGGCCGACCTGTACCGCCACGCGCGCCTGGCGCGGGTCTACTTTTCCAGCTTCCACCCCGTCACCGACACGCCCCTGGAGAACCGGCCGGCGGCCAACCCCTGGCGCGAGCATCGCCTCTACCAGGCCTCCTTCCTGCTGCGCGATTACGGCTTCGACTTCGAGGAGCTGCCATTCGACCCGGCCGGCAACTTGCCCTTGGAGCGCGACCCCAAGCTGGCCTGGGCCGAGGCCCACCTGCTCGAGACGCCGGTGGAACTGAACCGGGCCGGCCGGGAAGAGCTGCTGCGCGTGCCGGGCATCGGCCCCAAGGGCGCCCAGGCGATTTTGGCGGCCCGCCGCCGCGGCCGGCTGCGCGACCTGCAAGATCTGCGCGCCATCGGGGTCAGGCCCGGCCGGCCGGCCCCCTACGTGCTGCTCGACGGCCGCCGGCCGGCCTTTCAGTTGCCGCTGTTTCAGAAGGGCTAGCCTATGGGCGCGCGCCCGGCGGCCGGATCGGCCACGGCCGCCTGGCTAAGCCACGATCTCGAGCACGCAGATGGGGTAGCTCCAGGGAGACGGCCCGGCCGGACCGGCGAAACAGCCTACCCGGTGCAGGCGTTCGTTCTGCGCCGCCTCAACCAGGGCCGAGCCGGCGTGCGGGCTGTGCATGTGCAGCAGCAAGTAGCGTGTCCCATAGCCCTCCAGCAAGGGCACAAAGCCCGGCTCGGAGAAGGGACGGTCGTGCGCTGCCAGCCAGCCCCTCAACTCGGCACTGTGGTCGGGCCAGACGGAGCTGGCGCCACCGACGATTGCCTGTCCGTGGTGGGTCGTGGCCCAGATGATTGGGCCACTGGCAGGCAAATCGAGCTTATGCGGAGCCGGCGCGGTGAGGTCGGCGATCGCCGCGCCTGCCAGTTGTCGGCCGTGCAGCCACTCAAAGGCGGGGTGGGTGGGCGGCGGGAAGGGCCGGCCGACCATCGCGTTGGGGATCAAACTCGAAGAGCAATGCCCCGACCGCCAGCGCCCTCAGGGCGAGTACAGGTAGCCGGCTGGCGCCCAGGGCCGCCAACAGGAAGAAGCCTATGCCGCCCACCAGTAGATAGCGGGCCATCACGCGGGCCCCTTCCCAATAGGGTAACGCGGCGGTTAATACCAAGCCGGGCAGCGGCACGGT
>JBOGUG010000182.1:0-18782 GCA_050696115.1 Promineifilaceae bacterium (SeqCode) | reverse complement strand
CCGGGCCGCTATCGCTGCTCATGGCCACCCAGAGGCTGCCTTGCCCACACCGAGATTAAAACAGGGTGTAGATGAACGGGCCGATACCCGAGCTGGAGGCGAAGATCAACAGCAGGCCGAACAGCAGCAGAATGGCGACCATGGGAATGAGCCACCACAGCTTGCGCTGCCACAGGTAGGCCAACAGCTCGCCCACCACGCCGACATTCGAACTCATGCTGCGCAGAAAAGCCTTCATTACTGCTCCTTTAGGCCTTCGCCGTCCGCCCGCCGGGCCGCCACGACCGGCGCCAGGGCCTCGGCCGCCAACTGGTGCCCCAGCCGGTTGGGGTGCATCCAGACGTCAGCGAAGAGGTGATTTTCGTCGCCCTCGCAGGCGGCCGGCCCGGCCGCCTCGCACT
Organism: Promineifilaceae bacterium (SeqCode); assembly: GCA_050696115.1. Taxonomy (GTDB): domain Bacteria; phylum Chloroflexota; class Anaerolineae; order Promineifilales; family Promineifilaceae; genus UBA11865. The sequence continues at coordinate 18,381 of JBOGUG010000182.1, read as the reverse complement.
GGGCCTTGTAGACCGGCAGCAGGTCAACGAAGGCAATGTCCTCCGCGGCCGCCCGCCCGGCAAAGGCCTGCTGGGGCGTGTCCGGGTGGCCGGCCGCGTTGGCCTGAAAGGCGGTCGGAAACATGATCACCACCAGCGGGATCGCCTGCTGCTCAAGCGCGGCGCGCATATCGGCAATGAAGGCCCAGGTCGAGTCCCACAGCGGACTGTCCAACTCTAAAGGGAAGTAGGCCCCGGCCCGCTCCGGCGGCGTCAACTCCTCGAAAGCGCGCGGGCCGCTCTCGCCGGCCGCTAGCTGGCGCACGTTGGTGGTCAGAAACGGCCAGGCGTGGGTGTTGTCCCGCAGCCAGTTGATCAGCCCCGGCCGGCCCTGCAGCGGCGCCGGCTCGCCTCGGAAGTCGTTGACCACCGTCACATCCAGCACGACGGCGTCCGGCTCAAACGCCAGCCCTTCGTTGAGCAGATAGTTGCGCGCCATCTCCAGGTTCCAGGTCGGCACCGCCGCGTTAATAACCTCGACGCCTCCGGCGCCGGCCGGCTCGCTCAGCAGCGCCGCCAGCCGCTGGCCGTAGCTCTCCTCGTGGCGCACCTCCCAGCCGAAGGCGACCGAATCGCCCAGGTTCAGGATGCGATAGGCGCCGGCCGCCTTGGCGCTGGCGATCGCCTCGCCGCGCAGGCCGGCCGGGTTGACGTGGACGGGGATGCCTTCCCACAGGTAGTCGCCCCCCGGCCGCAGCACGTAATAGGGCTGGTCGGGGCTGCCGCGCAGTTGGAACTCCAGGCGCCGGGGCGCCACCAGCGACCAACCGAGCTCGCTCTCAGCAAGGTTGCGCTCCCAGACCCGGCCGATCAGCTCCAGCCCGCCCAGCATCACCAGAACGGTGACGGCCGAGATCAGCAGCCCGGCCCACAACGGGCTCCTAGGCCCCCTGGGGGCCGGCTCGGCCGCGATGACCCGCGCCTTACTTTCTGACGACAAAGCCATTCAGGTACAGCGCCTCGATGTCGCTCTGGCCGAAGGTGTTCAGCGCGTTGGCCGGCGTGGTGACGATCGGCTCGCCGCGCAAATTGAAGCTGGTATTGAGCAGGACTGGCACGCCGGTCGCCTGGCCGAACAACTCGACCGCCCGGTAGTAGAGCGGGTTCCATTCGCGGCGAACGGTCTGCAGCCGGCCGCTGCCCCCTTCGTGGGTTACGGCCTGGATGCCCTCGCCCTGGCCATCTTTGGTCGGATAAACCATCAGCATGTAGCGCAAGGGGTAATGGCGCTCGGCCGCCTCCAACCCGGCGTACATCTCCTCGGCGCACTGCTCCAGAACCACCGGGGCAAACGGCCGGAACGGCTCGCGGAACTTGATGCGGGCGTTGACGATCTCTTTCATCTCGGCCGCCCGCGGGTCGGCCAGGATCGAGCGGTTGCCCAGCGCCCGTGGCCCCCACTCAAAGCGCCCCTGGAAAAGCGAAATCACCTTGCCCGCCAGCAGGTCGGCCACCATCAACTCGGCCAACTCATCGGGGTCCTCGACCTGTTGGTAGGACCGGCCGGTGGCCTCGATGGCCGTCCGCGTCTCTTGGGGCGTGTAGGCGCTGCCCCAGTAGGCGTGCTCCATGACGAAGCGGCGCGGCTGGCCCAGCACGACGTGATGCACGTACAGGGCGGCCCCCAGCGCGCCGCCGGAGTCGCCGGCCGCCGGCTGGATGTACAGCTCCTCGAAGGGCGACTCGCGCAACAGCCGGCCGTTGGCCACCGAGTTCAGCGCCACCCCGCCCGCCATGCACAGCTTCTTCAAGCCGGTGCGCTCGTGGGCCTCGGCCGCCAGCTTGAGGATGATCTCCTCGGTAGCCAGTTGAATGCTGGCCGCAATGTCGGCGTACTCTTGATTTTTCTCGGCCGCGCGCGTATCCCACTGCGGGTGGTCGCGGCGCGGATGGGTCGTGGGCGTGTAAAAATCCGATTCGTGCACCCGCGGCGGCCCGAACAGCTTGACGAACTTGTCGCTGAACGTGCGCGAGGTGGAATGGTGGAAGCTGAAATACTCCATGTTCAGCCGGAAGGAGCCGTCCGGCGCCACCTCAATCAGCTTGTAAACATCCTCCAGGCGCGTCGGCCGGCCGTAGGGCGCCATGCCCATGACCTTATACTCGCCCTCATTGACCTGGAAGCCCAGAAAGGCGGTGAAGGCCGAGTAGAGCAGGCCGAGGGAGTGGGGGAAGCGGATCTCGCCGAACAACTCGATGGCGTTGGCCCGCTCCGGGCCGTCCGCCTCGGGCCAGAAGGCCGTCGCCCGGCCGAGCGTCGCCGTCGTCCATTCGCCGACCCCGTCCACGGTCAGGATGGCCGCCTCGTCGTAGGGCGAGCAAAAGAAGGCGCTAGCAGCGTGGCTGAGGTGGTGGTCCACGAAAAACAACTTGTCGTCGGGCAGGCCTAGCTTGGTCAGGATCTGCCCTTTGATCCACAGCTTGTCGTTGAACCAGGTGATCATCGCCTCGCGAAAAGCGCCGGCCGAATGGGGGAAGCTCTGCAACATGCTGAGCAGGATGCGCTCGAACTTGACCAGCGGCTTCTCATAAAAGACGACGTAATCTAAGTCCTGGGCGCTGATGCCCGCCTGGCGCAGGCAAAAATCAATCGCCTGGCTTGGGAAGCCGAAGTCGTGCTTCACCCGGCTGAAGCGCTCCTCCTCGGCCGCGGCGACGAGCACCCCATCTTGCAGCAGGGCGGCCGCGGCGTCGTGGTAGTAGCACGATATGCCCAGGATGTTCATTAAGCCAGCCTCCGCATTTCGGCCGGGGTCGGCTCGCGCTCAACGCGCGCCAGCCAGCCGCGCGGCGCGCCTGGCTTCATCCCCAGCCGGTCTGAAAACAGGCGCACGCCGAGGCCAAAGGGCACAAATAGCGTGAAGTAAAAAATTGTCAGGATGACCCGGCCGATCAGGTTGCCCATAAACAGGCCGAATCGTTTCCAATAATGCCAGATGTTACGCAGTGTGTTCATCGTTCGCTTACTATCTCTGCGCCCGCGCCCACCCCTGGGCCGGCCGCCTGAGAAGCCTACTGGCTCCGCGCTGGCGTTAACTGACCGACCTGTTGTATCTCGGCCGCGCCGCGGCGGAAAGTGTGACTCTGGTACGGGGCGCTCAGGGCGCGCCAGAAGCTAGGCCGCCGCAGGTGGCGGCCCGCCAGCCCCAGCCCAGCCAGGCCGAAGGTAAGGCGGCTGCTGGCCCGCAGCGGCCGGCCGTGGCCCAGGTTCCAGGCCACCGACGTCAAATAGGCGCGTGCCAACCGGCCGTGCCAGAAAGGACCTGTCGCCGAAGCCCGCAGGCGGCCGAACACGCCGTCCATGTCGAGGATCGCTTCGCGCGCCAGGCGGCTGGCCGCGGCGTGCCGGCCGTAGTTCGTTGTGCTGCCGCCGCTGCCCATGCTGACGCAGGCGATCAGCTCGGGCGTGACCGCGATGTCCGTGACCAAGGCCAGCCGGCGGATCAGGTCAATGTCCTCTGGGCCGGCCAGCCTCGGGTTGAAGCCGCCAATGCGATGGAACAGGTCGGCGTCCACCAATGAAGCTTGGAGTGCAATCCACTCCCCGGCAATCGTCTGGGTGAAGCAGTTGCCGGTTAGCCGCTGGTGCAGTTGGATAGTGGGCGTGCCTTGGCGGTCCATTAGCTGGACGCCGCCGTGCAGCCAGGCTGCCCCACTGGCCGCCGCCAATTTGTGCAGGCGCCGCATCCCGCCGGTCAGCAGCCAATCGTCATCGTCCAGAAAGTGCAAATAGCGGCCGCGGGCGACGGCCGCGCCCGTGTTACGCGCCACGCTGCGCTCGCGCTGCTGGGTGTGCACGAGCTCCACCTGGGGCGAGCGCTGCCAGCCGGCGGCCGGCAGGGGCCGGCCGGAGTCGTTGACCACAATGACCTCGTGCTCCCCTTCCGCAAAGTTCTGGGCCAGCGCGCTTTGCACGGCCCGGGCCAGCGATGGCCGGCCGATAGTGGGGATGATGGTCGAGCAAAACATCGGCCTAGCCTTTCCAATCCACCCGGCAACAGTCGCCGCTATCATCAACTTGGCGTTTGCGTCCTTGCGCCGTCGAGCAAAATCCGATGCAATGATCCAGGAACATGGTCGGCCTGCAGTCCAGCCCAAAACGCCTTGTTAAGGATGGATGCTCCGGACAGCAGCCCCACGCCTGCTGAGAGCATTGCCCGGCTGAGGGCGGTGAGTGTTCTTCGCTGTTGGAGGTTGTATTTCACGGTGCTCAGCGCAACCCGCAGGACGCGGCCGCGCCAATAGGCCGAATCCCTTCTCGCGGCCGAGGACATTAGCCGCCAATACGCCCCCGGCCGGCCCAAGACCTCATCCCGCGACAGGCAAGTGGTACTTGGCGCATCAAGATAGTCAGTAGACGTGTTCCAACCATCGCCGCGCAGCAGACAGGCAACAGAACGCGGCGTGCTGGCAAAATCACCAATCATGGAAACCTTGCGACAGAGATCTAAATCCTGTGTACAGGTCATGAGCGGGCTGTAGCCGCCCGCTTCGAAAAAGGCGTCTGTCCGGATAATTGAAGCCTGTATTGGTACCCAGGCGCCGCCCATTATCTCAGCGAAACAGTCACCACTCTGGCCCAAATTCGATTGGCCAAGCACAGTTCCAGCTTGGTCCACAACTTGGATGCCTCCATAAAGCCACACGGCTCGCCGCGCCTGGTGGGCCAACTCGAAGAAGAACTGCAGGGCATGGGGCAGCAGCCAGTCATCATCATCCAGGAAATGCAGATAGCGGCCGCGGGCGACGGCCGCCCCGGCGTTACGCGCCGCGCTACGGTTGCGGCGCTGGGTGTCGAGCACACGCACCCGGCCTGAAGCCAGCCAGCCGGCCGGCGCCAGCGGCTGGCCCGAGTCATTGACGACGATGACCTCGAACTCGTCGCCGTCCAATTCCTGCGCCAGCACGCTTTGAATGGCCCGCGCCAGCGTCGGTCGATGAATGGTCGGGATAATGGTCGAGCTGAACATGGGCTTAGATGAGCCTATCCCTCGGGGTCAGGGTCGTACAGATAGAGGCGCACGTTGGCATTTTCCGGCGTGCGCAAATAACGGACGTCCATGAGGCGCGCATTTTCCAACACCCACTGCCGCCCGGCCGGATTGGCCCATTCCGTCTCGGAATCCAGGACGAACCAGACGCGTTGGTTTTGGCCGCTGAGTTGCTGCACCCTCACCTCTGCCCAGGCCAGCCCTTCCGCATTCAGGTAATGTTCTACCAGTTCCGGCCAATAGGCCACGACCAGATCGCCCGGCCGGGCCTCGGCGTCAATTAGGCTGAAGGCGCCTTTCCAGTCGCGCCGGTTGCCGTTGTTTACCTGATAGTAGAGAAGGTCGGCGCTTAGCGCCTCGGCCGCCAACATGCCGGCGACCCCCACAGCCAGCCAGCCCGACCGGCCTGGCAGGCGCGCGCCCAGCTCGCGCACGGCGACGCCAGCCAGGATAAGCCAAGCCGGCAAGGCCACAAAGGCATAGCGGTCCTGGGTGAACAGGATCCGATTCAGGCCCACCAGCAAGGCGACGGGCACCACGGCCGCCAGAGTGAAAAACAGACCGGCCCGGCTGCGGCGGGCTATTAGCAGAAGCCCAGTGGCCAACGCCAGGGGTACCAAGGCATAACCCAGGTCATAGCTAATTAAGACCAGCAGGCGAAACGGGTCATACGCGCGGTATAAAAAGAACCAGCCAAGCCCAGCCATAAGGGCAGAGCTTCCCTGGCTGAGCCAGCCGTAAGCCTCGACCAGGGCCACGGCGACCACCGGCAAAGCCAGAATGACGAGGTTTCGTGGCCGCCAACCGGCCGGTTTCTCAAATCGCAGCAGCTTGATGGCCAGCAAATATGCTAGCACAACCGGGGCGATGAAGCCGGCCAGCAGCCGTTCAGAAAGCGCGAGGTAGGTCAGGAGCAGCGAAGCAAAGAGCAGCCACGGTCGGTCGCGCTCGAGGCCAAAGAAAAAGGCCAGCAACGCCAATGTGTACAGCAGCATCAGCGGCGTATAGAAACGCGCGTTCTGCGACCAGGTGAGGTGCCAGGGTGATAATGCCAACAGCAGGCCGAATAACAAGGCTGTTCCAGTTCCAAACAGCTTGCGCACCGGCAAATACAAGATTGGCACCGAGAGCATGCCGACGACGGCCGGCAGGAGGCGCGCACTCCACTCGCTGACTCCCAGAGCGTTCACCGTCCCGCTGGTTAGGATGAGCGAGAGCGGCAGCCAGTGAAAGGCTGGCGGCACGTTGTTCAGGAGGGCCTCCAGCGTGCTGTAATGGGCCTCGACCCGGCCGAGGGTGTACAGCTCGTCAATCCAGAAGCCCCATTCGCCCAGCTTATAGAAGCGCAGCCCGGCCGCCAAGGCCGTGACGCCCAGAACCAGGCCGGCCTCCAGTGGCAGGCTTAGGCTCAAGCTAGCGGATTTGGCGCGTCGCTGCGCCAGCGCGCTCACGGCGTTCATGGGAGATAATGTGGCTGGCTGTGGTCGGATATGGGCCGGCGAAGGCGTGCTCCGCCCTTCCGACAGGCGATCCGTCTTGGAAGAGGGAGGGCTATGTCAGCGGCCGATCAAGGGATGGGCAACGAGGGTCTGGGAAACAGCGTGGCAACCTCCGCCCGTTCCACTCCCTTTGCACTGGCGCTGTTATCGCAGGAAATAAGCCTCGGCCACCTAGCCCCTCGGCCGGGCAGCCTATAGCAGGCTGGCATCAAGATAATCCAAATTTTGGGGGTCGGTGCGGCCGGTCGCTCAGCGAACGTGGGAAAAATGAGGCTCTTTGGCACACCCCGCCTGGCTCTGCAACCAGTGCGTTCGCGAGAGGCTGGATAAAGTAGACGCGCGACGTAGGCTAACCAGCTAATGGCAACGCCCCCAACTGAGCTTGCAGGCTTATGGCTTATGTCGTGACTGTCGAATGGGTTCTTGGAGTTGCTACCCTCCCGCCGCAAGCAGTGCGCAATAGGAACTCGGTAATATGACCATAATACCATGCGGGCAAGGGGAGATCAATCCCCAGGGGCCTGGGTGTAAAGCGATTGACAGGCGGGTGGCCGGCGGCCCGGCCGGCTCAGGAGTGGCTCTGGTCGCTCGGCCGGGGCTGCCAGCGCTTTCTCAGCGCCAGCACAGCCAAGAGGCTGACCAGCAGCCCGATCACAGCCCCCGTCCCGGCCGCAAACAGCGCGTCGGTTGCGTTGACGCCGCCGTCTTCGCTGGCAGTCTCCCCTCCGCCTGTTTCAGCGCTGCCGGGCAGGTTGGCCTGGGCGGCCGGCGTAGAACTGGCCGCCGCGGTTGGGCTGGCGGCCGGGGTGCTCGTTGGCGTGGGCGCTGGCTGCGCCAGGGTGGTGGCCGAGACCACATTCGACACGCCGGAGCTATCGCTGGCGTTCGAAGTGCGCAGGCGGTAGTAATAGGTGCTGCCCGGCGCCAGGTTTTCATCTGTGTAGACGCGGGCGTCGGCCGCCAGCCGGGCGAGCCGGGCCCACTGGGTCACGCCATCTGGGCTGCGCTCTATTTCATAACCGCGCTGGTTGCCGGCCACTGGCGGCCAGACGAGCTCGATCTCGAACGGCGATAGGACCCTGGCGGTCAACACAGGGCCCCCGGTCGCGCTGCTCGCGTCCGGTGGAGTGACGCTTGGGCCGCTGTCCACGCCGCCGGCCGGCGTGCTGACCGACGTGCTAGCTGGCGTTTGGGTGGACGAAGGGCCGACCTCACTCCCAACTCCCTCGGCGGCGAAGTAGACGCCGGCGAACTTGAAGCCGACGGTATAGCCCTCGGGCAAGCGCGCATGCGCCTCAACCTTGTAATACGGAAAACCTTCGGCCAAGACCGTCTCTAATGCGCCTGTATGCATCCAAAGCTCGTCGCCCCGGCCGTCCGGCGGCTTGATGACCTCGTACTGCACCAGGTGAAAGGGCGTCCAGACCGGCGCCCACGGCCCGGCCGGGCTCTGCCCGCCGTAAATGACTATCTCGGCCGGATCGACCACGTGGCTAACCCAATGGGTTGAGAAGTGAAGCTTGCGCGCGGCCGGGTCGGCCGAAACGACTTGGTAGAGGTAGGCGTCCTCGCCCAGCACCGCCACTCCACCCGATTGGCCCGGTCGCCACGACAGCCGGCCGGCCGTTCCACAATACATCTCGGCGTTGCCGCCGCACACGCCTGAAATGACCACGTCAGGCGTCGGGTTAGACGCCTTCTGGCTGGAGGACCAGTAGGCATTCAAACCTCCGGCATCCGTCCAGCCGGCCAGCGAAGAGGCGTTTGGGTCGGCCGGATCCCGAAACCAGGGGTTGGTGATCAGGTTGCCGGCCGGCAACGGCGGCACGGGAAAGGCATGAAGGCCGGCCAGCGGCCGGAGTTGGCCTATGACGCCGGCCGCCAGCAGCGCCAGCAAGCCCTTAAAGAGCCAGGACGATTTCAGCATGGCTCGCAACCCCGGTCAGCGCGCTCCGGCCTCAGCGGCCGCCACGCTTTAGTCGGCCCCGTCCTCAGCTGGTCCACGTCCGGAGCCAGCCTGGATGGCGGGCAGGAAGGTTGTGAACGGAATGGGATCCCCATCCGCGCTGGCCACTGAAAAGTACACCCCCGTCATCTTGAATCCAACTAACTCTTCGCCCGGCAACCGGGCGTGTATCTCGACCTTGTAATAACTATACCCCTGATCGATGGTAGTCTCCAAAAAACCGGTGTTCGTCCAGAGGTCGGGTGGGTCGGCTTCGGGCTGGATGTAGTGGAAGGGGGTCCAGACGGGCGTCCAGGGGCCATTTTGGCTCTGGCCGCCGTAGATGGTGACCTCGGCCGGATCCACGATGTGGCTGACCCAGTGGGCAAAGAACTTGAGGTGGCGCTTGAGGGGGTTGGCGGCCACCACCTGATAGAGGTAGGCGTGAGCAAAGGGCTCGGCCACCCCACCCGTCTGTCCGGGCGTGAGCGAAAGGCGGGCGGATGTGCCGCAATACACCAGCTGCTGGCCACAGACGCCAGAGATGACTATGTCCGGCGAGGGGTTCGATTCCTTCTGGCTGGTGGACCAATCGGCGTTCAAGCCGGCCGCGTCCGTCCAGCCGTCCAAAGCCGATGCGTTAGGGTCGGTCTGGCTGCGGAACCAGGGGTTAGTGATCAGGTTGCCGGCCGGCAGCGGCGCCACTTCAAACGCCAGCGCGCCGGTGGACGGCAAGACCAGCGCCCCGGCCAGGCCCAACAGGCAGACAGCGAACAGCGTCGTTAGCAGCCTGCGCGGGCGAGTGGGTTGAAACATGTGAGTGTGCCTCATGGCCAATCGGCCGCGCGCGGCTACAAAGTCGGCGCCATTAAGACTAAGGTGGCTTCCCCGGCGCCTGTTGCGCGGACGGGCAAGCTTACCCACGAGCCATGTCAGGGCAAGCGGAACCCAAGCGCCATGTGCCTTTAGTAAGGCTTTGCTAATGTTCTCGCTTGTGGCCGCTGACGTCCTGTCGCGGCCGGCTAGCCAGACGGCGAACGATCGCGCGTCGGCCGCGTCGGCTCCCCGCCGGCTTATAGATTCGTTTCGCTTGTGTTAAGCTGGGCTCCCGCCTCTGGGCCCGGCCGACTGGCTTCCAGGCGGCGCCACAACGCCTCACAGGCGGCGCGGATGTCGGCAGCCAGGGCGGGCGCACTGTCCCGGCCGATCGAGCTGGCAAAGACGCCCTCGGCCATGAGCGGCAGGTACGCTGTGCCAAGAAAGGCGCACACGGCCGCCAGCTCGGCGGCCGGATTGGCGGCCAGACGCTCATAGCCCACCAGCCTGACCCGCTCCTCGCGGTCCAGCCCCAGGTCAAAGTACAATCGGTTGTAGAAAAGCCAGTAAAGGCCCGCGGCCGATTCGAGGCTCAGGGACGGCCGCCACAGCTCGCGCACGGCCGCCTTGGTCGCCTCTGGTGGCGGGGCGGCCGCAAACTCGCCGAAATTATCGCTCACCCAGGTGTTAACATGCCCCAGCCGATTTTCGGCCCCAAAACGCTTCAGCGACGAATTGACCACATCTTCAAAGTGGCGGTAAACGAAGATGAGCTTCGATCCGGGATAGGCCGCCAGGAATTCTCGGCTCTGGTGCGTGTTAAGGATCGGCTTGAACAGGGTGAGCTGGGCGTGGCTGCGGCCGATGATGCCCTCGATGGCCGGGGCCGGCCGCAGGCGGTAACGCTCGAAGGCTTCGGCATCGTTTTCGTTGTAGGCCGTAACGGCCGGGCTGCGGCCGAGGTGGTGCAGCAGCATACTGGTGCCGGAGCGGCCACAGCCGACCAAGAAAGCTGGCGCTGTCATCCCGGCCGGATTTTGCAGCCGCTGGCGCAGCCGCTTGCGCCATTTGCCCTCGGCGGCCTGAAGCCGACGCCACCGGCCGCGTAACCCCTGGATGCTGGCGGACATCTGGCTAACGGCCGCCTACAAGGGCCAATCGCGCAGGATACGCGCCGTCTCCTCGGCGTGGCTGGTTTCGTCGCGGACGATATCTTCCAGCTCGACTTTGAGGCCGACGTCGCCAAACTCGTCCGCTTCCATTGCGTGTTGCGTGTAGTCAGCGACGGCCTGGCGCTCGGCGGCCAGCACCGCCTCCAGCATCTCGCGGTTGGAGCCGGCCGCTGGCACTGGCCGCGCCTCGCTGACCGGCTCGCCGCCCAGCGCCACGACCTTGTTGGCCAGGAACTGGGCGTGGAGTTGCTCGTCGGCGATCTCCTTGAGGAAGAATTCGGACAACTGCGGCCGGTAGGGGCCGGTGCTCTTGGCTGCGTAGGTCAGGTATTGGACGATGGCGCCCAGCTCGCCCGACAGGTCTTCGTTCAGGTGTTGGATGAGGGTTTCTTTGTTCATGCTGTTCCTCTGCGGGGTTCGTTGGACTCGCCATGGGGACTTTAGCAAAGTGACGCGGCAACCGTCAAGCCAACTTGGCCTTCGTGCAATACTGGCATTGCCATTCTTAGCAACTGGGTTTATGATATAGACGATTCGGTGTGAACGCCTTTGGCCCATGCTGGCGTCAGGTTCAGGGGTCGAGGGATAGCGCGGGAGGCTTGGAGCGCATTGAGAGCCAGGTGTGGGTGTCGCCTTTTATCCGCAGAAGCATCTATTCTGCCCTCATTACAAGGCCAGATAGCGCCTTCTCAGACCAACCCCATCTTGGCAAACAAAGCAGCCAGTTGACCGCCACTCGATCTCTGGAAGACAAATAGAGGCAAGAGGGTATATGACAAGAGTTGGCGGCCGGATTGCAGGTCGTACGGAGCAACCTTAGACCACAGACCGAGGTTCTCCTTGGTTTAGGCTGCCTTGAGCCGGCTCCGGCCGGTTTAGAGGATCAGTCAGCTTTCCGGCAACCTTCTGCGAACGACAAGGGGCACGGCAGTCGCTGAGCCAGCGGCTCGGCAGCGCCAAGGCTCGGTAACAGCCTCCCATCCACCGCCCCGAACCTGGAGCCAGCCCAGCCGTATGCGCTCAACATAGGCGCCGATGAGCAAATGCGCCCGGCATTCGAGTTGATGCCCTGTGCTGTAAAGCAGACTGCAACGTTGAAGCAGGTATCGGCGTACCATAGGTGAATTGCTGTTAGTTAACTGTTAGTTAAGGTAAGAGGAGGGTGGGTGTGAAGCAGTGGTACGCGCTGCACACAAAACCGAGGGCTGAGCGGAAAGTCGCCCACTTGATCGCCGCACAGGAGCTGGAGATCTACCTGCCGGAGGCGCCGGCCGTCCCCTCGAGCCGCGCGGCCGCCGTCTTGCCCTTCTTCCCTGGCTACATGTTCATCCGCCTCAATTTGGAGCAGGACGACAGCGCCAGATGGCGTTGGACGCCCGGCCTTCGTTATCTGGTGGGCTACGGCGACGAGCCCACGCCCATCCCCGACAACGTGATTGGGCTGGTGGCGGCCGAGGTCGCCCGCTGGGCGGCCGGCAGCCGAGTGCCACTTTACGACTTCCAGCCTGGCGATCTGGTGCGTGTGCGCGAAGGGCCGTTTGCCGATCTCATCGCCATTTTCGAAGGGCCGTCCACGCCCAGTGAGCGTGTCCAGGTGCTGCTGAACAGCATGCAGCGCGCTTACCGCCTGCGCCTGGACGCCGCCAACCTGGAAAAGATGCCCGCCGGGCCCCCGCCAGGGCCTGCCGGCCGGCGGCCGCGCCGCACGCGGGGCCGGGGGCGGCGCATCAGCTGAACCGGCCGTTAAAGGCCTCTGTCGTAGCCATCGCTCCGGGGGCCGCCATTTGCTATCTGTCGCCAGACGCCGGCCGTCTGGCTTGGGCGGAGCGCGCCCGCGATTCATTTGATCCGCAATCGAAGTGAGAGTTGACGGCGAAGATAGATGACGACTTTATCCGTGGTCATTCCAGCCTATAACGAAGAACAGGGCATCGCCGACATCAGCCGCCGCGTGCTGGCAGTGCGCGACGACCTGCGCCGCGTGGGCGTCGAGGAAATGGAGCTGCTGGTGGTGGACGACGGCTCGTCCGACCGCACGGCCGCGATTGCCCAGGACATCCAGGGCGTCCGCCTCATTCAGCACCCCACCAACCGCGGCTATGGCGCGGCCCTGAAGACGGGCTTCAGCCAGGCCAAAGGCGAGTTGATCGGCTTTCTGGATGCCGACGGCACCTACCCGCCCGAATATTTCCCCCACCTGTGCCGCGTGGCCCTGGACGACGGTGAGCTAATTGTCGGCTCGCGCATGGCCGGGGCCAACAGCCGCATGCCGCTCAGCCGCCGGGTCGGCAACCTCTTCTTCGCCCAACTGCTCAGCCTGGTCGGCCGGCAGGCCGTCAGCGACAGCGCCAGCGGCATGCGCGTCTTCCGGCGCGAGATTCTGGCCCGTATCTACCCGCTGCCCGACGGCCTCAACCTGACCCCGGTGATGAGCACGCGCGCCATTCACGAGGGGCTGAAGATGAGCGAGGTGCCCATCCCTTACGCCGAGCGCCTCGGCCGCTCCAAGCTCAGCGTCGTCAAGGATGGCTCGGTCTTCTTGCACTCCATTGTCTGGACGGCGCTGACCTATAACCCGGTGCGCATCCTCGGCCTGCTCGGCCTGGGCGGCCTGGGCTTGGCCGGGTTCATTCTGCTGGGCCTGGCGCTGTTGCGCCTGGGCGGCGTGGCTGAGCTAGGGCCCTGGGGCGTGGTGGCCGTCTTCGTGGCCCTCGTCTCGGCCGTCACCGGCATCAGCGTCTTCTCGCTTGGGGTGACCTTTAACTATTTGGTGGCCCTGTTCTACAAGCGGCCGGTGCGCCAGGGGCTTTTCGGCCGCCCGATTTTCAAGACGCCCCTGGATCGCCAGTTTGGCTGGATGGGCGCGCTCAGCCTGGCGGCCGGGCTGCTGCTGGGCCTCGCCAGCCTGCTGCTGGGCCTGTCAGGCTGGGAGATCACCCGGCTGTGGCTATACCTGTTGGGCGGCGCCCTGCTGACCCTGGTCGGCGTCCAGCTGATGATCTACTGGATTTTGCTGCGCGTCCTGGACGAGTTGAGCCAGCGCGAAATGCTGGCCAGCCGGGATTTGGCCCGGCCGGAGGAAAGCGCCTACACTGGAACGTCGGAAGTGGCGAAAGCGGCCGCCGTTGCCCATTCGTGAGCCGCTGAGAATTGAGGAGACAGACATGGCTGCTAAGCCGGAAAAAGACCCTATTAGTGAGAATTTAGGCAGCCGGCGCGTGCCGAAGCTGCGCATGGCCAACTTCCCCGACGCCGACCCCATCGTGCGCCAGGGGCTGCTGGGCGCCGGCCGCTCGCCCGAAGCGGTTGACATCATGCTGGTCAACCCGCCCACGCCAGACGGTGGGCTGTGGATCCGCACCCAGCACCGCGTCGGCCGGCGCACGCGCGAGAACATGGTCTGGCCGCAGGTCTCCCTGGCCCAGATGGCCGCCCTGCTGCACCCAGCCTACAAGGTCAAGGTCATTGACGCCAACGCCGAGCGCATCGGCTGGCCCGACTTCGCCAAGTTGCTGGACAAGTACCAGCCGCGCTATTACCTGACCCAGGTGACCGCGCCCACGCTGGAGAACGACATGTACGGCTGCTTTCTGGCTAAGGCGCGCGGGGCTAAGACCATCGCCTTCGGCACCCACGTCACGCCCATTCCGCGCGAGACGCTGCGGCCGTACCCGGCGCTGGACTTCGTCCTGTTGGGCGAGCCCGACCTGACCATCCGCGACCTGCTCGACCATCTCGAGAACCGCTTCGACCAGCGCCCGGCCGAGATCGAGCAACTCTTCAGCCACCACGACCCAAATTACAAACCAGGGCTGGCCGAAGACGGCAGCCTGGACATGCACGCCATCAAGGGGCTGGTCTGGCGCAAGGGCGATCAGATCGTGGTCAACCTGACCCGGCCGTTCATCAGCAGCCTGGACGACATGCCCGTGCCCATGCATGAGTTGTTACCCCTGCAAGAATACCGCATGCCGCTCATCAAGGGGCCGTTTACGTTTATCGTCACCAGCCGTGGCTGCCCGGCCGGTTGCACCTACTGCATCAAGCACGTCAGCTACCAATATGGCACCCGCCTGCGGGCGCCAGAGCTGTTGGTGGAGGAGATGTGGGGCCTAAAGAAGCTGGGCATCCACAACATCCACATGTATGCTGACTTGTTCACCGTCAACCGCGAACAGGTGATCAACCTGTGTCGCCTGATGATCGAGCAAAAGCTCAACGTGCGCTGGACGTGCAACAGCCGGGTGGACTACGTGGACGAGGAGATGCTGCAACTGATGGCCCAGGCCGGCTGCTGGCTGATCTCCTGGGGCATCGAGAGCGGCAACGAGCAGATCTTGCGCCACGCTCGCAAGGGCGCTTATCCCGACAAGGCCGAGCGCGCCTTGCGCTGGGCCAAGCAGGCCGGCATCAAGAATTGGGGCTACTTTATTATCGGCCTGCCGGGCGAGACGGAAGCGACCATCCGCCAGACGATTGACTTCGCCAAGAAGCTGCCGCTGGACATCGCCCTGTTCCACGTGGCCGCGCCGTATCCCGGCACGCCCTTTTTCTTCGAGGTGGTCGAAAACAACTGGTTCCGCCACGGCACGCGCTGGGAGCAGGTGGACATGGACAAGGGCACGGTGCTGGATTACCCAGGCCTGCCGGCCGAGCGCCTGCTCTATTGGCAAAAGCGGGCCTTCCGCGAGTGGGCCATGCGGCCGGGACCCATCGCCACCTACCTCAAGATGCTCCTGACCGACCGCTCAACCTTGCGCTCGGCCGTCAACGTCGGCCTGCAACACCTCAGCTGGGCCTCGACGGACAGCGGCCTGCCGGCCGCCGGCTAGCGCTCGGCCCGGCTTCATGGCCAGGACCTGGGCGGACTTGAGCGCGGTACGAGCAGCTCGCCCGGCCTGTCGGCTGCCTGGATAGAGCTTGCAGCCGGCCGTCTTTCTCGACCGCGACGGGGTGATCATCGAGAATCGCCCCGCCTACGTGCGCCGGTGGGCCGACGTCGCCATTTACCCCGGCGCGTTGGCCGCCCTGGCCCGCCTCAGCGCCACGGCCTACAAGATCGTGGTCGTCACCAACCAATCGGCCGTCGGCCGGGGGCTGGTGCGGCTGGCGGCGGCTGAGGCGATTAACCGCCGGCTGACCGAGCAGGTGCGCCGGGCCGGCGGCCGGCTCGACGGGGTGTATATGTGCCCTCACGCGCCGGCAGCCGGCTGCGATTGCCGAAAACCCCGGCCGGGGCTGCTGCGGCAAGCCGCCGCCGACCTCGATCTGGAAATGGGCCGCTCGCTGCTGGTGGGCGACGCCCTGACCGATTTGGCCGCCGGCCGGGCAGCCGGCGTCGGCCGGCTGGCGCTGGTGCGCACCGGCCGCGGGGCTGACCAATTAGCCCAGGCGGCGGCCGGCCTGGCCGATTTTGAAGTGTACGACACGCTGGCCGCGGCGCTCCAAGAGCTGGCCTGCCCGACCTAACGTCGGTCCACGCCGCCGGCCGCTGGGGCGCACTATAGCGCCCTACAAATTGTGCCCCTACAAGTCGCGCCCCTAGCTGACGATGCGCATTCTGTATTTGTCCCAGGTTGTGCCCTATCCGGCCGACGCCGGGCCCAAGATCCGCATCTACCACGTCCTCCAATACCTGCACCAGCAGGGGCATGAGATCACGCTGGCCGCCTTCCGCCGCGAGCGCGATCGGCCGGAGGACATCGCCCATCTCCAGCGCTATTGTCAGGCGATCCACACCGTCCTGATGCGGCGCTCGAAGCTGGCCGACGGCGGCCGGCTGGCGCTGAGCCTGGTGAGTGGCGCCTCTTTTTTGATCGGCCGCGACAGCGTGAGCGCCATGCGCCGGCTGGTCACCAGGCTGCTGAGCCAAGGCGCCTTTGACGCCGTGCACGCCGACCAGTTGGCGATGGCCCAATACGCCCTGCCGGCCGGAGCGGACAACAGCGCCCGGCCCATGACCGTTCTCGACCAGCACAACGCGGTTTACATGATTCCCCAGCGGATCGCGGCCGGCAGCCGCAACCCGCTCAAACGGGCCTTGCTGAGGCTGGAATCGCGCCGCCTGGCCCGCTACGAGGTCGAGGTGTGTGGCCGGTTTGGGCGTGTGGTTTGGGTCACGGCCGAAGACCGCCAGGCTATCCGGGCGGCCGCCAACGGCGCTGGCGCCCAGATCGGTGGCCCGGTCATTCCCATATGCGTAGACACGCAGAGACAGCGGCCGATCCCGCGCGGGCCACAGCCCTTTCGGGTCACCTTTCTCGGTGGGCTGCACTGGCCGCCCAACGCGGCCGGGGTCGCTTGGTTCGCCCGTGAGGTCTGGCCGCAAGTGCGCAGCCAGGCGCCCCAGGCGGTTCTGACCGTCATCGGCCAGCAGCCGCCGCCAGACCTGACCGGCGACGACGCGCCGGCCGGCCTGGAAGCCACCGGCTACGTGGCCGATCCGCGCCCCTATCTGGCCGAAACGGCCGCTTTTATCGTGCCGCTGCACGCCGGGGGCGGGATGCGGGTCAAGATCCTGGACGCCTGGGCCTGGGGCCTGCCCGTCGTCGCAACGCCCATCGGAGCCGAGGGCATCCGCTATCAGGCCGGCCATGACCTGCTGATTGCCGCCACGGTCGGCGACTTTGCCCAGGCGGTAACCGGCCTGCTCCAGCGGCCGGAGGCGGCGGCTGCCCTGGCCGAGAACGGCCGGCGCTCGGTCGAGGAGCATTACGATTGGCGCCGGGTCTACCCGGCCTGGGACCAGATCTATCCGCGGCCCCAGGCGAGCGCTTAAGGGCCCAGCGGTGACATTGGCTTATGCGCCTGCTTTTTATCGTCCCTTACACACCTAACCGCATCCGCGCCCGGCCGTATTACCTGCTCCACCATCTGGCCGCCCAGGGCGCGCAGATCACGCTGCTGACCCTGAGCGCCAACGAGGCGGAACGGGCCGAGGCGCAGGCGCTGGAGTCTATCTGTGAGCGGGTGCTGGCCCTGCCCTTGCCGGCCTGGCGTTCGGCCTGGAATTGCCTGCTGGCGGCCCCCGGCCGGGCGCCGCTCCAGTCGGCGTACTGCTGGCACCCGGGCCTGGCCGGCCGGGCCGGCGCGCTGCTGAATGGCGGCAACGGCCGGCCGGCGTTTGACGCCATCCACGTCGAGCATCTGCGCGGCGTCCGCTATGGCCTGGCGCTGGCCCGCGCGGCCGACGGCCCCGGCCGGAAGCGGCCGGCGCTTGTCTGGGACAGCGTGGACTGCATCAGCCACCTGTTCGAGCAGGCGGCCGCCCAGGGCAGGGGGCTGTTCGGCCGCTGGGTTACGCGCTTCGAGCTGGGTCGCACCCGCAGCTATGAGCCGGCGGTGATGGCTGCGTTCGATCAGGTGCTGGTCAGCTCGGCCCCCGACCAGCAGGCGCTGTTGGGACTGGTGCCGGCCGGCGCGCCAAGGCCCAGGGTCAGCGTGCTGACCAACGGCGTGGACCTGGATTATTTCCGGCCGGAGCCGGACGAAACGCGGGCGCCGGCCACCCTCGTCGTCAGCGGCAAGATGAGCTACCACGCCAACGTCAGCATGGTGTTGTACCTGGCCGAGCAAGTCATGCCCTTGGTCTGGCGGCAGCGGCCGGACGTCCGGCTGCAGGTCGTGGGCAAGGACCCGCCGGCGCGCCTGCGCGCTCTGGCGGCCAACCCGGCCGTTGAGGTCACCGGCACCGTGCCTGACGTCCGACCTTATCTGCGGCGCGCCACGCTAGCGTTGGCGCCGCTGCGCTATGGGGCGGGCATCCAGAACAAAGCCCTTGAGGCGATGGCCTGCGGCACGCCGGTTCTCGCCAGCCCGGAGGCGCTGGGCGGGCTGAGCGCCGCGCCCGGCCGTGAGCTGGCGACCGCTGCGGACGGCCCCAGCATGGCGGCCGAAATCCTGGCCCTGTTGGGCGACCC
>JBOGUG010000181.1:0-26530 GCA_050696115.1 Promineifilaceae bacterium (SeqCode) | reverse complement strand
GGCGAAATATAACCCAGAGGGCCACGTTGAACTCCGACCGCAGCGACGAGTTGCTTCCCCGCGCAGCATTGATGGCCGATTGTTTCCGCGACCTGGTCGCGCGCTGGCACCGCCTGGCCCCGCCGCTGGTTTGGCCGGCCGTGGTGGAGCTGCTGCCGCCAGCCTGCGCCCATCTGGGCGGCCGGATCGAGCGCCTGGGCCTGATCAACTGCTTCCAGTGGCATCTTGAAGACGAGTGCCGGGCCTGCTACGCGCAGGAGGCGGCCGTGGGCCAGCTGAAATATGAGATTGACCGCTCCAACGGCCGCCGGGTGCGCGCCATTGACGAGATTGACGAGGCCATTTTGCCACGTTTGCGGCCGGGGCTTTCGGAGCTGGCCGGCGCGCCCATCGCCCTGGTCACGCCAGGCGCCCTGGTGGACCGCCTGGCAATCCTTGCCCTGAAAGAGCACCACGCCGCCGAGCGGGGGGATGGCGCGGCGCGGCTGGCCCAGCTTGAAGAGCAGACGGCCGACCTTTGTCTGGGAATGGATGCGTTGATGGCCGAGCTTGTGGCCGGCCGGCAGCGCCTCAAATTTTACGGCACGCTGAAGTTTTACGGCAGCCAGCCCGACCCGTAACGGCTTAGCCGGCCGGCGGGTAGCTGCGAGGCTCGCTCTCAGACAGCTCCTGGGCCATCTCCTCGATATTGTCGGCCGCCGCCCGCAACAGCGAAGCGACGCCCAGCGTCACCTCGCGGCCGGCCATCTGCAAGTTGCTGCCGGCCGAGCGCATGTAGCGCCGGGAATCGCCGGGCAGCAAGGCCAGCGGCAGCGCTGCCAGGCTGCCGCCCAGGCGGACGACGCTTGCGGCCAGGCGGCGGCCGCTGCGCTGGAGGCTGGCAGGCGCAGCATACTCCTCTTCAATCGAAATATCAGCCTGCTGGGCTTGCGATGTCTTGTGTATGGCCATCGTTTGTCTCCTCAAGAATTTGCCAGGGCAGCGCAGGCGGCCGGCCTGCGCCCGCCACAAACTGAAGTGCGCTGGAGGCGTATTTTTCCCCCAGGCCACGCACCACCCCGGCGCCCTTACGGGCAACGTCCAGCCCCCAGCCGGCCGTGTGCGCCGGCTCGGCCAACATCCCGCTCATGGCGTCAAGCAGGTGGCTGGCGGCCAGCATGCCGGCCCCGGTGAGGCCGGCCAGGCCAGGGCCGGCCGCATGGCCCAGCTCGGCGCTCCAGAGAGCGGGGCCGTGCCGCAAGGTTTTGGCGGCCGCGACCGGCGAGGCGCTGTGGTGGGTGGGAACAACGCCCGCCAGGATGCCGCCGCAAAGGGCAGCGTAGCGCGGGTCTCGGCCGGCGGCCGTGCCGATCAGCCGCAGCAGCGTCATCCACAGCGGCGTAAGCGGCCGGTTCTGGATAATGGCGACGATCAGGCTCGCCATCTGCAAGTCTAGCGCCAAGGCTGCCCGCCAGCGCCGCTCGTAGCTGGCCAGGAAGGCGGCGCTTAGGTCGCCCGTCTGCAGCGCTTCTTCAGCGACCCCGGCCGCGATCACGGCCGTCTCCAGCGCGGTGTGAATGCCCTCCCCGTTAATCGGATCGACAAAGCTGCCTGCGTCGCCGATCAGCAGGGCCCGCTCGGCGAAAGTCGCGCCGCCGGACGCGTAGGTATTTAGCGGCCAGCCGACCACCCGGCCGTCCAGCCTGGCCCCGCGCAGCCATAGGCGCGCATGGGGGTCCATCTCGACCCACTCGCGCAAGCGCCGCAGCAGGTTAATCTGATAGCGCTGGTACACATCGCGCACCATCCCCAGCCCCACGTTGGCCCGGCCGTTGCCCAACTGGAAGATCCAGCCATAGCCGGGGAAGAAACGCTGGTCAAAGAAGAGGGCCACCGTTTCCGGGTCGCCTTGCAACTCCCCGTAGTAGGCCCGCAGGGCAACGATGACGTTGCGGCTATCCCGTCGTTCGAGGCCCAGCGAGCGGGCGACGACGGAGTGGGAGCCATCGGCGCCAATGACCAGCCGGCCGCGGAAGCGGCGCGGCCGGCGGCCGCAGACAGCCTGAACGCTGACCCCATCTGGCTCGACGACGACCCCCTGGACGGCGCAGCCTTCGACGCTGTGCGCGCCGCGCGCCTGGGCGCGGCGAAAGATGATCTCATCAAAAACCAGGCGTGGCAGCCCGTAGCCGTAGTTGTGCAGGCCGGCCACGTCGGGGATGGCCGCGGAGGCGATTTCCCGGCCGTTGACGTACAGGGTGCCACTGCGCAGCCGGTTCGCCGCGGCCGCCTGCACGGCCGGCAGGCAGCCCAACTGCTCCAGGGTGCGAATGGAGCGTGGGCTGATGAGGTCACCGCAGATCTTGTCGCGGGGAAAGGTGTGCTTTTCCAGCAGCAGCACATTCCAGCCGCGCTCAGCCAGCCGGATGGCGGCCGCACTCCCGCCAGGGCCAGCGCCAACGACGATGGCGTCGTAGATCATTTAGCTGGCGGCATCACCTGCGACAACCTGCAAGGCGATAGCCGACTCGAAGTCGCCCGACGCCAGGCCGACGCTGACTTCATACCGGCCGGGGCTGGTGTCGGGCGGCACGTCAATAAAGACTGTCAGTTTTTCAAAGTCCAGCGGCTCAATGGAGAGAGCTTGGGGCTCAAACCGGACGCTCGTCTCATCCAGGGGACGGCCGGCGCCGCTGCCGCCGCCGCGGACGCCCAGGCAGACGAAGGCCAGCTCGACCAGGGGCTCCGGCCCAGGATTTTGAATGGACATGGGAAGGCGCAGGGAAGCGCCACTCCGGACCGTGGGAAGCTGGGGCGGGCCGTCGGAGCGAGCATCGCTAATGCCCTGGGCCACGGCGTTGACGACGTTGACAACCGAGGCGATGCTGTAATGGGCGATGGCGTTGAGCGGGTTGCTGCTGTCCGGGGCCTTGGCTAGCGGCCGGCCGCCGGCCGTCGCTTCGGCCGCCAGGCGGGCCAGAGAGCCGGCCAGGGCAAGGCTCATGCTGATGACCTCGGTCACGCCTCGCTGCAGCCCGTCGGCGCCCCTGCGCTCGTCGGCGCGGCCCGAATTGGCCGGCTCGCCCATTGCCGCGCCCCTGATCAACCCACCGGCAGGACGCCGGGGTCGGTGTCGTTCGGGCGCGGCCGGTCGTCGCAGGGCTGCGGCCGGCAGACGCTGGTGCCCTGGAGCCGAATCGTCAGCAGCTGGCGCCGGCCCATTGCCACCTCGACCCTGTAGGAGGAGTCCACCTGCCAGGGGTTGCAGAAGCGCAGTTCCAGCGGCGTCTGCATTTGCAGGGCGTGGTGGATGGGCTCGGCCGGCCGGGTTGGAATGCGCATGGTGTGCTCAAAGGGCTCGATCTGGTGCGTCTGGCGATGCTCGCCCACGAATTCGTGCTGCATGCGCACCTCGACCGGGTTTTCCCTATCGCCCACGACGGCTACCCGCGCCGCCACGTTCATGCTGCACTCTTCTTCCCAGCAGACCATATGCATGAGCGGCTTGGCTGTGGTGTGGACCAGCTCCCCCTGCACTTGATGCCCGATGGCCGGGTATTCGCGGTCCCCGTAGAGGGCCACGCCGTCATGATCCAACGCGAAACGCTCGCCTTTCTTTTGGGTGATAATCCGAACCTCGTCGGCCATTTGGACCTCCTAGAGCCGGGCGGCAAAGGCGCTGGCTCAACTTCAACTCACCGGGCGGTAATGGGGCGATGCGGCTGCGCAGGGCTATTGCGTGATGCCGACTCTTATTCTATCATCGGCCCTACCACAGGCAAAATCCGGTTGGCAGCCGCGCCTGCCAGGCGCCCTGACCTGTTCAGGGCCAAGGTGGGACGCGGACAGCCCCGACTGGGCCAGGCCAGCGCGATTGCCTGGCCCCGCGCCCTGGCCGCCGCGGCCGCACGACGCCCCACCAATTTCTACCGCCGGTGGCTGGCCTGAAACAGGAGAAGCATGCCCGCAGTCATTCGCCGCCAACCGATCCCGGCGGCCGAGTCGCCGGCTGTCCTGCTGGGGCCGCTTGGCCCGCTGCCGGCCGCCCCCATGCGCCGCCTGCTCGAACGGCGCTGGCTGCACTACGCCTTCCTGGCCCGCGACGGGGCGCTGGCGATGGTCGCCAATGTTGCCTGGCTGGGGCCGGATCCGGACAGACCGGACGCCCCGACGCGCAACACCTCTATTCTGCTGCTCCACCGGCGCGGCCGAGGCTGGCGCGCCAGCCAATTTAATGCCGAAACCCGCGTTCCTCTCTGGTCTTCTTTCGGCCTGAGCGGCGCTGACGGCCAGGGCCCGCGGCTGCGGCTGGCCTCCACCAGCGGCACGCCGGCCGTTGACTTTGGCATGCGGCGCACCAGCCGGGCCTGCACCAGCCAATGCACGCCTTTCGCCGAAGACCAACACTTCCGCTGGCAGTCGGAAAGCGGCGTCATCGCCCGGGGTGATTGGCGTTTCGACGACCAGATTTACCCGGCCGTCGAGGCCGTCGGCTACCACGAGCGCGTCAGGGGCTATTGGGGTTGGCCGGAGATGGGGGGCTGGGTTTTTGGCTTCGCCAACGATCCGGCCGTGACGGCGCCGGACGCCCCGCCGCCGGCAGCGGTTGTGTTCACCCTCATCCAGCCGCCCCAGCCGCCAGGCAGCGCCAATGCCTCGGTCATGCTGTGGCGCGACGGCCGCCTGCGCCGCCATTTCCCGCGGCGTAACGTGAGCGTGGCCGTCCGCGGCGCCCTCGACCGGAACGACGTCACCCAGGTGCCTGAGTTGGCCAATCTCTTTGGCGTCCCACCCATGGAGCCGGTGCCGCAGCGCCTGCTTATTAGCGCCCAACTGGGCCGGGATTGGCTGGTCATTGACTTCACGGCCGAGTCGTCGGCCCGCATCGTCATCCCCAACGAAACCACCCTCCGCCCCTTCAGCGTCCACGAGGTCATCGGCTGGGCGCGCATTGACGGCGAGCTGAACCGCCGACCGTTCGCCTTTGCCAGCCACAGCATCGTCGAGTTTGCCGGAGGCGCCGGTGGCCTATAGCGCGGCCGAGCTGTTCGTAGACACGGTCGAGGCGCTTGCCAGGCGGGCGCCGGCTATTGCCGCGGCCGCGGCCCACCAGTTGGGCGCCATCACCCTCAGCCTGCATTTTGGCGACGGCAGCCACGCCGTGCTCCAGGCCGAACATAGCCGCTTGCTGACCGGCGCCGAAAGGGCCGGACAGCCAGACGTGGAGGCTTATTTCGATCACCGGGCGATGAACCTGCTCTTTGATCTGGGCCGCCGGCCGGTAGACCAGGTGCTGCCCGAAAGCCTCGATGTGCGCGGCCCACGCCCCCAGACCCTGGCCGTCTGGCGAACCTTCGGCCTGTTGGCGCAGCGCGCCTCCGGCCTGCGCGTCGTTCAGGCCTTATGGCGCGAGTACCGCGACCAGTTTCCCCACCTGTGGGGCGCGGCCGCGCCGGCCCCAGAGCCGGACGGCCACGGCCCGGCTTTGGGGCCGTACAGCGTCCGCTGGCGGGCGATTGACTTTCTCGAAGGCCGCCAGCCGGAGCAGCGGCCGAGCCACAACGGCCAGGGCGTGATCGGCGACACCGTCCAGCGCCGGAGCCACATCCTGTGGGACAATCGCTGCAGCTCTGCCTGGTGGCAGCTGGACGGCGCCCAGGACGCCGACCTGATGGAAACGATGGCCCGCTGCAAGGATCGGGTGGCCGAAGAGCTGGAGCGCATTATTCCTGACGGCGAGCCGGCCGCCCACCTCTATGGCCTGATGCGCGACTATCCAGGGCGGGAAGGCAAGGGGCTGCGGCCGACCCTGACCCTGGCGACCTGCGTCGCCTTTGGCGGCCGCAGCGAGGACGCGTTGCGCGCCGCCGCCGCCATCGAGCTTTTTCACAACGGCTTTCTGGTTCACGACGACGTTGCCGACGAGTCCATCTACCGGCGCGGCCGGCATGCGCTGCATGAGCTGCACGGCGTCGGCCTGGCGATTAACACCGGCGACGCCATGCACCTGCTGGCGGTTGACACCGTCCTGTCCAACCTGGACACGCTTGGCCTCGCTCGTACCCTGGCCCTCATCGAGGAGATTTTGCGCATGTGCCGCGAGACCCTGGAGGGCCAGGCCATGGAGCTTGGCTGGATCCGAGACGGCTATGTGCCCCCGGCCGACGAGGATTATTACCGGATGAGCACCAAGAAGACGGGCTGGTATACGGCCATCAGCCCGTGCCGGCTGGGCGCCATCTGCGCCGGCGAAACCGATCCGGCCGTGTTGAGCCGCCTCAACGAGGCATTTCGCCTGACCGGCATCGCCTTCCAGATCCAGGATGATGTCTTGAACCTGGTCGGCGAAACGGCGTTGTACGGCAAGGAACCCCTGGGCGATCTGCTGGAGGGCAAGCGGACGGTCATGCTGATTCACCTGCTGCGCCAGGCCGACCCGGCCACGCGCGAACGGCTTCAGGCGATCGTCGCCCGGCCGCGCGCCACCAAGACGATGGCAGACGCCGAGGAGATTCTGGCAGCCATGCAAGCCTTTGGCTCAATTGAGTACGCGGTTGGCCTGGCGGATCGCCTGGCTCACGAGGGCGTGCGCCGCTTTGAGAGCGACCTGGCTTTCCTGGCGGAGTCTGAGGCCAAGGGCGTGCTGCGCCAGGTGGCCAACTACGTGACCACACGGCTGCTGTAACTGACATGGAAGACGGCGCCTCGCCTTTAACCAGCCCGCTGACGCCGGCCGAAGCCGACCTGCTCCAGCGCCTCGCCGGCAGCAACGCCTGGCTGCGGGCCGTGCTGTGCACGCTGGCCCGGCGCGGCGTTGCCTATCGCCAGGCCTACCCCGAACGGGCCCAACAGCTTCTGTTTAACCTGGCCCTGCTGCCTTATTACAAAGGGGGCCAATTCCTGTTCGACCTGTTGGAGTGGGAGGATTTCATGCTCGAGGGCCCGCCACCGCCGCTTGTGCCCACCGCCCTCGACGCCCAGAGCCTTCAGCGCCTTTCGGGCCTGCTTGATGCCATCCGGCGCCACCTGGACGGCCAATCGGCCGGCGCAGCCCCGGCCGCCCCCCTGGACGGCTTCTCGTTTTCGGCCGATGGCGCCGGCCTGCCGGCCGGCGAGGAGCTGCCGCCGCTGGAGCCGGGCCTCTTTCTTTACCAGGACGTCGTTTTGGGCCTGGTCTACAGCATTCTGGCCGCGCCTCAGGCGGCCGACGAAGCGCTCAAATAGTGCGCCAGCGGCCGCTTGGAAATGACGAAAGGCCCCAGGGCCAGGACGTCAATTTCCGTTTCGCCGAAACAGGCCAGCGCATCCTCCGGCGTCTCCACAATTGGCTTGCCGGCGATGTTGAACGAAGTGTTCAGCACCAGCGGCACCCCCGTTTGCCGGTAAAAGGCGTTGATGAGCCGCCAGTAGCCCGCGTTCTCTCGCTGCGAAACAGTCTGCACGCGGGCCGTGCCGTCTACATGCGCCACGGCCGGTATCAGCGCCAGCTTGTCGGCCCGAATCGGCATAACCCGTAGCATGTAGGCGCTCCGGCCGGCCAGCTCAAACCAGTCAGAGGCCCGCTCTTCCAGCACGCTGGGGGCGAATGGGCGAAACGCCTCCCGATGTTTGACCCGGCTGTTCAGATAATCCTTCATGCCCGGCCGGCGCGGGTCGCAGAGGATGCTGCGGTTGCCCAGCGCCCGCGGCCCAAACTCGGCCGGGCCATCAAACCGAGCCACAATGTGGCCGTTGGCGATGCAGGCAGCCAGGTCGGCCGCCAGGTCGGCCGGCCGAGCGCTGGCGTAGCCGCTGCCAAGCGCGGCCGCTTCCATCTCGGCCGGGCTACAGGCCGGGCCAAGATACTCCGGCAGTTCGGCCAGTGGCGGCGGCCACGAGGCCAGCTCGTAGGCCCCGAACAGGGCGCACCCCAGAGCGTGGCCTGGGTCACCTGGGTTGGGCGGGATATACAGGCGGTCCGGCCCCGCCTCGCGCAGGGCGCTCTCATTGGCCACGCTGTTTAGCGCCACCCCGCCGGCGTAAACCAGGTTGCGCTGGCCGGTCAGCGCCAGGGCAGCCCGCCAGGCGTTGGCCACGATGGCCTCCAGGATCGTCTGGCCGGCATAGGCCACGTTTCGGTGGCGCTGGCTCATCTCCTGGCCCGCCTTCCGCTCGGGCACATAGCGCCCCAGGGCCGCCTTGAACTCCGCCTGGCTGAGGAAGTCAAAGCCCCCGTCTGGGTGCAGCCGTAACTGCGGCCGCAGCCCCTCAAACAGCTCCGCGTCGCCAAAGGCCGCCAGCCCCATCGCCTTGCCCTCGTCGCCCTGGCGAAAGCCGATGTGGTGGGTCGTGGCGTCGAAGATGGTGCCTGCGCTCATCTCCGGGAAGAGCAGCTCACGCATCGGCCGCCATTCCCCGCCCTGGTTCATCAGCCCGATGGTGCCTGAAAGCTGCCGGCCGCGCAGCCGCGGCAGCGGCTCGCCGCTGGTGTCCAGGGTCAGCACGGCCGCCTCTTCAAAGCCGCTGGCCCAAAAGGCCTGGCGCTGGTGGATTTCGTGATGCTCAATAGTGCGCACCACCCGGGCCTTGGGGAACCAGCGCTTCAGATGCGGCCCCAGGCGCGCCCAGCCCGTCGCAAAATGGCCGTTGCTGGTCACCACCAACTCAATGTCTCCCGGCCGCACGTCCAGGTCGCGCAGCAGCCAGCCGGTCCAGGGCAGGATCGTTTCCTCAAAGATACAGTGGTCGGGAAAGCGGCCGAAGCCGTAGCAGAAAACGAAGTGGATGTAGCGGTCAACCTCGTTTTGGGGCTGGAGCAGCGCCTCCTGCTCGGCGGCCGCGAACATCATCATGTGTTTGACGCCCGTCCAGCGCTCCAGTTGTGAGCTCCTCAGGTTGCCGGCCGTGTCCAGGTAGGCCAGACTGGCCCCGTGGCCCGTGCAGGCAATGGCGAGGATGCGCTCAGCCTCCACGTGGGGGAAGCGGGGCACCAGCCGCTGCCACAGGGGGGCCGTGACGTAGCTGGCAAACTGCCCGATGGCCTTCATGCTGTGCAGGGCCTTAAACAGTTCTTTGGCGACTTTGGGGTCAGTCAGACGCACTTTAACGCTCCGAATATTGGGCCGGCGCTAGCTGGGCGCGATCTCCAGCAGGCCGTAACGGATCATCTGCAACGCGATCCAGTCGAACTGGGCCACGGGCAGGTCGTAGACCGCCCGCAGTTGGTAAACAGGCATCCCGGCCGGCCCGGCCGCCTGGCAGTGATCCAGCAGGCGGGCCAACAGGGCTTTGTCACTCCGCGTGGACCACAGGTAGTTGGTGCGCTCGTCGCCGGCCAGGCGGCGCAGGTAGCGGCCGAAGCGAGCCAACGCGCGCTCGTCGCTGCCCGGCGGCTTGGGGTGAAAGGCCGAGTCGGGCGGCCGGCAGGAAATGAGCGGAAGGGCCGGGCTGCGCCTGGCTGGCGAGCGGCGGCTGGCCGCCGGCCGCAGGCGCGTGTTGTCGTCCAGGTAGCAGGAAGCCAGGCCGTCAACCATCGAGCGCAGGGGCTGCCCGGCGGCCGGCGCGGCGCCCGCGCCAGGCGGGCGGCCCCGCTTGAAGGCCTCGTCCAGGCGTTCAAACAGGC
The DNA here is from genome assembly GCA_050696115.1 of Promineifilaceae bacterium (SeqCode). Taxonomy (GTDB): domain Bacteria; phylum Chloroflexota; class Anaerolineae; order Promineifilales; family Promineifilaceae; genus UBA11865. The sequence goes on along the minus strand of JBOGUG010000181.1, from coordinate 16,950 downwards.
TGACAATCTGGGCCGCCACCTGTGACCAGTTAAAGCCGGCCGCATGGGCGCGGCCGGCTGCGCCCAGCTCGCGGCGCAGGGCGGCATCGGCCATCAGGCGCTCCAACTGCGTTGCCAGCGCCGAATAGTCGGGCGCGCAGGCCTCCGACACCCTTGTCCACTCACTTGCCAGCGCCACCCGGTGGCTGGCGACCGTCGGCACCATGAGCTCATGGAAGCGGACCGGCAGCACTTCCCGGTAGCCGTCCCAATTGGTGGCAATGACCGGCAGCCCGGCCGCCAGCGCCTCCAACAGCGCGATGCCGAAGGATTCCTGGGGGTTGTTTGCCAGGGAGACAAAGATGTCGGCGGCGTAGAGCAGGTGGGGCTTATCGGCTTCTTCCAGGTTCTCGATGAAGGTAACCCGGCCGCGCAGGCCCAGCCGGCCGGCCAGCGAGCGCAGGTGCTGGTAGTAACCCTTGTCCTGGCGGGCGACTGCGCCGGCGATGACCAGCTTCGCCGCCGGCCGGGCGGCCTGGCCCAGCAGGCTGCGGAAACAGACCAGAAGCTGGCGATAGTCAGCCTTTTCATGCGAGATCCGGCCGAGGCTCAGGATCAGCAAGCTTTCGTCGTCCAGGCCCAGCAGCCGGCGGCCCCGCTGCCGGTCGCCGGCCGGCAAATCAACCCCGTGGGCGATCACCTCGACGGGCGGCACCCCTCTGATTGAGGCAGCCCGGCCGGCCGTACTCCGGCTGGGGGCGACAATTCGGGCAGGCGGCCGGCCGTGCCAGTCGCACCACAGCTCGGGCCAGAGGCGCAGCTCGAAGTCAGCCAGCAGCAGGCTGTGAACGTATTGGACGGTCGGCACGCGGGTCACGGCCCGCTGGCCGGTGACCCAGTCCCAGGTCTGCTCCCAGGGCAGCGAGTGAAGCAGAAGGCCGTCAATGCCGGCCAGGGTTGCCGTTGCCGGCCCGGCCGGCAGGGCCACGATCTCCACCTGGCCGGCGGCCGCCAGTTGGCCGCAATAGGCGGCCAGGCGCTCTTGGGACTCTGGCCCGCCCTGAGTCAGCAGCCGGAAGGCGACCCGGCGCTGCAACAGGGCGGCGAACAAGGCGCGCTCGGCGGCCGCCTGGCCGGCGTTGGCGAAGAAGCTCTCAATGTTCAGCGGGTATGCTAGCCGCATGCTGACGACTTCCCAAGCGGCCGGCCGGCCTGGCCCTGGCTGGCGCGCTCTGGCCGTTCCAGGTAACCCACGGCGTTCTGCACCCCGTTCTCGCCGCGAATGCGCCGGCCGAGCGCCTGGGCGCGCTCGGCCATGGCTGGGTCGGTCGCAACCTCATGGATGGCCCGGGCCAGGCTATCGGCGCTCAGGCGGCGCAGCGGGATCGGCCGGGCTCCAACGCCCAGGGCGTGAATGCGCCGGCACCAGAAGGGCTGGTCCCAGAAACCGGGAATTCCCACCGACGGCCGCCCGGCCCAGAGGGCGCTGGCGGTCGTGCCCGCGCCGCCGTGGTGCACGACGGCCGCCACCTGAGGAAAGAGCCAGTCATGGGGCACGGCCCCGACGGCCATCACTGAGCCGGGCAGGCCGCCCAGATCCAGCCCGCGCGCCCCGGCGAACAGCAGGCCCCGCTGGCCCGTGCGCCGCAGCGCCGCCAGCGCCATCTCCAGCAGCCGCTCCGGGGGCGAGACCTTGATGCCCGACAGGTAAAAATAGATCGGCGGCGGCCCGGCCGCGAGAAAGGCGGCCAGCTCGGCCGGCGGCTGCCAGCCGGCCGGCGGCTCGAGCTGCCAGAAACCGCAGACGTATACCCGGCCGGCCCAGTCGGCCGGCGGCGGAATCACGTGGCGGCTGAAGCCCGCCAGCGCCGGCGCCGGCCCTGGGCTGAGGAAGGCCTCAAGATGCTGGGGCCGGCCGCCGGCCGGCCGCTCAAGCGTGCGCGCCAGCCAGTCGTTCAGCGCCGGCCTGAACAGCAGCCAGTAGGCTTGCTCGGCCAGCTTGTAGGTCAGCGCGTTGAAGCCGGCTCCCAGGCTGGCCCCGGCCGGCGTCATGAAATGGGGAAAGGCCCGCGTGCGGCTCATGGGCTGGAAGAGCGCCCAATAATGGCCTGCCCCCAGCGCCGTGGCCATTTGCGGCCCGCCCAGGCCCGAGGTTGAGCTGATCACCACTTCAGCTCCCTGGCAGGCGGCCCAGAAATCGTCCATCATCAGCGCCAGCGTGGCGCGTGACTGCCGCGCCAGCCGGAAGAAGTGGTACAGGTAGCTGGCGAAGTTGTCGCCGGAGCGCTGCCAGCGCTGCCAGCCCCGGCTGGCGGTCAGCGCCGGCGCCGGCCGGCACACGGGGGCAAAGGCCAGGCCGTGGCCCTGGACCAGGTCGCGGAAGCTGTCGTGGCTGGCGAGGCGCACCCGGTGGCCGGCCGCCTGCAGGCCCACGCCCAGGGCTACGTAGGGCTGCACGTCGCCGCGCGAGCCGGCCGTCAAGATCGTTACCTTCAAGGCCGCTCCTTGGCCTCGGCCGCCAGCGCCCGAAAGGCGGCCTCGACCTGGGCCACCACCTGGCCAGGGGTCAGCCAGGGGCCCGTCTTGAGCGGCTCCCCCAGGCAGACCTTCAGCCGCGGCCGGCGCGCCAGCGGCCAGACCGTCAGGTCATGATGGCCTTCGAGCCAGACCGGCAGGATGCTCAAGCCCGTTTCCAAGGCAACGGCCGCCATGCCCGGCTCATGCTTCGGCCCGCCAACTTTATCCGGCGGCACCAGCCCCTTCGGGAAGGTAATGGGGCTGTAGCCGCGGCCGATGGCCCGGCCCAGCTCGAGCAGGCCCTGGCGGGTCGAGCCAGAATTGGGCACGATGACGAATTCAAAGACCAGCGGCCAGAGCAGGTAATAGGCCAGCCCCACCTGCCGCCGGATGGGCGGCGCGACCGCCGGCGCCGGGGCGAAGAACTCGGAAAAGTCGCGATTGGTGACGGTGACCAGGCGCCGCCGGCCGGGCCCGGGCAGCGCCGCGTAGACCAGGAAGGCGTCCAGCCAGTTGTGGTGCGGCGCGGCCGCAATCAGCCAGGGCCCGCGCTGCCCGCTCAGCCTGTCCCGGCCGAGGAGCTCCAGCTGCACCGACAGTCGAGACCAGAGGCCGATCAACACCGGCTGAGACAGGCGGCGCAGCGCCCGGCCGGGCCAGGCGGCCGACCAGCCGGGCTGGCGGCTGGGCAGGGCAGACCCAGGGCCGTTCGGCTGGGCTGCGTCCAGTTGGCGGCGCAACTCGGCCAGGGTCGTTGCCGGCCCGGCCGAGGCCCCTTCCAGGCCGCGCTGCTGGGCTCGCTCCAGGCGGGCCAGCAAGGCCACCACGTCGAGCGAGCTCAGGCCGAGATCGGCCAACCGCAGCCCCTCTTCTTCGGCCGCCGGGCTGCCGCCGCTCAGATAGTCGGCCAGCCCGGCCAGCCGCTCCTCGTGGCCGGCCGTCTGGAGAAGCGTTGCCAGCGACGGCCGCCCTGGCCGGCCACCGTTCGCCGGCGGCCTCGCCGGCCGTCCTTGCGCCAGCCCGGCGGCCACCGCCTCGCGCCGCGCCTTGAGCAGGCTGGTGCGCGGCAAGTCAGCCTGGGGCCAGACGCTCCAGCTCCGGATTTGCTGGTGGGCTTGCAGCCTGGTGTTGGCCTGGGCGACCAGCGGCGCCGCCTCGACCCCGTCGGCCAACAACAGGACGGCGTGCACCTGAGCGCCGCCGTCGGCGGCCAGCGCCAGCACGACCGAATCGCGCACCCCGGCCAGCCGGTTCAGTACGGCCTCCACGTCTTGAGGATAGACGTTATGGCCCTCGCCGGTGACGATCCGCTCGCTTTTGCGGCCGCGGAAGTAGAGCCGGCCGGCCGCGTCGCGCTCGGCCAGGTCGCCGGTGGCCAGAAAACCATCCTGCCCGGCCAACGCCTCAGCGCGCCGGAAATAGCCGGGCGATACGGCCGCGCCCTTGATCAGGATCTCGCCCTCGGCCGACAGGCGCACTTCGCTCCGGGGCAGGGGCCGGCCGATGGAGCCGAGGCGGGCGAAGAACGGGCTGTTTACTTTGACTGAAGCCAGGGCGGCCGTCTCGGTCAGGCCGTAGCCCTGCACCAGGATGAGGCCACACTCATACCAGAAGCGCTCGTCGGCCGGCGGCAACGCGGCTCCGCCAACCAGAAGCACGTAAAAACGGTAGCCAAGCTGCCGGTGGCTGGCCAGAAAGAGGATGTGGCGGCGCAGTGGAAAAAAGCGCACCTTCGCCACCCGCTCGGCCAGCGTCAGCCCCGGCCGGCCGGCCGGCAGGTTGCGCAGCGCCTCGGCCAGTTGGTGTTGCAGGCGAGGCACGGCCAGCAGCGCGCTGATGCGCTCCTGCCGAATGGCGCGCATCACGTGGACGGGATCCACCTCGCTGCTGTACAGCACGCTCAACCCCAGCCAGAGGGGAACCAGGCCGCCCACGACCAGCCCCTGGACGTGGCTCAACGGCGAGAGGCACAGCATCCGCACCGGCATGAGCCGCGCCAGCCAGCGCCAGCGCGCAAAGGCAGCCAGCTGGGCCTCCAGGTTGGCATGGGTCAAGATCACCCCTTTCGGCTCGCGCGTGCTGCCTGAGGTGTACATGATCAGCGCCGGATGGCCGGGGTCAACGGCCGCCGGCCGTGGCGGCCTGCCCGCCGGCCGCCCGTCGTCAAAAAGTGACTCTATCCGATAGGCTGGAATGGCTAAGCCCGCGGCCGGCTGCTGCTGGCCATGAACCAGGCCGGCGGCCTGCGCCTCCTGCGCCAGCCTGGCGACATGTTCAGGCTGCGTGCCCTCGTCCACAGGCACAACCGTGACGCCCTGGCCCAGGGCCCCTAGCAAGACCGCCAGCCATTCCGGCGAGTTGGGCGCCCAGAGCAGCAGGCGCGACCCGCGGCCAACCCCCCACGCCTGCAAGCTGGCGGCGAAGCGGCCGCTTTCCTCTTGCAGCCGCCGGTAGCTCCACCAGCGGGAGCCATAGGCCCCGCGCAGCCCGGCCGCCGGTCGTCCGCCCCGGCGGCCCAACTCCGCTCCCAGGAGGCCCAGGCGCTCCGGCGTCATGCAAACCCGATCTCCACCAGGCCGATAGCCGCAAAGTAGGGCTGGCAGTAACTCACGTACACGCGCCGGCCGCCGTCGGCCGCGAACTGCGGGTGCTCAAACGCCAGGTAGACCAGGTCGCTGTTCGGCTGATGGGGCACCCGGCCGATGCGCCGCGGCCGGGAATAGGGCCCCCAAATGGCTTCGGCCGTGCGCAGCCAGAGCGTCTTGTCAAAGCTGTCCAGGTAGATCATCAGATAGCGGCCCAGGTGGGCGTTGTAGGAGACGGAGTAGTCGCTGCCACACGGGCCCAGCCCGCCGGCCGCGCCCAGGTCGGCGACCCAGTCGCCCGACTCCGGCCGGAAAAAGCGGTAGGCGGCCGGGTCGCCGATCTGCGCCAGGGCGACCCGGCCCAGGATGGCCTCCAGCGTCAGGCCGTGTCGCAGACTGCCGAAGACAAACAATTCGTCCCCCTGGCGCAGCGCCTGAACGCCGACGTGAAGGTCATCGCCGGCCGTCTGCCAGAAACGCCACTCGCCGGCCTGGCGCAGGCGCTGGCAGGCGCCTGTGGCCGGGTCCACCGTCGCCAGCCCCACACCCAGGTTGCGGAAGTCCCACATGGATTCCGACTGGCCTTGCTGGATGCCCAGGTAGTAGAGGTAGACTCGGCCGTCGGTCAATATGCCGTGAGCCGGCCAAAAGCGGATGGCCGCCGCCTGCTCCTCGGCCGTGGGCTCCAAAATCTGGCTGGGCATCTCCGCTTCGCCCTCGGCGTAATAACGTTGCTCGGCCAGCGCCCCACGCAGCCCGTTGCCGCTGGTTACGGCGGCGCAGTTGGCCATGAAGTAATGCTGCTCGTCTCGGCCGAAAGCAAAGGGCGGCCGGCGCCCCTTCCCGGCCGGTTGGCCGAGGGCCAAGAGGGTGTCAGCAAAGACGAACAGCGTCGCCTCGCCCAGGTCAATGGACTGGCCGCCGTCCTGCCCCACCAGCGCCCAGCGCTCATTTTGGACGCGCGGAAAAGTTCCCAAATAGCGCGTGAAGGCGACCTCGCCGGCCGCTTTCTGTCCGCTGTTCATGCTTATTTCGTCGCAAGCAGGAAGCCTTTCGCCTGCCCGGCCAACCGGCGTGCCCCGTCAGCCATCAGGCAGTCTGCCATGAGCTAAATTCCCTCGCCAAAAGCTCGCGCCAGGCCGCCTGGACCTGCTCCAGGCGCAGCCAGTGGCTGCCGAAGTGCGGGCCCCGGAAGACCAACAGCTTTTTCGGGACTGGACTGGCCTGGAAAAGGCGCTGGGCGTGGGCCACCGGAATGTGCTCGTCGTCGGCCGAGTGCAGAATAAGCACCGGGCAACGGCAGCCGGCCAGGCGCGCCTGCGAGTTCATCTTCGTCCAGACAAAGAGACGGGCAGGCAAATAGCGAAACGCCAGGGCGGCCATGTCCGGCACCGAGGTAAAGCCGCTCTGGATCACCAGCCCGCCAAGGCCAACACGGGCCGCCAGATAGACGGCCACGGCGCTGCCCAGAGAGTGGCCCAACAATATCACCTGCTCCGGGGCAATGCCCTTGGCCCCGGTGACGATCCGCCAGCCAGCCTCGGCCGCCTGGTAACAGCCGCGCTCGCTCGGCCGCGTCCGGCCGCCGGCATAACCGGGGTACTCGACCGCCAGCACGTTGGCCGGCAGTTGGTGGAGAAAGCGCAGGGTTGGCAGTTCGTGGCTGAGGTTGCCATCGCTGCCGTGAAAGAAGATGACCGCCTGCCGCGCCGCCGGCTGGGGCAGCCACCAGGCAATGCCCTCGGCCGCCCCCGCCGGCCCCAGCGGAATCGTCTCGTAGCGCATGCCATAGTCGGCCGGGCTGTAGGGCAGCAGCGGGCCAGGCCGGAAAATCCGGCCGTTCTGGCTGAGGACGAGACGGCCCAAATAGAGCAGAAGTGGGGCCAGCGCTGCCACCAGCAGCAGCCAGATCAGCGCGGCCGGGCTCAGGAGACGGCCCTCCCCAGCAGCACCGCCAGGTTTTTCACGCCCCGGTCGCTGTTCCAGACCAGCGCCCGGTCGTAGCTGCCCCGGCCGGCTTCGGCCAGGCAGTGGATGGGACAATTGGGGTCGGGCTGGCGGTAATTGGCCAGCGGCGGAATCACCTGCGCCCGCAGCGCCAGCAGGGCGTGAACCAGCGAGAAGAGGCCGCCGGCCGCCCCGGTGTAGCCGATGGCCGGCGTGGCCGCCGTCACAGGCACCGGCGCGCCGCCGGTCACCTCATGGGCCACCTGCGCCTCACGAATGTCGTCCTCGGCCGTGCCCAACCCGTCCATGAAAAGCGCCCCCAGCCTGGCTGGCTCGCAGCCGCCCGCCCGAAGCGCCTGGCCGGCCGCCTGGCTCAGCCCCCGGCCGTCGCGCCCGTTTTGCGGCCGCAGCGCTGCGACAGCCGTCGCCTGGCCCAGGGCCAATATTTCAGCCAGCGGCTCGGCGCCCCGCCGGCGCGCGTGGCCGGCCGATTCCAGCAGGACGCAGGCCGCGCCTTCGCCCAACACGTAGCCATCGCGCTCCCGGTCAAAGGGGCGACAGGCGCCGGCCGGGCTGTCATAGCGCGTTGACAGCCGGCCGGCAATGAAATGCTCGACAAAGCTGTCCACGCCCAGCAGCGTGTCGTAGCCGGCAACCAGGGCGCAGGCCGCTTCGCCCCGCCGGATGGCGCCATCTGCCAGCGCCAGGGCCGCCAGGCCCGAGGTCGGGCCGTTGGTCAGGTTGATGTTGGGGCCGAGGATCTGGTGCTGGACCGAGATGCCGCAGACGCCTGCGTTGGGCAGCGCCTTCACCAGGAACAGGGGGTCAATCAGCTTCATGCCCCGGCGGGCGAACAGCGAAATATCGAAGTTGCCGGCCTTGTCGAGCGACGCGCGCAGCGGCGGGATGAACACCCCGGGGTCAATCTCCAGCGAGAGCGAGCCGACGTACAGGCCGCACTGCTCCAGCACGTCGCTCGCGCCCGTCAGCCCCGCCATTTGCAGCGCTTCCCCGGCCGCCCCCACCGCGTAGCCGGCGCTGGGCGAAAGCAGCTTGCGCAGCATCCGGCTGTCAATCGTCTGGCGCCGGTCATAAGCCCGCACCGGCGCCTGGAGTTGGCGGGCGTTCTCCTCGTATAAGGGGTGCTCGATGAGCGTCACGGCCGACTCCCCGGCCAGCCAGCGGGCGAAGTGGCCGGCGCTGTCGAGGGCGAGCGGTGACACAACGCCAACCCCGGTAACGACCACGCGTTCCCCGTTCACTCGCGCTCCGCAAACGGGAAGCCGGCCGTCTGGTAGTGGAAGCGCTCCCGGCAGCGGCCGATCTTGGCCGGGTCGCTGGTTAGCTCATGGGCAAAGACGATGCGCTCGGCCGACAGGACCACCTCGTCGCCAACGCAGATCTGGCCGTTCATGGTCGCCCCGTAAGGGTGGTCGTACAACATCGTTGCTTCCAGCCGCAACAGCTCGCCCTGCTGGAGCGGCCGGTAGAGCTGCACGCCGTCCACCAGCATCAGCACCATCTCGGCGGCGCAGTCGTGGTTATAGGTGTTGAGCATGCCCGCCACTTGGGCCAACGCTTCCAGCGCCATGGTCGCCGGCAGAGCCGCTTGGCGCGGGTAGTGGCCCTCAAAATAGCCATCCATCAGGCCGATCAGCTTGGTGGCCACCATGCGCCGGCCGCGCTCGGCCTCCAAGATGCGGTCAAACAGGAAAAATCTCACCGGTCGCCTCTACTCCGGCCAGCGCCGCACCACCAGGCTGGCGTTCTGGCCGCCAAAGCCAAAGGAGTTCGACAGGGCGAATTCGGCCGCGGCCGGGCGCGGCCGGTGGGGCACGTAGTCCAGATCGCAGGCAGGGTCGGGGTTGTCCAGGTTAATCGTCGGCGGCAGCAGGCCCCGCTGCACCGCCAGCGCGGTCACCACCAGCTCAATGCCGCCGGCCGCGCACAAGAGATGGCCGATCTGCGATTTGGTCGAGCTGATGGGAATCTGGTAGGCCCGCTCGCCAAATGTCTTCTTGATCGCCACCGTCTCGGTGCGGTCGTTCTGAAAAGTGGCCGTGCCATGGGCATTGATGTAGGCGATGTGCTCTGGCCCGATTCTCGCGTCGCGCAGGGCCGCCTGCATGCAGCGCACCGGGCCAAACGCCTCCGGGTGGCTGTCGGTAAAGCGGAAGCCGTCGCACGACGAGCCGTAGCCGACGATCTCGGCGTGGATGCGCGCCCCGCGCCGCAGGGCGTGCTCCAGCTCTTCCAAGATGAGAATCCCGGCCCCCTCGCCAAGCACCAGGCCATCGCGCTGGGCGTCAAACGGCCGGCAGGCCTGCTCCGGCGGCCCCTGGAAAAAGGAGGCCACGCTGAGCAGGGTGAAGCCAACCACACAGACGGCCGAGAGCATGCTGTCGGCGCCGCCGGCGACCATGATGTCGGCCTGGCCCCAGCGGATAAGCTGCAGCGCCTCGCCAATCGCCTGGCCGGCCGAGGCGCAGGCCGACTGCACCGTCATGCATGGCCCATGCAGCGGGTAGGGCGCCGCCAGCAGCGTCGAAACCATGCCGATCTCCCGCTGGGCCAACAGTTGTGGCATCTGACGGCAAATTTCCAGGTATTGGTCGGCGTAGCGTTCCTTGTGCAGCGCGTCGGTCGGCCAAGCGAACTCTTCGTCTTCCACCACCGGAAAGTTGGAAGCGCCGACGCATAGGCCGGCCCGCCAGGGGTCAAAGCTGGCCCCGTCCAGGCCGGCATCGGCCCACGCCTCGCGCAGGGCCCAGGCGCCCAGGCGCACCGAGCGGGTCAGGAACGGCTGGATCCAGGCCGCCTGGGTTGGCTCGTCCAGCGCGTCCAGGTCCACCTCGCTGCCAATGCGGATGGGGAAGGCGTCGCTCTGGAACTGGCGAATTTGGCGCACGCCGGAGCGGCCGGCCAACATCGCCGCCCAGGTGCTGGCGACGTCGCTGCCCAGGGCCGTCAGCGCGCCCATGCCGGTGATGACCACCCGCCGCCGGCCGTCGGGCTCAGGCTGCTGGCTGGGCGCCATCGTTGCCTTGGTCAGGCGCGGTCAAAAGCGCGTACAGGCGGCGGGCCTCGGCCGGGGCCAGATACCCTTCCAGCGGCTGCAGCGCCAGGGTAAAGCTGCCGGACGCGGCCAGGTCAGCGCCCTTCAAGGCGCGCGCCTTGACCTCGGCCGCCCCTTCCGCCAGGCTCACAAAATCCACCTCCAGGCGGAGCTGGTCGCCCGGCCGGGCGACGCGCCGGAACTTGAGGCGGCTGAAAGCCGTCGCCATGCCCAACTGGGTGAAGTCGCTGTTCTCGCGCACCACCCAGTCGGCCAGTTGCACCAGCGCCTCGACGATGAGCATGCCCGGCATGATCGGCCGGTCGGGGAAGTGATACGCCAGGTACTCCTCGCTCATGGCGATGTTCTTGATGCCGACGGCGCGCCGGCCGCGCTCGAGGGTCAGAATGCGATCGACCAGCAGGAACCTCATGCTTCTACCTGCACATCGCGGGCCAGGTCAATCAGGTCCTGGAGCAGGATATCATCGCCGCTGGTCAAAGGCACCGACTCGCCGCAGTCGCCACAGACAAACTCGGGCATGAAGGACGACTCTTCCAGGCGGCCGCCGCAATTGGGGCACACCAGCGAGAAGGTCGCTTTCGCCTCCAGCAGCCGGTAGGTGATGCGGGCGAAACTGCCCACGGTGATCATCTTGGCGACGTCAATGGCCTTCAGGCCGGGCTTCAGCACGGCCGGGTCCAGTTCGGGCATGCCTTTCTCCAGCAGCTTCAAGCCCAGGCCCGTCACGAGCCCAGTCTGAACCAGCGCCTCCGGGCCGAAGTGGCCGGCGGCCCGCTCCAGGATATCGGTGCGCGGGAACTGGATCTGGTACTCCTTTTCCAGCATAAAGGCCATGTCCAGCAGATCGAGCGACTCCGCCCCCAGCTCGAAGAGCGAGTCGCCCAGCTGAACCTCGTCCGTCTCCAGCTCTAGGGCAAAGCCCACCACTTCCCGCACCTTGAGCGCCACCTCGTCGTAGGGCATGAGCGCCCGGCCGTCCACTTTGCTGTCGGTCATGTCGCCTCCTAATGGGCCAAATAGGGCCCCAAACCACTCAGTAACGCCACTATAAACCCAGGCCACCGGTGACGTGGAGCACCTCGCCGGTGATGTAGGCGGCCGCATCTGACGCCAGGAAGCAAACCGCCTCGGCCACGTCCGGCGGCTCGCCAAAGCGGCCGAGCGGAATCTGCTTGCGAATATCGTCGGCCGCCAGGTCGCGCACCCGCCGCGTCATCTCGGTAATGACCACGCCCGGCGCCACGGCGTTGACGCGTATATTTTTCGGGGCCAGCTCCACCGCCAGCGAGCGGGTCATGGCATTGATGCCGCCCTTGGCCGCGACGTAGTTGGCGTGACCCCGGCCGGCCATTTCGGCCGCAATCGAAGAAAGGGTGATGATGTTGCCGCCCTTCTGGCGCATCATGGTCGGGGCCACCTCGCGGATGCACAAGAACGGGCCGCGCAGATTGGTCTGGATGACCGTCTCCCACTGCTCCAGCGTCATGGCGGCGACGAGCCCGTCGCGCACCGCCCCGGCGTTGGCCACCAGGATGTCAATCCGGCCGTATTGCTCCAGGGCGAAGCGCACCAGGCGCCGCACCTCGTTCTCCTGGATCACGTCGGCCTGGCAGGCGGCCGCCTGGCCGCCGGCCGCGCCGATCTCGGCCACCAGCGCCTCGGCCGCCTCGCAGCTCTGGCGGTAATTCACCACCACCTTCGCCCCCTCGCGGCCGAGCTGCCAGGCGATGGCCCGGCCGATGCCGCGCGAAGCGCCGGTGACGATGGCGACCCGATCCTCAAAGCGTCTCATGATTTGCGCGGCAGAGGGAGCAAAGCCTCCATCCCTTAACCCATTACCAGTGAATAACCGCCATCGGCCACAATCGTCTGGCCGCGGATCCAGTCCGACTCCGGCGAGCACAAAAAGCCCACAATGCCGGCCAGATCTTCGGGCTGGGCCAGGCGCCTGGCGGGCGTGCGCTCCTCCAGGTGAGCCACCAGTCGCTTGTAATCCGGCGCCAGGCGCATGCTGGCCGTGTCCACGAAACCGCCGCAGACGACGTTGACGTTAATGCTGCTGGCGGCTAACTCCACCGCCAGGTAGCGGGCCAGGCTCTCCATGACGGCCTTGGCCGCGCCCAGGGCAGCGTAGTCGGGCACGTAGAAGCGGCCGCCGAGGCTGCTGATGCCGATGATGCGGCCACCGCCGTTGCGGCCCATCAGCCCGGCCGCCAGTTGCGATCCCAGCAAGAAGGCTCGGGCGTTGATGTCCATAACCTTCTGCCAGTTGCGGGCGTTCAGCTCCAGCACCGGCCGGAAAGTTGTCCGGGCCGCATTGCTGATGAAGATGTCCAGCCGGCCCAGCCGGCCGTCCACCTCGGCAAACATGGCCGCCAGCATCTCCTCCCGGCCGACGTCGGCGCTGATCATGGAAGCGTCCACGCCCAGGGCGGTAATCTCGCCGACCGTCTGGCGGGCGGCCGTGTAGTTCATGCAGTAGCCGACCACAATGTGGGCCGGCCGGGCGCGCGCCAGGCGCAAGGCAATGGCCCGGCCGATCCCGCGCGAGCCGCCGGTGATCAAAACCACCTGGTTTGCCAGCGAATTGGCGCTATCCATAGGCCTTCGTCATGAGCGTCTGGGCCCATTCAGCCTGGTTAAAGTTGGCTGCCACGTAGGCCGGCCCCTGGCGACCCAGGGCCGCCCGCTCGGCCGGGGCCGCCAGCAGAGCCAGCGTCTCGGCTGCCCAAAGCCCAGGCTCGGGGGCCGAGACCAGCCGGCCGCCGGAGCCCGGCCCCAGGGTCTCGCTTAGGCCGCCGGCCGCCGCCGCCAAAACCGGCGTCCCGGCGCGCATCGCCTCCAGGGCAACCAGCCCGAAAGGCTCGTAGCGGCTGGGTATGAGCACGAGCGCTGCCCGGCCCAGCAACGCCTGGAGCGTCTCGTGGGGCAGCCAGGGCAGGATGCGGCAATGCTCGGCGTGGCGCCGCGCCAGGCAGTTGGCGGCGCGCTGCCCGGCCGGGTCGCCGTGGCCGCCAACCAGCAGGAAGTCACACGGCCGCTCCTTGAGCACCCGCGCCGCCAGCTCGGCCAGCAGCGCCAGCCCCTTGTCGGCGCTGAAGCGGCCGGCGAACAGGATCAGCTCAGGCCGCCGCCCCTCCGGCCGGCTCAAGGCCGGGGCGACGGCGTGGCGAATCACGGCGCTGCGCCGCGCCAGTCCGGGCAGCGCCGCCAGCGCCGCCCGCCGCTCCCCTTCGTTGAGAAAGATGACGAAGTCGCATTCCCGGAAGAGGTGGGCTTGCACGGCGGCCCAAAAGCGGCGCAGCCGGCCGCCCGCGCCGGCCAGTTCCAGCGGCAGCAGCGAATGGGCCGTGTAAACCAGCGGCCGGCGCAGGCGGCGTTTCATCTCGAGGGCCAGCTCGGCCAGCGCCAGCGAGTGCAAATGGATAACGTCGAAGTCGGCCGGGTTGACCGGGCAGCGGCCGGCCGTGAGCGGGCGGAGCGTCACGCCGGGAACCTCGGCCGCCTTCCGGCGCGGCCGGCGCGAGCCTAGCAACACCGTCACGGCCGCGCCGGCGCCGGCCAAGGCTCTGGCCTGGTTGGCCACGGCGACGCCGATGCCCGACCACACGTCGGGCAGGTAATCGGCGCTGAGCAGCAGAACCCGCAGCGGTTGCTTCACTTCACTTGCGCCAGCATCAGCACTTCGCTCGACTCGCTGCCGCCAAAGCGACGCATCAGCCGCGCCCAGCGCGGCAGATAGCCATCGGGCGGGCTGGGGTAATGGATTCGCTCGCAGCTCGCGAAACCGCACGCTCCCAGCAGGCGCGCCAACGACCCCTCGTTGAAATATTGAAAATGAACCAGGGGATTGACCACATCCCAACGCTTGCCGAACAGCTTGAAATGCATCGAGGCCATGTCCGGCACGGCGACGTAGAGCAGCCCGGCCGGCGCCAGCGCCGCCCGCACCTCGGCCAGCACCTCGCCCGGCCGGGGCAGGTGCTCCAGCACGTGGCTCATCACCACGACCTGGAGATCTTCCCAGGGGATCGGCTGCTCACCCGCGACGACGTGGGCCATCCGGCGGCCGAACAGCGGCTCCAGCCGTTGCACCTGGGCCAGCGAGCTGTCCAAGCCGTACACCTCGAAGCCGTAGGCCTGGGCAAGCTGCATCAGGTAGCCCCGGCCGGCGCCGATATCCAGCAGGCGCGGCCCCGGCGCGCGAGCTCTCAGCAAGTCGCATATCCAGCCGGCGTGGAAGCGCTGCACCTCCAGATAGATGTCCTCCAGGCTCAGCGCGTCCAACTCCTCGCGCATCTGATCCTGGACACAGGCCCGAATGCGCGGGCTGACGTAAATGTGGCTGCAGGCCTGGCAGCGGTGATAGGCGAAACCCTGCTTCTCAAACATGGAGACGCGCTCGGTCGCCCCGCAGATCTCGCAAGCCACGTGCTCCAGCGCCTGGCTGCCGACCTGGGCGATGACGCTCTGGGCATCGGAGTGCCAGTAAAGGCGGGGCTCCGCCGCGGGGGTCGGGCCGTCGCCGGCCGGCTCGGCGAACAGGCCCAGGCGGTAGCCGGCCGCCAGCGATTCCGACAGCTTCAGGAACGCGATCGCCCGTTCGGGATCGGGCAGCTCGGCGGCCAGCTTGCCCAGGGCGAGGAACTCGTCGGCCAGTAGCAACTCCACTTCCGGCGGCGCGACCTCGGCCGTCGCGCCAATTGGCGGGCACGCCGGCCGGCCGCCAGCGGGCAGGTAGAGCGACAGCAGATTCGGCTGCCCCTGCTGCAAGTCCTCATCAAAGTCCTGCACGTCGTTCAGGTGTTGGGCCAGCTCGTAATACCCCTCCAGAAAAGGGTAGAGGGGCGAGGCCTGCTCTGGGTCCAGCGCGGCGTACAGGGCGCGCCAGTAATCCACGTTCTTCAGCCGGACCAGTTGGCGGTAATAGGCCTTGTCCCAGGCTTCCGGCCGGCTGCGCTCCATGATGGCCCCGATCACCGTCCGCCGGATCGCCTGAACCACCCGGCCCAGGAGCGGCCGCTCGGCCCGCTCCAGATGAGCCAGCCCCTCAAAGCAGACCAGCAACCCGGCCAGCACCGCCAGCTCCGACCCTCGGTCGCCGTTGCCGGCAATCGCGCCCGCGCCGGCCAGCAGGGTTTCATGCCGCCCCTTGTACCAGAAGTGGCGGTCAATGACGTCGTCAAAGATGCGAATGGACAGATAGACCAGGCCGCAAGCGGTGACGGCCGCGCGCAGCGCCTCAGGCTGCGGCCGGCTGGCCAGCGCCAAAATGGGCAAGTCCCACAGCGCCCACTTCATCCAACTGACGTATTCGGCCGTATCGGCCAGGAGCTGCTCGCAGGCGGCGTTGCCGCCGGAGATCTCCGCCACCTCGCGCCCTAGCTCGGCCAGAGCCTCGTCAATGCCGAGGCTGATCTGCTGGCGGTAGGCCTCGATCTCGCCCGCATGCCGGCGCACCAAGCGGTCGCCGGCCGGCCCGGCGCGCCGGCTGAGCCGCGCCAGTTGATCCAGGCGCTCGCGCCGGGCCGCGTTCATGCCGCCTCCGCCTGGCCCGAGGCGTGGTAGCGGGCCAGGCAGGCGATGCTCAGGGCGGCGCTGAGCGCCGGTGAGCCAAAGCCATCAATCACAAAGTCCTCATACAGGGCCGTTGGCTCGCCGTGCAAAGCCCAGGTGAGCGCCCGGCAAGCGGCCGCCAAGGCCGGGCCTTGATAGCCCAGGTCGAGCAAAGCCGAGGCAGCCAGCGCCGTGCTGAGCGGCCCGCCAAAGTCGCCCTCCGCGCCCTGGCGGGCCAATATGGCCGGCAGCAGCGCCGCGGCCGCCCCGTTGACCTCAGGCGCGTGGCCCTGGCGATAGGCCCTGGCCAGGGCAAAGGGAAAGGAGAGCGGGTTGGGATAGATGGGCGTGCCCGCCAGCCACGCGCCGCCGGCCGCCTCCTGACTCAGGAACGCCAGCAGCGGCTCGCTCTCGGCCGCTCCGGCCGCCAGGCTCAGGTAGCGCAGCACGTCGGCGTTGACCACCCGATCAAAGCCGGCCACCGGCGAGCCTTTGGCGTCCAACCAGGCATAGCCGCCCCGGCGCGGCTTTAGAAAGGTGAAGTAGCAGCCGCCGGCCGCGCGGAAGCGGCCGACGACGGCCAACTGGCGGCCGTGGCCGGCCGCCCAATGGCTGATCTGGCGCTCGGCCAGGCTGATGGCCGCCGCGGCCGTCGTGTTCACGTCGGGGTCAATGCCGCTTCCCCGGCCAAAAAAGCGCCACCAGCCGGCCGGCTCCTGCTGCCAGGCCAGGTAGCCGCGGATGCGCCGCCGAAAGCGGCTGACCTCGTATTGGAAGCGCTTGCCCCGCCGGCCGGCCAATAACTCGCCACAGCCCGGCGCGTAAAACAGGGAGGTTGGGTCGAAACAGGCCAGCGCGTCGTGGACGGCCGTGGACACAAACGGGCTGCGCAGGGGCTGGAAGTTGCCCGCATGGTCCCGGCGAAAAGAAACCATTTCGCCGCTTGGGTGCTGGCCGCGCGCGACCACCTGCCAGCCTCGCAGCAGCGTCTCGGCCAACAACAGCTCGCCCTCCTCAAGCCGGCTCATTCATCACCAGGCTCAGGTATTTGTGCAGATTCGTGTTGCGCCACGCCAGGGCTGCGTTGGCGATATGGCTGCGCCAGTCCGCCCCATAGCGCTGCAGCCAGTCTCCGCCGTCGGCCGGCCGCCAGGGCTGATCGTAGGCATAATCCTCAAGCAACGCCTGGCAGGCGGCCGGCCAGTGGGCCAGGCGCCGCACGACCGGCCCGACGGCCGCCGCCATTTCCTGGTAGCCCGCCCGCAAAGCGGCCGGGTCGTCGTCGCC
>JBOGUG010000180.1:0-10689 GCA_050696115.1 Promineifilaceae bacterium (SeqCode) | reverse complement strand
GGCTACAGCGGCGCCTACCCGGCGGTCGGCCTGAACGCGGCCGAAGGCTGGCGCCATTCAGGCGTCCATGCCGGCGACCTCGGCCGGTACTTGCAGAGCATCAGCCAGTGGCTGGAACGCTGGCGGGCCTGGAACCGGGCCCACGGCTGGCGGGCGCTGCCGCCGGTTCTGTTCACCACCGGCGGCGGGGCCACCTGGAGCCAGTTCGAGCTGGATCAGCCGGCCCTGAACGCTGTCGCCCAACTGGCCGGCCAATTCCCGTTGGAGGCCGCGCCCTCCGACGAAGTCGAGCCGCCGGTGGCTGAGACCTCCGGCGGCAGCGTCTGGCTGGCCCGCAGCGCCAACGTGCGCTCGCGGCCGGCGGTCAGCGCCGACAGCCTCATCGGCCGGGGGCCGACCTCCAGCCGCCACGAGTTCGAGTTCGTCCGTTGGGTGAGCGGCCAGGAGGTGGGCGGCGAGAACCAGTGGGCCGAAGTGCGGGCCTACATCTGGAAGCCACTGGTGGAGGAGCTGGCCCCCGCGCCGCCGCCCGGCCCGCTCGCCTTTCGGCTGACCCATTGGCCGACCCCACTGCGGGGCATCAACCAGCGCTTCGGGGCCAACCCCCAGAATTACGCCGAGTACGGCCTGCCCGGCCACGACGGGGTGGACATCCAGGCCCGGCGCGGCGACCCGGTCTGCGCCTGCGCGGCCGGCAGCGTCTATCGCATCCACCTGTTGAGCCGGGATGGCTGGCACAATTACGGCAACCACATCCGCCTGGAGCACGCCGAAGGCTACAAGACGGTCTACGCCCACCTGGACCTGGCCGAGGCCGGCCTAGACGCCGGCCAGGCGGTTCAGGCCGGACAGCGCATCGGCCGGGCCGGCTCAACCGGCAATAGCAGCGGCCCCCACCTGCACTTCGCCATGAAGCGGCCGCCCGGCGCCGCCGACTGGCCCTTTGACCTGATCGATCCGCACCCCTTTCTGGACGCCATAACCTGATGAGCAAAACCCTGCAAGAGCTTCTCGACCAGACCAAAATTGACCTGGGCGACCCGGCCAGCGTGCATTTCACCTCGGCCCACGTCGAGCAGTGGCTGCGCGACGCCATCGGCGATTACTCGCTCCACTTCCCCCAATTCCAGTCGGACAGCCTCAACGCCGTCGCCGGCCAACACGAGTACGACCTGCCGGCCGACCTGTTGGCGGTGTATTCGGTGGAGTACCCGGCCGGCCAGACGCCCCGGGTCTACCTCCAGCGTCGGCCGGCCACCCAGCCGGGCTTTTGGGAGCGGCCGGGGTATTACGACCTCTATCCGCGCGCCGACGACACCGACCCCGACCAATTGGTGCTGTCCGCCTCGCCCTCGGCCGGGGAGAGCATCAACGTCAACTACCTCGCCCGGCATGACAAGGAGGTCGCGCTGGGCGCGGCCGTGACGGCGCCGTCGCAGCACCACCACATCTTGCGGGCCTACGTCTTGTGGCGCGGCGCGCTGCAGCAGCAATTCGCCGAGCAGTCAGCGCCCACCGCCAACTCATCCCTGCTGATGAGCCAGTTGGCCGTCAACGCCGACCGCCTGCGCCGGGCCTACGTGGACCTGCTGGCCAAGGCGGTCTTTGTCCAGTCGCGGGCCGCGGCTGTCTCCTGGCAGGAGAGCAGCGCTGAGGCCAGCCGGATCTATTAGGAGGGTTGGAGATATGGGGATTCTTCGATGTAAGGCAAATTGTAGGGGCGGGCCCCTGTGCCTGCCCTCCGCAGTTCGGCCCGGATTTGGGGATTCCTTCTCCTTGATCCCCTAATCCCGGCCAGCATTTCCCTCCCAAATCCCGACGAGCAGCCATGACCTTCAAGCCACCCACCCCCTTCGGCCGCAAGCGCAAGCCCGGCGGCCGGCGCCTGCCCGGCCAGTCGGCCGACCAGGACGACTTCCCCGCCATTCGTTACCGGGTCACCACCCCGGCCATCATTGACGACGTCGAGCTGCTCAAGGTCGGCCGCGTCTCCGCCGGCGATTACATCGAGATCAGCAGCGCTGGCGTCAAATTCTTCTCCGACGGCAAGGAAAAGATCTTCCTGGACAACGACGGCGACGTTTTCATTGCCACCGACGTGACCAAGCCGGCCGAGACCTACTTTGTCCTGTTTGCCAACAACCAGAGCTACAACGACGAGAGCTTCGAGGCCGGCGACCTGCTGCTGGGCGACAACTCGGCCAACATGGCCAACCTGCATTGGGACAAATCCAGCGGCCGGCTCAACTTTCGCGGCGGCTCGGCCGCCCGCCTCTACCTCGACACCCAGGGCAGGCTGACGGCCGGCGCGGGCGGCGAGGTGATCCTCGACGACGCCGGCCTGTCGTTGGCTGCTGGCCTTGAGACGCCCAACAAAGTCAAATTCGTCTCCGGCGGCACGGCCATCGGCGAGCTGCTGACCAACCTGGAAACGGCCGTCCACACCATCTTGCAGCTGATCGGCCGGGGCAAGGACGCCGCCACCCACGAAGGCCGGCTGGAGCTGGTGGCCGTCACCGACGACGGGGCTGCCCATGCCGGCGCGGCCGCGGTCAGCCTGGCGCTCGACACGGCCCTGGACGAGGCGCTCGTGGCGGCCGGCGAATTCAAGGTCGCCGGCTCGCTGACGGTCAACGACGCCGGCGCGGCCGCGGCCGAGCTCCGGGTCGAGGGCGACGCCGCTAGCCACTTGCTCTTCGCCAGAGCCAGCGTGGATTGCGTCGGCGTCAACCAGCCGCTGCCCAACGGCCAGGCTTCGCTCGACGTGGGCGGGGCCAAAGCGATGATCGTGCCCCGCCTGACCACGGGCCAGCGCGACGCGCTGACCCCGGCCGCCGGCATGCTGATCTTCAACACCAGCCTGGCGGCCTTCCAAGGCTACGACGGCAGCAATTGGGTTAACCTGTAGGAAAAACCTCCTGGAGGCTCCAGACCTCCAGGAGGTTTGATCAACGCTTGGGCCCCTGTCCCAAGCTTGGGCAGGGGAGGGGAGCGACGAGCCTACGGCAAAACGGGGCAGCGGAAATCGGCCTCCGGCACGCGGCTGATGGTCACGTCCCCGGCCGCCGCGGCCGCATCCAGCGCCTCGTCAGAGGTCAGCAGATAGGGCGTCACGTTCCAGGTTACGGCGTAAACGGCCCAACTGCCGCCGTGATAGCCTGGGTCGCCCGGGGCGACGGCCGTGATGGCCAGCTGGCCCTCAGCCCCGCCGTCCGGAAAGGTGAAGAGGGGGTCAATGCCGCCGTGGGGCAAGCTGGCCGGCACGCCGAAGGTGCGCACGATATCGTCGTCGTGATACAGCTGGCCAAACTCTTTGGGCGCCGCCAGCGCCGGCAGGGCCGAAACCGCCAGCAAGAGGACAACAAGGGCCAAAACAGCGAACTTTTTCACAATAAGTCTCCTTACTTTTCGCTCGGCCGCGGCCGGCGCACGCCGGCCGGGGCGATCCAACATTCGGCCGGCAGCGTACGCAGAACTCCTTACCGCCAGCTTACGAAAAGGTCACAGGGAGATGAAGCTGGTATTCATTCGGCCGCAGCCGGTAGCGCAGACGCTCCCCCTGGCGGTAACGCGCGCCGCAGCGGGGGCAGCCCACTTGGCCCCGGCCGATGCGCGCCACGCCGCGGTCTTCGAACTGCATCTGCTCACACTCGGCCGTCATGTTGGCCCCGCAGAGACATTGGAGGGTGATCCCGACCGCCTTGAGTTCCATTTGGGCATCAATGCGAACATATGTTCGTATCCATTGTAGCCCGGCCGCGCCGGCCGTCAACCATTTGCCCAAAAAGGCGGCCGGCGCTGGGCGAACCGGCCGCTCCTAGATCATGTCAGCAGGCCCGGCCGCCACGGCCTGCTCCCCCCTGGCCTCAATCGCCACCAGGGCCGGCACGAAGAAGCCGGCCGCCCCGGCCAACAGGCAGGCGGCCCCGGCCGCCAGATACCACACCTGGAGCCCCAGCAACTCGCTCAGCGGCCCGGCCAGCGCCAGCGCCAGCGGCGAGGTGAGGCCCACCAGGCTGCTCAACAGGGTAAAGACGCGCCCCTGCATGTTGGGGGCCACCCCCGCTTGCAGCAGCGCGAACAGCGGCCCATCTATGAAGGGCAGCGAGAGCCCGACGACCAGCATAGCCGCCAGGGCCAGCTCGAAGCGATCGGCCGGGGCCAGGCCCAGCGGCAGCAGCCCCAGGCTGACCGCCATCAGCCCGGCCAAGATGGTGTAGATGCGCCGCCGGAAGCCGCCCCAGGCGGTCAATGCCAGCCCGCCGCCGAGCATGCCCCCGCCCAGCAGCCCTTCCAGCAGCGCCAATTGGCCAGCGTCGCCGCTGAAATGGTCGTAGACCAGCAGCGGCAGCAGGGCGAAGGCCGGCGTGATGGCCAGTTTGATCAGCATGGCCATGCCGATCAGGATCAGCAGCCCGCGCCAGCGCAAAATGTAAGCCAGGCCGGCCCGCAGATCGGCCCCAATCGAGGCCAGGCGCCGGCCCGCCTCGCCGGCCGGCTGGGGGACGCGCACCAGCGCCAGCGCCAGCATGGCGGCCGCGGCCGTCAGCGCGTCCACCAGCATGATGCTGGCCAGGTCGAGCCGGGCGATGAGCAGCGCCCCCAGCGCCGGCCCGCCGATGTTGAGCAGGCCGAACAGCGCCTGGTTGAGGCCGGCCACGCGGGTCAGGTGCCGGCCGGGCACCATGAGCGCGGTCGAGGCCTGCATGGCCGGCCAGTGAAAGACGCCCAGCAGGGCGCGGGCAAACAGGACGGCGTAGACGTGCCACAGCGCCAGCCGGCCGCTGGCGAACAGCCAGGCCAGCAGCAGCGACACCAGGGCCACCAGCCCGTCGGAGGCGAGCATGGTGCGCTTGCGGCTCCAGCGGTCCACCGCCACGCCGGCCAGTGGGCTGAGCGCCACCTGGGGCAGGAAGGCGACCAGCGAGGCGGTCGCCAGCACGGTGGCCGAGCCGGTCGTCTCGGTCAGCCACCAGATGAGGGCGAAATGGGCCGCCTGGCTGCCCAGCAGCGAGAGGGCCTGGCCGCTCCACAGGGGGAAGAAGTGGCGCCGCCAGCCGGCCGGAACGGCCGCGGTTGGCGCCGGCCCGGTTTCGGCCGGCGTGAAGGCCGGCCCCAGGCCCGCCGTCACCTCCTCGGCCGGGGCGTTGTCGCTGAACATGGCAGGCGGTTATTATAGCCGCGTATCGGCCCGGCCGGGGCTAAAGCGGCCGGGATTGGGGGATATGGGGATTTCTTGGCCTAGGGGATGGTAGGGGCGGGCCCCCGTGCCCGCCCTGGTACTGGGCCAACCGCCGGCCGGGGGTTGGGCCGGCGGGTGGGCAGCCACAGGGGGCTGCCCCTACAGAATGTGGGACGGGCTTCCAGCCCGTCGGCGGGCAAGATGCCCGCGCCACACCATGGGCGCGGCCGGGATTGGGGGATTGAAACAGGGCGCGGCCGGCAATAGAATCAGGCCCCAAGGAGAACCAGAACCGATGCCACCCAACCTGCGCAACCGCTCTTTTCTAACCCTGCTCGATTTCACCCCTGACGAAATCCGCTACCTAATCGCCCTGGCCGGCGAGCTGAAGGCCGCCAAAGCGGCCGGAAGCGAACGGCCGCGCCTCCAGGGCAAGAACATCGCCCTGATCTTCGAGAAAAGCTCAACCCGCACCCGCTGCGCCTTTGAGGTGGCCGCCTATGACCAGGGCGCCCGCGTGACCTACCTGGGGCCGGACGGCAGCCAGATCGGCCACAAGGAATCCATGAAGGACACGGCCCGCGTCCTCGGCCGCATGTACGACGGCATCGAGTACCGCGGCTTCGCCCAGGCGGCCGTCGAAGAGCTGGCCTGCCACGCCGGCGTGCCGGTCTGGAACGGCCTGACCGACGCCTTCCACCCCACCCAGGCGCTGGCCGACCTGATGACGATGTTGGAGCACGCCGGCCCCGGCCGGCCGGCCGGCGCAGCCGTCGCCTACGCCTTCGTCGGCGACGCCCGCTTCAACATGGCCAACTCGCTCATGGTCGGCGGCTGCAAGCTCGGCATGGACGTCCGTCTGGTCGCCCCGCGCGCCCTCTGGCCGGCGGCCGAGTTGGTCGAGCGTTGCCGCCGGCTGGCGGCCGAGACCGGCGCGCGGCTAACTCTGACCGAGGATCTGGCCGCCGGGCTGGACGGGGTGGACTTCATCCACACCGACGTCTGGGTCTCGATGGGCGAGCCCGAAACTGTCTGGGAGGAGCGCATCCGCCTACTGCGGCCGTACCAGGTCAACCGCCAAGCGCTGGCGCTGAGCGGCAACCCGGCCGTCAAGTTCATGCATTGCCTGCCGGCCTTCCACAACCGGGAGACCAAAATTGGGGAGCAGATCTACCAGCGCTTTGGCCTGGAGAGCCTGGAAGTGACCGAGGAGGTGTTTGAATCGGCCGCGTCCATCGTCTTCGACCAGGCCGAGAACCGGCTGCACACGGCCAAGGCCATCATGGTCGCGACGTTGGCGTAGGGGCGCGGAATGCGGCCGGGATTTGGGGCTATGGTTGCCCCTCACCCCTGGCCCCTCTCCCCGCCGGGGAGTGGGGAACAGTGTCTGCGCCGAGGTGAGGGGCGGCCGGCAGGTTGTACAACCGCGCCAGCCGGCCGGCTTCCGCCACCAGCTCCTGGCGCAGCCCGGCCGGGGCCAACACCTCGACCTCGGCCCCCCAGCCCCGAATCCAGGGCATCATCTCCTGCGGCTCGGCCACCCAGGCGCGAAAGCGCAGGCCGCCGTCAGCTTCCGCCTCCAGCCGCTGCGAGCGGTGCCACTGGCTCTCCTGCACCCGGCCGGCCACGCGTGGCGAAAAGCGCAGGACGACCTCGACCGGCTCGCCGGCCGTGTACCAGATGCCCCAAGCGTCGGCCAGCAGCGCGCCGGGGTCAAAGTCGGCCGGTATCTCGTAGCGGTCGGCCAGCAGCTCGATGCGCTCGATGCGCTCGATTTTGAAGGTGCGCGGCTCATCCGGCCCCTGCCGCCGGCCGATGACGTAGGTGGCCTGGCCGATGGCCGACGGCTCGATGAAATAGGGGGCGAACAGGTACTCATGCACCGCGCTGCCCGGCTGGCGCCGGTGCCACAGGCTCACCAGGCGGCGCTCGGCCCAGGCCAGCGTCAGCTTCTCCAGCACCTGCAAATAGAGCGGGTCATGCAGCTGGGCGGCGTCGTCCACCTCGCCGGCCGATTGCAGCAGATGCCGGCTGACCTGCGGCGCGAGCTTCTCCAGCGCCACCCCCAGCTTGCGCAGCGCGGCCGCGGCGTGCGGGTTCTGGCGGTCCATGCGCGTAGCCAGCAGGCGGGCCGCCAGGTGCACGGCCAGCGCCTCATGCAGGCTGAGGCGCACATTCACCAGCAGCCCCTGGCGGTCAATCCGCCAGCGGCCGTCGTCTTCAATGTAGATGTAGGCCGGCAGGTCGGGCAGATACCGGCCGACGGTCGAGCGGTGGACTTGCAGCTTGCGCGCTATTTCGGCCGGGGCCAGCCCTTCGGGATGGGCCAACAGCAGGGCCTCGATCTTCAGCAGTCGGGCGGCTTTGGTGGCTGAGCGGCTCATGAAGTTCCTCCTTGGCAAGGCGGCCCGGGGCTCACCCTGGGCCGTATCATACCCGGCCGGCGGCCCGCCCAAAACCCAACTGGCCCTCGGCAGCCGGCCCGCGTCGGGGCGGGCCCATGTGCCTGCCCGATTCTGAGGGCGGCGGTTGCGGCCGATTCGTAGGGGCAGGTTGCAACGTGCCCCTGCCCACGTCCCCCACCGGCCCGCGCCACACAATGGCCACCGGCCGGCTCAGGCCCGGCCGTAGGGGTACAGCCGGCCGTGCTCGTCCTCGCTCAGCAGATAGCCCTGGCGCTCCAGGGCCGGCAAGGCCCGCGTCACCGACGAGCGCGACAGGCTCAACAACTGGGCGATGCGCCCCGGCCGGGCGCCGGGGTTGTCGGCCACCGTCTGGTATATTCGCTTCAGGCGCTCCTGGCGCCGATCCTTAGTCATCGCCTGCCCGCCTCCTTTGGCTGCATTTCTGCCAGGATAGGGCAGCGTTGTTGCAACTATTGCAACATTACCGGCCGCGGCGACTGGCGTTATAGCCAGATTCGGCCGGGCGACTATAATCTGGGTACTTATTGGCCTGCGGCCGGGCCTGAGGGGGAAAGGGCCGGCCGTTACAAAGAGGAGGAACGCATGTTACAGGAATTTCGCGATTTCATTGCCAAAGGCAACGTCCTTGACCTGGCGGTCGCGGTCATTCTCGGGGTGGCCTTCGGGGCCATCGTGCTCTCGCTGACCAACGACATCATCATGCCGATCATCGGCGTGGTGCTGGGCGGGGTGGACTTCACCAGCCTGGCGATCACGGTCGGCGAGGCGAACATCGCCTACGGGAACTTCATCCAGGCGGTGATCAACTTCGTGATCATCGCCTTCGTGATCTTCCTGTTGGTGCGGGCCTACAACAACATGAAGGCGCCCGAAGCGCCGGCGGCCGACCCCGAAGACGTGGTTTTGCTGCGCCAGATCCGCGATCTGCTTCAGCAGCAGCAAACTAGCATGCGCTAGGCGTCGTCCGGCAGCCAGTGGGCCTGTAGCCAGGCAGCCGTGCGGCCGATGTCGGCCCGCTCGGCGATGCGCACCAGGCGGCCCATCGCGCCACAGTCGTCCAGCTCGATGCGCGCCCCCAGCAGCGGCGACAGCCGTTCGAAGCGGCCGCCGAGCAGTTGGCGGCATTGATACGACGCCACCTCGTTGCCGCCGTCCAGCATGAGCGGCACCAGGTTGCGGGCCCACTGGAGCAACCCCCAATCCAGCACGTCGCCGGCGATGTACTGGGGCAAGACCCCGGTGCCCAGCGACAACAACACGATCTCTTCCAGGGCCGGCCGGCCTGGCACCTCCAGCCGCTCGTCCTGGGTTTGAGCCAGGGCGGCCAGGCTGGGGTTGTTGGCCACCACCCCGCCGTCAATGTAGCCGTCCACGGCCGGGAAGTAGGTCGGCGCCAGGCTGGTGTAGAGAGCCACCCGGTGGGCCGGCACGGCCCCGTCGCTGTCCGGGCCGTCGAAATTGTGGAAGAACTTGGCCTTCCAGGTGCGCAGCGCCGGCGCGGCCGCCTCGTTGTCCAGGTCGAAGGCGCTGATAACCACCTTCTTGCCCAACTGGCCCAGGGTCACGTCGCCCAGCGTCGTGTGCAGCAGGCGGGCCAAATGCCGGCCGTCGTATTCCGCCCCCGACAGCATGCCCAGGTCGAGGATGTCGTCAATCAGGCTGTCCTCGAAGACCTCGTGGCAATGCTCCTGGTAGAGCAGGCGCAGCGCGGCCGTGTTGAGGCCGGCCGCCAGCCCGATGGCGATGATGCCGCCGGTGGAGGTGCCGGCGATCAGGTCGGTCTGCTCCAGCCAGCCGGGCGCGGCCGCTTCCAGCCGCTGCATTAGAACCAGCGTCAGCAGGCCCCGGATGCCGCCGCCGTCCAGGGAGAGGATGCGATATTTAGCCAAGCGGGCCGCTCTGGCGCTAATCTCCTAATCCCCGAATCCTGGCCTCCGCCTCGGCCGCACTCGGCCGCCTCAACTCCGGCAGGCCGGCCTCGATGGCGGCCCGCTGCGCCTCCAGCCAGGGGGGAAGGATGAGCCGCTCGCCCAACTCGGCCGGCTTCTCGTCTATGGCAAAGCCCGGCCCGTCGGTGGCGATCTCGAACAGCACCCCGCCCGGCTCGCGGAAATAGACACTGCGAAACCAAAAGCGGTCAATCACCGGCGTCGGCCGCCGGCCGGCCCGCTCCAGGGCCGCCTGCAAGGCCAATTGGCTGGCGTCGTCCGGCACGCGCCAGGCGACGTGGTGGGTGCTGCCGACGCCCCACTGGCCCCGGCGCACGTCGGGCAGCGCGCGCACGTCCACCACCTGGCGCGAGCCGCCTGCCTCGACCCCGTAACGATACCAGCCGTCCTCCTCGCCGATGAGGTCGAAGCCCATGACTTCGGCCAGGAAGCCGGCCGTGCCGGCCAGGTCGCGCTCCCACAGCCGGGCCGCGTGCAGGCCGCGCACCTGGCATTCGGCCGGCGCCGGGCTGGCGTCCCAAGGGGTGAAGGGGCGCTCGTCGGCCGTCTCCACCAGGGCCAGCTCCAGGCCGTGAGGGTCGCTGAAGGGCAGCGCGCGCTCGCCAAAGCGGGTTTCAAGCGGGCTCAGCTCGACGCCGGCGGCCTCCAGCCGCTCGGCCCAGTAGGCCAAGCTGCCAACGGGCACGGCTAGCGGCACCTCGACATTTAGGCCGACGCCCTTCTGGCCGGCCGGCATATTGGCCCAGGGAAAGAAGGTCAGGTCGGTGCCCGGCCGGCCCTCAGCGTCGGCGTAGAACAGGTGGTAGGTGCCGACGTCATCCTGGTTGACGCTCTTCTTGACCAGGCGCATGCCCAGCGTGCCGGCGTAGAAATCCAGGTTTTCTTGCGCCGGGCCGGCGATGCAGGTGACGTGGTGGATGCCTGTGATCATGTCGCCCTCTCTTCGTGCTCAAACAGATAAGCCAACGCGGCCGCCCCAGCTTATCACCCTTTGACCCATTGGGCGACGCAATGCGCGCCGGTCATCCGGCCATGTAGGGGCGGGCCCCTGTGCCCGCCCTGGTTCTGGGCCAACCACCGGCCGCGGGCTTCCGGCATGTGGGACGGGCTTCCAGCCCGTCGGCGGGCGCCA
>JBOGUG010000179.1:0-2961 GCA_050696115.1 Promineifilaceae bacterium (SeqCode) | reverse complement strand
TTTACACACTGGCCGATCTGTTCCTCTATCCTTCGCGGCTGGAGGCGTTTCCCATCCCTATCACCGAGGCGTTGGCTTGTGGCACGCCGATTGTGACCTCGGACGCCAACGGCATGAAGGAGTTGGCGGGAGACGCGGCCGTCCTGGTTGATCCTGAGCAACCGGCGGCGATTGCCGAAGCGGCCGAGCGCGTGTTAGTGGACCGGGCCCTGCACCGCCAGCTTTCCGCGCGCAGCTTGGCCCGCGCCGCTTGCTTTAGTTGGCAGCGCTGCGCCCAGGAGACCCTGGCTATCCTGGAGGAGATTGGCGCGACGGCGAACCATGGCGTTCGCTGATCCGGCCGAGGCGTTCGAGGGCGGCTTGCTGCTGGCGGCACCCCACATGGACGATGGGGTACTGGCCTGCGGTGGAACACTCGCAGCACTGCCGGACAAAGAACGCATTCACGTCGTCTACGCTACCGACGGGTCCCGTTCGCCGATTCCGCCCTATCGCTGGCAGGGGGTAGCCTCAACCGATTTGCCCACGATCCGGGCTGGCGAGGCACGTGCGGCCCTGGGGACGCTGGGCATCCCGGCCGCTAACCTCCATTTCATGGGCTTGCCCGACGGCCGTCTGGGCGACCACGTGCTCCAAGTGGAGCTGGAGCTGAGGCAACTGATCGCAAAACTGGCCCCGGCCAGCCTGCTGGTTCCCTTTCGCTACGACCGTCACCCAGACCATCTGGCGCTGTACCAGGCCGCCGGCCAGCTGCTAGCCCGAACCGAACTGCGGACACAGTTGGTAGAGTATTTCGTATACTACCGGTGGCAGTTGTTGCCGGGCGGCGACCTGCGCAGTTATCTTCGGCCGGAGGGGCTTTTGCGTGTGGATGTAGGCCCCTACGGACCCCTCAAGCGGCGGGCGCTGGAATGTTTCGAGAGCCAGACGCGGCGCTATTTTAGCTGGCAGGAGCGGCCGATCCTGCCTCCCCGGCGCGTGGAAGAGGTCAGCCAGAGCCCAGAGTTCTTCTTACGTTCCGGGGCGACCCGGCCAGGCATGGCCGTCTTCGAGCGAAAGCGCCTGTGGCTTAAGCTCACTTTTATGCTGGAACCGCCGCTAAAGCGCTGCAAGGACAGCCTGCTGGCCCTCGGCCGCCGGGGCCGAGCTGACGACGATGAGCCCGGCTGAGCGCCGGCCGGATCGGCCCATCCGGGTGGTGGTTTTTGGCGGGGGCCCTCGGCTGGAACGCGGCCCGCAGCTCTTCATACAACGTCTAATGGCCCAGCCGGAAATTGAGTTGCTGGCCGTGTTTTGCCAGTCAAGCGGCCGTGGCTTGGGGCCGGTAGCGCGCGATCTGTGGCGCCGGCGGCGTTTGCTGGCCCTGCCGCTACTGCTAATGGGCCTGCTGGAGGGCGCGGGCCGGCTGATCACCCACCCTCGGCGCGAGCTCAATCTGCGCCGCCAATTCCGGACGCTGGCCGGCCGGCTTCATTTCGTGGCCGACACCCACGCCCCGGCTGTGCTGGCCGAGGTGCTCCGGCTTAGGCCGGACCTGGGCCTGATCTACGGCAGCCCCATCCTGCGGCCGGAGCTATTCGAGCTGCCGCGTCAGGGCACATTGGGCATCCACCACGGCGCGCTGCCCAAATACCGGGGCAAGAAAACGACGTTCTGGGCGCTGTATCAGGGTGAAGAGCGGGCCGGGGTAACCATCCAACGGGTCAACGCGGGCCTGGATACGGGCCAGATCGTAATGGAAGGCTCGGTGGCGGCCGGCGGTCGGAGCCTGGGCCGGGTCTGGCGCGAGCTGGAGGCGCTGGGCCTCGACCTGTATATCCGGGCGATTCTGGCCGTGCGCGACGGCACGGCCGTCTTCGGGCCGCAGTCCGGCCCAAGGGGGCGGCTGTACCGCGACCCGCGGCTGCGTGACCTGGTCGCTTTCCAGGCCCGGCGCTGGCGCTTAAGGCCTGGCGAGGCGACAACGCCGACCGAAGCACCAATGAGCAGGAGGAGGCTGAGCTAATGGAACCGGGCATTGCCGCCGTCCGAGGCGGAGAGTGGGGCGTGAGCGCGCCGGCCGTGTGCATCCTCACCGAGACCTATTTCCCGGTCGTCGGCGGCGGTGAAACGCAAGCCAAGGCGCTGGCCGAGGGACTGGCGGCCGCCGGTCACCAGATAACGGTACTAACCCGCCGTTCGCAGCCCGAGCTGCGTTCAAGCGAGCAGATTGGCCCGGCCTGGGTGGTGCGTCTGCCGCCGGGCGGCCGCAACCACACCCACAAGTGGGGACTGCTGCTCTCGGCCGGGCCTGCACTGTTGCGGCTGCGGGACCGCTACGACGTTATCCTGGTTTGCGGCTTCCGGATCCTGGGCTTGCCGGCGGTGCTGGTCGGCCGGTGGCTGGGCAAGCCGGTGGTTCTTAAAGCTGACAGCCCGGGCGAAATGTCGGGCGAATTTTTCCAGGCCGGCTTGGCCAGAGTCCGCATCCCGGCCGCCCGGCCGCTCCTGAACCTGTTCGTCCGCGGCCGCAACCGGGTCTTGCGTCGGGCGGACGCTTTTGTGGCGATTTCAAGCGAGATTGGCCGCGAGCTGGCTGCCCAGGGCGTGCCATCTGAGTTGATCCATGCTATCCCCAACGGAGTGGATGCCGATCGCTTTAGGCCGATCGCCCCGGCCGACAAGCGCTGCTTGCGCGAGCGCTTGGGGCTGCCGCAGGAGGTTCCACTCGTGATCTACGTCGGCCGGTTGGTGTCCTACAAGGGACTTCCAGAGTTGCTGGAAGCCTGGCCAGACGTCAGGCGGGCCTGCCCAGACGCGCATTTGATCCTGGTTGGATCTGGCGGGCTGGACATTCACAATTGCGAAGCCGCGTTACGGGCCAGGGTGGCGGCCGGAAAACTGGCCGAGTCGGTTCGTTTTGCCGGCGAAGTGGCCGAGGTCGAGAGCCATCTAAAGGCGGCCGATATCTTTGTCCTGCCC
>JBOGUG010000178.1:0-2623 GCA_050696115.1 Promineifilaceae bacterium (SeqCode) | reverse complement strand
CAAGCGGCTGCGCCAGGACATCGCCGGTCAGGTGGAGGAGCTTGATCACATCCTGCTGGCGATGGACGAGGTTTACGCCAGCGGCGAGCAAGCCGGTTTGTCAAACTAGATCGCCTCTGATACCATGCTCCGTTCTCGAATTTACGTTGAGGAGACGACAGTCGAATGAAGGTTTTGTTAAAGAAGGACGTGGATAACCTCGGCTACGCTGGCGAGGTGATGACGGTAGCCGACGGTTATGGTCGGAACTACCTGCTTCCCCGCGGCATGGCCGTGAAGGCGACGCCGAACGTCCTGAAGGAAGCGGCCGGCTGGCGCGATAAGGCCGCCGTTCGCATGGACCAGATTCGCAACGAGCACGACGCATTGGCCGGCCGCATCAGCGCTGTCCAGCTCTCGTTTACCGCCCGCGCTGGCGACACAGGCAAGCTGTACGGCTCAATTACCAGCCAGGATATTGCCGATGGGCTGAACGTTGAGCTGGGCACCGCCATCGATCGCCACATCATCATTGGGGCTCCGCTGCGCCAGCTTGGCCCGCACCAGGTCATTGTCCGCCTCAGCCGCGATTACCAGCCCCAGGTGACCGTGCTGGTCGAGCCGGACGGGCCGGTCGCCCCGGCCAAGTCCATCGAGCTAGAGCCTGCGCTTGAAGAGGCCGAGGCCGGCATGGAATCCGAAGCGGAAGTTGAGCTGGCCGCCGAATGGGACACTGCGGCCGAAGACGACCGCTGGGAAGGAATTGAGGCGGAGCCTGATGGGGGCCCGGAGGCGGCCGGGCCGGCCGATGAGGGGCAGGAGCCGGCCGACACTGAGCAGGTGTGGACAACCTAGGCGAGGTTCTGCGTGAGGCCCGCGAGGCGCGCGGGCTGACGCTGGGCGACGTCCAGAACACAACGAAAATCAACAGCCGTTTTCTGGAGGCGCTGGAAGACGGCAACTACGCCGCCCTGCCCACGGCCGTGCACGTCCGCGGCTATTTGCGCAATTACGCCCGCTACCTGGGCCTGGACGCCCAGCCGTTGGTGGAGCGCTACGACAGCCAGGCGGCCCGCCACCCCCGCGCCCCGCGGCCCGACGCGCTCAGCTTCGACAAGCCGCTGCCGCTGCGCGACGACCAGCCCTTCTTTGATCCGGTCAACGTCGAGATGGCCGAGAGCGGTCACGCCCGGCGCGACACCAGTGCCTTGCCGCGCCTGGCCATTATCCTGGCGCTCTTGTTCGCCATTGGCATGGTTGTTAGCCGCTTCCTGCCCTTGCTGCGCGGCGAAGCCGCCGGTGGTCAGGACTTCGGCCAGACCATCCAGGATGTCGTCGGCGGCATGGTGGCCGGGGCCGAAGAGTCACCCACGCCGGACGCCGGCCTGCTGCCGGGCGCCGGCACGCCGATCACTTCCACCAGCCGGAATGACAGCGCCCTGGTGCTGCCCACGCTGACGCCCACCCGGCCGGAGTTGCCCGCCACCCTGGAGACGATCCGCCTGCGCCTGGACATCACCGAGCGCACCTGGATGCAAGTCACCATTGACGGCGAGATCGTTTTTGAGGGCCAGGCGCGCAGCGGCGAAGGGCCGTTCGAGTGGGAGGCCCAGGACGAGGCCCAGTTGAAGGCCGGCAATGCCATCGCCATTTTTGTGACCATCAACGACGTCCAACTGGGCAAATTGGGCGGCCGGGCCGAAGTCCTGGACGAGATTTGGGTGACCACAGGCGGCGGGGGCGATGAGTGACCTCAGGGCTGGCAGCCGGCCGCCGTTCGCCTTAGCCCATGCCGGCCGGCCGTTTTAGCTGGTCTGTCCTGCTGCTGGCGCTCGCCTTACTGGGCGGCGCCTGGATCGCCTACTCGCGTGAGCCGATTTCGGCGGCTGCCGGCCCTGTCGAAGCCCCCCTTGCCGGCCATCTGGCGCCCGCTTTCAGCCTGACCTCCCTGAGCGGCGAGCAGGTCAGCCTGGCCGACTATCGCGGCCGGCCGGTCGTGCTCAACTTTTGGGCCACCTGGTGTCCGCCCTGCCGCCAGGAGATGCCTGCCCTCCAAGCCGCCAGCAAGCGTTTTGCCGGCCGCGCCGTAATCTTAGGCGTGGATCAGGGCGAGGCCCAGATGATCGTCGCCGACTTTGCCAGCCAGTTGGCAATCAGCTACCCGCTGCTGCTCGACTCCGACAGCGCCGTCAGCCGGGCCTACAGCGTGACCGCCCTCCCGACTACCTTGTTCATAGACCAGGCCGGCGTCGTGCGCGAAGTCTTCGCCGGCAGCCTAAACCAGGCCATCATCGAAGATCGCTTGCAGCGTCTGCTCGCCGAGGGCTGATCCGAGCCGTGCTGCCCGCTGTTAACCTCGGTTCCCTGGCCATTCCCACCCGCGGCCTGGTCGTTATTATGGGAATCTGGCTGCTCTTGAGCGCCCTGGAGCGGGCGGGGCGCGCCCTGCGCCTAGACGCCGGCCGGCTCTACAGCGTTGGTGTGCTGGCCATTTTGGCCGGCTTCTTGGCCGGCCGGCTGGCTTTCGTCGGTCTGCACTGGAGCGCCTACCAGGACAACCTACTGGCCGTCGCCTGGCCGCTAACAGGCGGCTTCAATCTCTGGGGCGGCCTTGCCGGCGCGCTGCTGGCCGCCGCATTCGGGC
>JBOGUG010000177.1:0-22843 GCA_050696115.1 Promineifilaceae bacterium (SeqCode) | reverse complement strand
TAGCCGTGCCCGCCGCTGGGGAGGGGGGCGTCACGGGCGTAACGGCGGCCGGGCTCGCTTCCGTCTCCGGCCCGGCCGTGGCGGCCGGCGCCGGCGCGGCAGCCGGCAGATCGTCCAGGCCTATCTGCGTCACGACAAGCCGCCGCTCCGCCGCTGGAGGCGGGTCGGTGAAGGTCAGCACCAACTGGTAGCCCAGGCGCACGGCCGCGTGGGTGTTGTGGGCGGCCACGATGCCCTCAGGTATAGCTTCTTCGCTGGTCGCGCTCGCCTCACCCTCGCTTCCCTGGTCAGAATCGGTCGCATCGCGAATGAAGTAGATCAGGCCGGGCGGCGACCAGCGCGTTCCATCCCAAATAACATGGTAAATGGCCATTGGGAAGCGGATCTGGCCGAAGAAGTGCACTCGGCCGAGCCCATCCACCGTCAGGCTGTCGCCGGCCTGGCCGTTCAGCTCGCCGAAGATGCGCGCCGGCGCGGTCCAATTCGCGCCTCGGTCAGTTGAATAGCGGTGGTTGCGGTAGAGTAGAAAGCCGGCCGCCCAGACGACGTGAACCGAGTCGCCACTCACCGCAAGATTCGGCCGGGCGAAGGTGTTCATGTCGGCCGCGCCCTCGCTCTCCTTGGCAAGTGTCAGCGGCCGCGACCAGCCTTGGCCACCGTCCAGTGAATTCGTATAGCGAAGCCAATCCCCCTCGCCCTGCAGAAACGAGATGTAGAACCAGACGGCGTGCAGGCCGCCTTGCTTGTCGAGGGCAAACTGGGCGCTTGCGGGCGTAAAGCCGGCCGGAATGTCGGGGTCCAGCCAGACGAAGGGCGACCAGGTGATGCCCTGGTCGGCCGAGCGCAGGTAATAGACACCTGGGTGGAGTGGGCTGGTGCTGGCGACCGTGGTGAGGAGGTGCAGGCTGCCGCTGGCATCCACCAGGAGCCTCACGTTGTCGGCCGGCATTTGGATTCGGGTCGGCCGGCGCCATTCCTGGCTGCGCAAGGCCAGCCCGGCCGGCGCTTGCGAGTAATAGGCCGGCCCGTTGTTGCCCTCCACCCAGGCCAGGTGCAGGACGCCATCCGGGCCCATCGCAGGCGCCGTCGTCTTGATAGGGGTGAACGGCTCCGAGACGCGAATGTCAATCGGCAGCGACCAGGTCTGGCCGTCGAAGCGCGCGTAGCGCAGCAGGGAACGCTCGTCCGGCAGCGTCTCGGTCCAAAAGACGTGCACGTAGCCGGCTGGATCGGCCACCAGCGACGCCTCAGAGCCCTTCCGGCCGGCCGTGGAAAGCTGGTGCGGGATTGACCAACCCAAACGCACTTGGGCCTCGGCCGGGGAAGGCCCGCCCAGCGCCAGCAGCAGCCAGAGCGCGGCCGCCGCGGCCGCCACGGCCTTCAACCCACCCTTCAGGGCCCTATAATACGCTGCGGTAAACATCTTCCAGCCGCCGGGTATACAGCGCCCACGATGGGCGGCCAGCCTGTCGGCCTCTAGCGCGCTGAAGCCGTTTTCGGCCGGCACCGTCCGGCGATGGGAGATGCCCACGCTCAGGCGCTTGCGGCCATTCATCGCTGCTCACGCTTCGTTTGTCGCGGCCGCCGAGAGGCGCGGCTCCCCAAGCCCGATCAGGCGGCCGAAGCGGCCGGGGCTGGCGGCGCCGGGTCATACTGCATGTAATCGGCGATGCGCCGCCGATCCCACTCTTCCATGTCGGCGAAGACCTCGTCCCAACGGCTGAAGCAGGTTGGCTCATCGTACGCCTTGCGGTCAATGACCGACTTCGCATACCGCCTGAAGTTAGTGGGATTTTCCAGTATTTCAAAGTAGCGATTGTACTTCTCGTAATTCTCAAAGAAGTCGCCTGAGAGCATATAGTGCCCGGCCGCCAGCGCGCTCTCGTGCTGGCGGTGGGCCTGGCCCTCGGCGCCCACCTCGGCCCAGGTGATGGCGTGCGGGTTGTAAAACAGCCGGATCATGCGATGGACAAATTCGTAGGCCCCGGTGATGTGATCGTAGGCTGTCACCAATTGCGGGTGCACCCCCTCGACCGGCCGCTGCAGCTGCTCGTGAAGGGCGGCCGTCACCAGATAGGCGCTCTTGAGGCACAGGAAGACGCCGCTGGAGAAGATCGGATCGATAAAGCCGCGCGCGTCGCCGACCAGGGCGTAATTGCTGCCAAAGTGGTTCTTCACTTCGTAGGAGTAATCCCCGTTGACCAATATCGGCAGCACCATGCGCGAGCCTTCCAGCAGCTGGTTCACCAGCGGCGACAGGCGCAGTTCTTGCATGCACAGATCGTACATCCAATCGGTCGAGCCATTGGCCTGCAATTTCTGGCGCTCGCTGCGCATGTAAGAGTTCTGCATCACAGCCCCGGCCGTGATGCGCTCCGTGCCCATCGGGAAAACCCAGATCCAGCCCTTCTTCTCCTCGCCCAGGTAGATGATCAGCGACAGCCCCTCCTCCAAGCCGCCGGCCAGCTTCACGTTGGCCCAATGCGACCACAAGGCGGTGCGGTCTAGCTCTTCGCGCGGCTTGCGCCAGCCGTTCTTGCTCGCCACCAGGGCGTCGCGGCCGGTGGCGTCAATCAAGAAGCGGGCCCGATAAGTGTGCTCCTGGCCGCCGCTGTCAGTGGCTGTGACCGCGACGCTGTCCGGAGCGCTGAAGATGTCCGCGTTGCGCACGCGCATCTCTTCGCACACTTTGGCGCCCAGCCGCTCGGCATTCTTCAGCAGGACCTGGTCGAACTCGCCGCGCAACACCTGGAACGACAGGTAGGTCTCATCCTTCAGGATGTGGCCGAAGCACCAGGTTGTTGATGTGTGGCCGTGACGGTCTATGAAGCGCACGCCCGGCTTGCGCGGGAAGCGGGCCACCATTTCGTCCAGGACGCCCAGGTCCTCGAATAAGCGGTAGCAAAAGGGGAGCATGGACTCGCCCACATGTTCGCGCGGGAAGCGCTCCTTTTCCAAGAGCAAGACATCATAGCCATAGCGGGCAAGTAGCGCCGCGCTGGCTGATCCGGCCGGCCCGCCGCCCATGACGATCACGTCATGGTGTGACTCCGGCTCGCTGGTGGGGGAACTAGCACTTCTCATCTTGAGCCCTCCTAAAGGCGCTAATTGATAGATTAATGCAGAGCTCTCCGGGCTACTTGGCCCGGCCGAGCCAGCCGCTAACCGAAGAGATAGCGATAACCAACGCGAGCGGGCGAGCGCCGCACGGCTCGCATCAGCAGCAGCGGCACGCCCAATCCCACCAAGACAAGTAAAGCAAAGTAGACAAGCTGGTAACCCAGCAGCGCCGGGGTCAGGCGGTACATCAGCACGGCCGCGACGTACACGGCCGGGATGTTCATCAGGTAGATGCCCAGCGTTTGTGTTCCCAACTGAGAAAAATGGCGCGAGAGGGGCACGGCGGCCGGCTCAAGCGCCAGGACGTATAGAATCAGGGCAAACGAGAATAGGTGGTGGGCGATGCCGCTAAATCCGGGACCCAACCACTCTTGTCCATTGGCCGCATCTACCAGCCAATACTCCGCCAGCACCAGCCCGCCCAGCAGGATTACGGCCGCCAGCAACGCCTTGCGCTGGCGCGCCAGCCACGAACGGGCCTCGCTTAGGTACAGCCCGGCCACGATGCCGAACGGAAACCAGAACGGGTGCCCAACGAGGAAGAGCCAGCGTGGCAGGTCCAGCAATTCCTCTTGAAGCGGCGCGCCTGTCAGCAGCGCACTCAGTACCCTGATCACTGGGCCGACCAACTGGAAGAGGGCCGCGGGCGCCAACAGCAGCTTCCAGTCGCGCCTGGCCAGGTCCACCATGAGCGGGGCCAGCAGGTAAAACTGGATCAGCAGGGGAATAAAGTGGTAGGGGTTGAGAATATCGTCCAGGCTGGTTGGCAGCCGGCGCAGAAGGACGTAGCGCAGGGCGGTCCATATCAGAAAGGGAATAAGCAGCACCTTGATGCGCGGCGTGACCATGTTCAACGTCACCCGCGACCGGCCGCCTCTTGCCATAAAGGCGACAAAGTAGCCCGACACAAAGAAGAAGGCCGGCACGGCCGCCGTCATCAACAGCCGCACAACCATCAGCCCATAGTAGGGCAGGCTGCCGAGTTGGTCGTAGTTGGGCACCGCCACCGGCAGGTAGCGGTCGGTCCACTCGAACATCGCCTGCAGCGCGTAGGCGGCCGCGTGGTGCAGCACAATGCCGGCGATGGCTATTCCGTTGAGAAGCAGGAGACGTTTTGCCATAAGCTACTTCGGCCCTAGCGCGGCCCCAACCATTCTTCGGTCGTCGGGACGGGCGAATTGGCTTGCCACAGCGGCGCCCGCTCTGGGTGGTAGCGCGAGCCGATGGGCACCGAATAGCCGGCCCCGTTTTGGTACGAGCGTTCGCGCTCTTCGGTCCGGCCGAGCATCTTGCGGAAGGCCAGGATCGCCTCGGAGGGCTGGTTCTCGTAGATCCGGCCGGCGAAGGCATCCGTCATCTGCTCCACGTGGCGGAAGTGAACGAACCAGGCGAAGGCCAGCGGCTGCTCCCAGAAGAGGTCAATCATGTCTTCTAAGACGTCAATGCCCTGCTCGGTGAAGCGCTCGTAGTCGGCGAACGGGTTGGGCTGATCGCGGTTGGCCCCTTCCAGATAGGCCCTGACGGCCGGCGCGGCCAGCTGGGCCTCGCGCAGCGCCACCGTCATGCCAAAGGAATAAATGGGGTCAATGAAGCGGTGGGCGTCGCCGATGCAGATGTAGCCTGGGCCGCAGAAGCGGCTGACTTGGTAGGAGTAGTTGGGGATGACATGGACGTCTTCGGCCAGCTTGATTTCTGGCAGGCGCCGGGCCAATTCGCCGTTCAGCTCGCCCAGCTCGCGCACCAGGAAGTCGCGCGTGCTCTCCTTCTTGTCCAGGAAGTAGCCGGCCGGCACGCCGACCCCCACACTGACGACCTCTTCATCGAGCGGGATGAACCAGGCCCAATGAAACTTCTCCTTGTAGAAAATCAGGGCGTTGTCGTGGTCCTTCATGCGCGAGGAGTCATCGTCGCGGATGGCCCCCTCGACCTGGGAGAAGATGGCGATCTGCTTGTCGTAGTTGCCCACATACTTGGGCCCCGTCGCGCCGGCGTTGGCCAGAAAGGTCGCCTGGCCAGAGCAATCTAACAACACTTCTGACTCTACGTTGATTGAGCCGCCGTCGGCCAGGCGCACCTCTAGCCCGCGCACCGCGCCAGCCTCGCTCAGCAGCGGCCGCGTCGCCCGGCCGTGGATCAGCTTGGCGCCGCGGGCCACGGCCTCAGCCAGCATCATGGTGTCGAAGTCGCTGCGGCGCACCTGCCAGGTTTCCGAGTCGTACAGGCCCCAGTTCTCATCTCGGCCGGTGACCGGCACCCACCAGCTGGTGTGCCCTTTCGGGCCATACACCACGACGCCCTTCTTACGCGGGTGCTTGTGCTTGAGCATCTCCGCTTCCAAGCCCAGTTGGCGGATCACCTGGCCGGCCGCGCCAGTCATGGATTCGCCGATGTGATAGCGCGGGAAGCGCTCCCGCTCGATGATAGTGGCCTGGATGCCCTCGCGGGCCAGGAACATGGCGCAGGCCGCGCCTCCAATTCCGCCACCCAAGATGGCGACATCTACTTTCATCACTTGACTCCTACAGATACTTATACCGGGGGCATCGGGGCCACTAGCTGGCTGCCTTAGTCTTGCTGCTTACGAAGTTGGTTATGTCGGTCAGCGTCTCGAAGTTTTCAAGCACAACCTCGTCGTCCTCGATCTGGACGCCAAGCTCTTCTTCGAGGAACGCGATCAGCCGCAGCAGGCTAACCGAATCAATCACCCCGCTGGCAAGCAAAGATTCGTCGGCCGCGATGTGCTCCCGGTCTCCGAGCAGCAACTCGTCAATAATAAAGCGCTCTACCGTCTGACTAACGTCCATTCAAACCTCCTGCAGTTATTTGTTGAATTGGCTTAAACAAGGAATCCAGGGCCTCAGGCCGCGGCCGGGCCATCGGCCGGAACCAGCTCGCCGATAATTCTAGGGATGTCGTCCAGGGGAATGTCGGTCAGCTTACCCTT
Organism: Promineifilaceae bacterium (SeqCode); assembly: GCA_050696115.1. GTDB lineage: Bacteria > Chloroflexota > Anaerolineae > Promineifilales > Promineifilaceae > UBA11865. The sequence goes on along the minus strand of JBOGUG010000177.1, from coordinate 16,779 downwards.
GAACGCATGGCTCTGCGAATTCTCTACCCTGTCTATGAAGTCGCGCATGGCCTTCAACACCGGCACCTCGCCCCGGTTGTAAACCTCGCCCTGCAGCAACTGCAAGACCTGAAGGCGATACTCGCGATTGCTGATGAAGTAGGTGAACAGCGGCAGCAGCTTGTAGTACAGGCGAATGAACTCGTACCAGATGTCCACCCCGGAACGGATCTGGCTTTCGAAGGGCTCAAAGACGGCCGCGCTAAAGTCGTTAATCTCAAAGGCGTGCTGGATGCGCTTGGAAGCATACTTGGCCCCGTACAGGGCAATGCTGACGCCGGACGAGAAAATGGGGTCTACAAAGCGGGCCGCGTCGCCGATCAGCAGATAGCCGTCGCCGGTGAAGCGCGACATGATGTAGCTGTAGTCGCCCTCGGTCTTGAAGTCGTTGATGCGCCGCGCCGGCTGCATGGCGTCGGCCAGGTTGGCGTTGGTCTGGATCTGGCTGTGGAAGAAGCTCTCCAGGTCCATGCGCGCCTGGGTGAAGACGTCCTTCTCGGCCACCACGCCCATCGAGGTGATGTCCTTGGTAATCGGGATCTGCCACACCCAGCCGCGCTCGCTGGTCAAGAAATAGATGTGGATGTGGTCGGCCGTCTTGTCGTTGCCCCGGTTGACGCCTTCGAACCAGGCGTGGATAGCGTACTGGTTGAAGATGGGGTCCTTTTGTTTGAGCTTAAGCTGCCGGCCGAGCAGGGTCTGGCGGCCGCTGGCGTCCACAATCACTTTGGCGGGCACATCAACCTCGCGGCCGGCCAGGCCAACGCGGACGCCGCAAGCGTAGCCGGCATCGTTGAACAGAACGCGCTTAACGTGCATGCCCTGATAGACCTTGCTCCCTTTAGCCTCGGCGTGCTTGAGCAGCAGGTGATCCAGCTTGCCGCGATCCACGTGGTAGGTGTAGTCCTGATCTATCCCCTCCTGGGGAAACTCGGCAAACTCGATGGCGAACTTGTGCCGGTGGGCCGGCGCGTGCCACGAGGCGCCGTACTTCTTAACGAAGCCCTCGCGCTCCAAGACTTCCAGGAAGCCGATGTCCTGGAAAACGCGCGTCGAAGAGGTGACCATGGACTCGCCCACGTGGGCGCGCGGATGGTTAGTGCTCTCGAAGATGGCGTTATCTATGCCCGCCATGGACAGATAGCAACCCAGGGCCGATCCGGCCGGGCCGCCGCCGATGATAATGACGTCACTCATATCCGATCTCCTTGAAGATAGTTCAGGCGTTTCCGAATCAGCATCCGGCGCAAACCGGTCAGGTTGACGCCGAAACCTTGCGCCGGACGATGAGATAATCGCCTGGTATTGTCTGTTTTTCCCGGTTCGCAACAGTAAATTGGTTCATAGCCACATTCTGGCCCTGGGCTACCACCTGCCAACGGCTGGCCGGGTAACAGGCCTCAATGTCCAAGGCGTTATCAAAGCCAACCGGCATGACAAACAGCTTACTGCACTGCACGTATTTCAGGAACGACTGCCCCGCAGCGTTTACCTCTATCTGGTAGAGGGTGCCGCGTTTCCCCAGCAACCCCTCCATATTGGCGATGAAGTCGAGTCGGTCCGCTCGCTGGATGCCGAGCAGGACGCCGCGTATGTAGATGTTCAAGTCGCCAAGCTCGCGATGAAGGGCGTCAGCTTCCGACGGGCTAAATGCATCAAAGATCCGATATTCGATATTGCTCTCGGCCGACGTTTGTTGTCTGGCCAATTCGATCGCGGCCGGGGAGAGATCCGCGCCGATCATCTTGGGGAAATGCTGTGCCAGTAAGCGCGTCTGACGGCCGCTGCCGCAGCCCAGGTCCAGAAGTGGCAGCTCCTCGTCTAGATGCGGCCGGAAACGGTCCACATCTTCCTGCACCAGCGATTCGGGGGCGCTATCCCACAGCACCTTGGCCCCGGAATCCTTCCGGCTGACGTGCTTCCAATAGCTCTCCCATCGCGCCGAATAGTCGGCCGGATTCTTTCCCACGCGATTGTTCATCTCGTTCAATCTGAGCCCCTCTTCAGCTAGACCTGCCCGCAACCCATGTGCCGGCGCTAACCGGAACGCGCGCCCTGGACCAGCTTCGGCCGGTCAATCTTGCCACTCGATGTCTTGGGCAGCTCGGCCAGCAATTCGATGCTCTCCGGCAGCATATATTTGGGCAGCAGCCGGGCGCAGCGCGCCTCAAGCTCTTTGGGCGTCAAGCCATTTTGCCGGTCGGGCACGACGAAGGCCTTGATCCGGTTGCCCAGCAGGTCGTCGGGCACAGCGACCACGGCCGCCTCTTTGACCCCGCTGTGGCCGTACAGGGCGGCCTCGATCTCGCCCAGCTCGATGCGGTAGCCGCGGCTCTTGATCATGTGGTCGCGCCGGCCGATGTAAATCCAGGTGCGGCCGTCTTCGGCCAGACAAACGATGTCCCCGGTGCGATAGGCCATTTCCTGGAACAAGGGCTGAAATGTATTGGCCACAAAGGCCTTGGCCGTCTTTTCGGGGTCGCCCCAATAGCCCTGGGCCACACACGAGCCGCGCGCCCACAGCTCGCCCTCCTGGCCCGGCTCACTCACCCGCCGGCCGTCCTCGCTGACGGCGAATACTTCCATGTTCTCGCAGGCCACGCCGATGGGCACCGGCCGGTCGCGCTCCGGCGCCAGGTCTTCGGGCTGCACCTTGTAATAGGTGCAGACGTTCGTCTCGGTCGGCCCGTAGAGGTTGTAATAGTCGGGGTGGGGCACTGCCTCGGCCAGGGCGCGCAGGTATTTGATGGGAAAGACCTCGCCGGCAAACAGAAGCAGGCGCAGCGCCGACAAGTCGTGGTCGGCCAGCTTGCCGTAGTTCACCATCAGCGACAGGATAGAGGGCACCATGTAAATGACCGTGATGCGCTCGTCCTGGAGTAGCCGCACCAGCTGAATAGGGAAGACCGACAGCGTGTCGGGCAACAGCACCACCGTGCCGCCGGCCTTCAAGGTCACAAAAATGTCGAAGGTGGACAGGTCGAAATGCAGCGGGGCGTGGCTCGTCACCCGGTCGGCCGGGCCCAATTTGAAGGTGTCTGCGCACCAATTGATAAAGGTGAAAATTGTCCGGTGGGCGATCATGACCCCCTTGGGGTCGCCGGTGGAGCCGGAGGTGTACAGGATGTAGGCCAGGTCGGTCTCGATAACGCCGGCCGGCGCCGGCGGCCCGGCCGGGGCGCGCAGCACCTCCTCCCAGGTCAGCAGCGGCGGCAGGTCGGCCGGCATCTCGGCCGGGGGCGGGCTGTCTATCAACACAATGCGCTCCAGCGGACTGTCCTCGGCTGCGAACTTGGCCAGGTCCTTCAGCTTCTCGGCCGCGGTCAAAACCACCTTGAGGCCACAGTTGCGGGCGATGTAGGCCAGCCGCTTGGCCGGCGAGTTCGGGTCCAGGGGCACGTAGACGCCGCCGGCCTTCAGGATGCCGAAGATAGCGATCACTGAAGCCAATGACTTGTGGACGTAAATGCCGACCCGGTCGCCGCGCTGCACCCCAAGCTGGCGCAGGGCGGCGGCCGTCTGGTTGGTCAGCGCGTCCAACTGGGCGTAGGTCAGGCCCTGGCCCTTGAAGCGGAGCGCTTCGTTGTCTGGGTAGCGCTGGGCGCTGTCCGCCAGCAGGTGGTGTAACAGGTAGGCCATTGTCTGCTCCCTCCTATCGCCAGGTCAGAGGCCCAAGAAGCGCGCGATGATCATGCGCTGGATGTCTGAGGTGCCGGAGTACAGCGTGCCGCCGATGGCATCGCGCAGGTCGCGCTCAACTTCGAACTCGGTCGTGTAGCCGTAGCCGCCGTGGGTGCGGATGGCGTCCAGGCTCGACTGGACGAAGCACTCGCTCAGATAGTATTTGGCCAGAGCCGCCTCCATCACGGCCGATTTGCCGCTCTTCTTCAGCCAGGCCACCTTGTACAGCAGCAGCCGGGCCGTCTCCAGGCGCACCTTCATGTCGGCGATGCGGTTGGCAACCGACTGGAACTTGCCGATCGGCTGGCCAAATTGCCTGCGCTCGCGGGCGTAACGCACGCAGACCTCAAGCTGGTGCTCCATGGCCCCCACGTGGCTGCCCAGGATGCAGGCCCGCTCCCACTCCATCGAGCTGTTGAAAATCATGCTGCCCAGCCCCTCAGCGCCCAGGCGGCAATCGGCCGCCACAAAGCAATCCTCCAGGACGACCTCGCCCATGGGCGAGGTGCGCAGGCCCATCTTCTCGATGTCGCGGCTGACGCTGAAGCCCGGCGTATCCCGGTCCACCAGGAAGGCGGTGATGCCAGTCCGGCCCTTGTCTGGGGCCACGTTGGCAAACACCAGGGCCAGGTCGCAGACCGGGGCGTTGGTGGCGAAAGTCTTGGCGCCGTTGAGCACGTAGCCGCCGTCGGCCGCTTCGGCCCGCGCCCGCAAGTTGGCCGTGTCCGAGCCGGTGTCCGGCTCCGACATGGCGTGGGCGGCGATCAGCCGGCCGCTCACCAGGCCGGGCAGGTAGTGGAGCTTCTGGGCCTCGCTGCCGAAGGCCAGGATCGGGTGCTGCACGCTCCACATCTGGGCGTTCATGGCGAAGATCAGCCCATTGTCGCGGCAGGCGTAGCCCAGGCCCTCCATGACCAGCATGGTGGTCAGGATATCCTCGCCGGCGCCGCCATACTCCTCTGGCACTGCCAGCCCCAGTAGGCCGAAGTCGGCGCACTTGCGCCAATTTTCCAGCGCCAGTTCGCCCTTCCGGTCGCGCTCGATCAGGCCGGCGTTCAGCTCCTTGGCGGCGAACTTGACGACGGCCGCTTTCAGCGCCAACTGCTCTTCAGTCCAGGAAAAGTCCATCGTGGGTCTCAGGGGAGGCCGGCCGGGCTCAGCCGATCCATGGGGATCGCCTCCGGGTGGGCCAGCAGCTCCTGGTAAAGCCGGTCGGCGATCAGGCGGTGGCCGCGGGCGTTGGGATGGCGATCCCACTCGGCCACGATCAGCGCCTCCAGATCCCGGCCGGCGTACACGTCGGCCAGGTTCAGGACGACGAAGCCGGCTCCCTCGGCCAGGCGGCTCAGGTAGGCGATGTCCTCTTGAGCGGCCGTCAGCTCGGGCGTGGTGATGTAGATCCACACCGGCAGGATGCCATTCTGGCGCGCGATTTCGACAATGTGGTTGTAGCTCCAGCTGAGCAAGGGGTCGGTAAAGGGCTGCAGCCGCCTCTCGGCCTCGGCCTGGCTCATTCCCTCGGTAACGCCGGCCTGGGTAGCTATCTGGCTGAAATAGTCGTAGGGGATCTCCTGGCCCATGCGGGCCGAATTGGCCAGGTTGCGCACCACCATGTCCTCTTCCAGGTGGTGGGCCACCAGGAAGAGCGCCTGCGGCCGGAATGCCAGAGCCGTGTTCTCTAACTGCAGCAACTCCTGGAGCACCGAGTAGCCCGCCACGCCGAAATTGAGCAGTTCGTAATTCAGGCCCGTCTCGGCCGCCAGCTCGGCGTTCAGCCGCTCTTCGAGCTGCCAGTCGAAGGTCTCTTCGTCGGCCACGCCGGAGCCCATGACGTAGGAGGGGCCGAGCATGGCGATGCGATAGGTGTCCGCGGCCGGGATCAGCTCGTAATCCTTGTCGCGCATGCCCCAGCGATTGACCGTGAACTGCGCGCCGTGGAAGTCAATCTGGGTAGACGGGATAAGCTCGATCACGCGAAAATCGCCCGTCATCCGGGCCGCCTGGGTTTCCTGTAGCAGGGGCCAGTCGGCCGGCCGCTTGGTGTAGATCTCCCACAGGTCGCTGTTGAACTGGTCTATGCCCAGCAGGTCTTCGTAATAGCCGCGCTGCAGCAGGGCGGCGTCGCGGTCGCTGAGCCGGGCCACTGTCAAGTCGGCCAACACGGCCCCGGCCCGGCCGCCCAGCTGGGCCTGCACCGCCGGCTGGCCCAGCAGCAGCACGGCCGCCATCGCGCCCAGGTTGAGGGCCACCGGCCGCCAACTGGCCGGCCAGGCAGTCTTCGGCCCGGTGCGCCGGTCCCAGTGGTGGTAGAACCAAATCGCCAGCCCAATTACGATCACCACCCCGGCCGCGATCAACAGCAGTTGCAGGATGTCCAGGGGCGAGCGCACGGCCGCCGGCCAGAGCGAGGCCCAGTCGCCCAGCGACGGGCTGGACCACAGCGACCAGAGGACGGCGACGGTCAGGAAAACGCCGGCCGTGCGCAGGGTCTGGGCCGAGAAGCTGGCCCAGCTCCAACCGGCCGCGCTCAGGCTGCGCTTGCGGCCGCGCCGGGCTTCAACCATCACGTTGATGACCAGCAGCGTGCCCAGGATGGTCCAGAAGGTGATGTCGGGCAGGCTCAAGAGCAGCGAGCCGCGCAGCCAGAACCACTGGTAGGCGTGTAGGGCCCAGGTCACGACGATGACGAAGACGGTGGCCAGGAAAAGGCTGGCGGCCGGCGGCAGCCGGCGCATGCGGTAATGGGCCGGGTAGAAGAACACCTTCTGCATGAAATCTTTCCAGTAGATGTTCGCCCGCCGCCACAGGTCCGTGAAGCTGGAGGCCAGGTAGTAACGGTAATTCGTCTCCGGCAGGTTGAAGCCAAACAGGTGCAGGATGCCGATAATGACGTGAAATTGGCCCGTGACGCGCAGGTAAAGGAGGTAGCCGGACAAGACGAAACGGGCCAGCGAGGTCGCGCCGACCACCTCTTCGGGGGCGATGGCGACGTAGTAGTTCACAAAGCGGTACAGGATCAACTGGGTGACGCCGCGGAAGATCCACTGCACGCCGGTCTGGTAGATCTGATAGCGCTCGGTGTTGAAATAGGTGCGCCGGAAGGCGCCGAAGTCCACCACTGGGAAGAAGGGAAAGACGACGTTGGGCAGCAGGAAGAAATAGGAGAGCGTTTGCCAGACGTTCGGCCGCTCCTTGGCGTGCTTCAGGTCATGCCAGTAGATGATGAGCCGAAACATGAAAATCGAGCCCAGCACCGGCCACACGGCCGCCGGCACGCCCATCTCCAGGCCGCCGGCGCGGCGCAGCCAGGCCAGGCCGGCCGCGGCCGCCAGCAGCAGGCCAAGTCGCAGGCGATGCGAAAGCGGCAGGTTGGCGATGGCGATCAGGGCCAAGCCGATGGCGATCAGCCAGGCGCCGTTGGCCAGCCCCAGAATGCCGGCGATGGCAACCAGCGAGAGCAGCAAGAAGAACGGCAGCCGGTAGGGCAGGGGCAGGAAGTGGTGGATCAGAAAACCGTACAGCACCAGCAACATCAAGTTGTGGTAGACCGCCTGGTTCTCTAATTGGTAGCGGCCCATGATCAGCACCAGCAGGCCCAGCTGGAGCGTTACGGCCAGGAAGCGGGCCACCTTGACCCGGTTGAGCGCCAGCCAACCCAGCCAGTCGGCCAGGAAGCGCCGGCCGGCGGCCGGCAGCGGCCAGGCGGCCGTCAGCGCCAGGCCGACCAGGACAGAGGCCAGCATGGCTTGCTTGGCGCCGGCATTGGCCAGGCTGCCAATGACGAAAAGGTCGGCCGCCAGGGCCGCCACGGCCACGGCCGCCAGCACCAGGAACCATTCGCCCAGCCGGCGCAGGCCCGGTGGCCGGGTCAGGCCAACGCCGGTGATCAGCAAAGCCAGGCCGCTCAGGGCCAGGGCCACTTGGTTGGCGCCCAGCCCGGTGCCGCCGCCGAGGCCCAGCAGGTCGGCCGCCGCACCTACGGCGAAAATGGCGGCCCCGGCCAGGATCAGCAGCCTGGGCACGGCCTTCTCCCAGGCAGCCAGGGAGTCGCTGGGCTGCGTTTGGCTTGTTTCCATTAGATCAATCTAGGTCAATTCGCTCACGGGTCGGCTCGCCGGCCGGCCTCAGCCCTGCGTCTTTGATCGCACCAGCTGGGCGATGTCGTCAATGGTATCCAGATACTCCTCGGTCATCTCTTCGGGGAGGATCTCGACGTCGTAGCGCTGGCGTAGAAACTCCACCAGGCGCAGGGTTGCAAGCGAGTCGAGGAAGCGGCCGGAAATGAGCGGCGTTGAGCCGGTCAGCGTTTGAGCCTCCTCGCCGTTGAGAAACTCCTCCAAGATGTAGCTCTTGATAGTCTGGTTGATGTCGTCCATTGTAAGTGTCCTCCTGTTGGACCGCTGGCTTTATTACGACCGGCGCGGCCGGCCCACCCGAAATGCGACAAAGGTGATGACCGTCAGCAGCGCGCCGGCCACCAGGATGCCGATCAGCAACGGCGGGCTGGGATTGCCGGCCGGGCCGGCCGCCGGGCCAGCATCCGTATTTTGTTCGCTGCCGCCGGCCGGTTCCGGCGTGGCGGCCTCTGGCGTGGCGGAAGCGCCGGCCGCGGTCGTGGACTCGGCGGTGGCCAGTGGCGTGATGGTGGGCAATTCGGGCTGGGCAGTTTCGCTCGCGGGCTCAATTGGCCGCCAGCTAAAGTACAGCCCCGTCTGAGCGCCCACGGTGGGCGTCAGTGGCCCGGCTGGCCCGCTGTAGACGGCCGCCAGACGGCCGCCGCCGGCCGCGGCCGCCAGCGCCTCCGCCCGGCCGGGCCCTAGCGGCAAGGTGGCCTGGCCCTGCCAGCCGCCGTCCTGCCAGAGCCATTGTTGCAGCACTTCGTCTGCGAGCTGTACCAGGTGCAGCTGGCTGCCCTCGTCTTGGGCCGTGGCCAACAGCCCATCCAAATTGGAAAGTGGGTTGGCCGCCTGCCAGGTCAGCCCGCCGTCGGCCGAGGTCGCCTGCCAGAAGGCCGTCACGCCCGCGTCGGCCACCTGCCACAGCCGGTGCATTGGCCCACTGCCGGCGGCCGCCAACTGGCTCCAGCTTATGGGCGCATCGGCAACCAGTTCGCCCAGGCTGAAGGTTAGGCCGGCGTCCTCCGAGCGGGCGTAGTACAGCGCCAGGCCCGGCCGGTCGGCGCTGGTCGGCAGCGCCCGCTGGGTCCACAGCGCGTGCACCTGACCGCTTGGCGGGGCCGCGATCTGCGGCCGGCCCACCATCTCCCAGCCCTGGGCCGCGCCGTCGAACACCTGCGCCGCTTCCGACCAGGTCATGCCCTCGTCTTCAGACCGGCTCAGGTAAATGCCGCGCCCTTCGTTGAGCGGGACGGTGTAGGCGATATAGGCCCGACCGGCCCCGTCGCTGGCGATGGCCGACGTGTCGGCCGCCGGCGCCGGCGCGGGGATCGCCTGCGGGCTGGACCAGCGCGAGGTGAGGATAGCGTCGGCCGTTGACGCCTGGCTGAAGAAGATCTGGCCCGAAGCGTCGCGCCAGCTTACCAGCAGGCGGCCGCTGCGGCTGGCGGTGGCCGCCGGGCTGGAAGTGCCGCCGCCGGGCGAGTTGGGCAGCGCCAGCGGGGCCGACCAATTCGCCCCGTTCCAAAAGGCGTAACTCACCGCCCGGCTGTTTGATTGGCTCCAAAACAGGTGCGCGTTGCCGTCGCGATCCAGAACCAATTCGAAGCCGGCCGGCGGCGCCTCCAGGCTGGCGACCAATCCAGGCGCGGCCCAGGCGGCCGGCGGCAAGAACCAGTCGGCCGTGCTGGTCAACGGCCGGGATAGCGCCCAGATGTCGCCGGCCAGGCCTTGGCCGCAGCCCACCACCAGCAGTTCGCCGGCCGCTAACAGGCTCGCCTGGAAGCAGCCCAGCGTCACCACCTGATTTGTGTCCGTGTTGACGAAACCGGACAGCGCCTCCTGCTCCTGCGACCCACTCCACTCCTGGCCGTTCCAGGCCAGAAGATGGGCCTGGCTGTGGATGGTGGTCAGCAGCAGCGGCTGTCGCTCCGGCCCGGCCAGAAAGTGATTGGCCTCCGGGCAAACCTGAAAGCTCGCCAACATGGGCGTCGCTGCGCCCCAGCTCAGGCCGCCGTCGGCCGAATGTTGGAAATATTGGCTGCAATTTTGGCCGGCGTGGCCCGCCTGCCACAGCAGCAGAATCTCATTCTGGCGGGCGTGAACCAAAATATTGGCCGGCCCTTGGGCGTCGGCGTTGTCGCCCACCGCCCGCCGATCCACTTCGCGCGGCGCAGGCCAGCTCTGGCCGCCGTCCTGGGACTGGCCCAGGAACACCTTCTCCTGTAGCCGGTCGTCCCAGGCGACCAGGATGCGCTCGACGCCGTCCACGACGCCGGTCGTCATGTGGATGCTGCCCTCTTCCGTCACCAGCGGGTGCAGATAGGCCGAAAGATAAAGTGAGGCCGGCTCCGACCAGTTCTCGCCGTCGTCGCCCGATTGGCGGTAATAGACGCCGGCCGAGCCGCCGGCCGGCCAGGGGACGCCCAGGTAGCTCAGCAGCAAACGGCCGTCGGCCGCCCTGGCGACTGTAAAGTCCAGAACTGGCTGGGCCAATATCCGCGGCGCGGTCCAGGCGTCGCCGTTGCCAAAGTCGCCGCCTTCCACCCGGCTGTACAACAGGGCATCGCTCAGCTCGACGGTCTCGTCGTCCGCTTCCGTGACCTCGGTCGGGCCGATCCAAAAGACCTGGCCGTCGCCATCGTCGTCAAACAGGGTGGCGGGAGTACGGAGGGGCAACTCCTCGGCCGGCAGCGCCATGGCGGCCGGGGGCGTCCAGGTGACGACGCCGTTGCCCGCGCTCACCACCCGGCTCACCATGACGCCCGTCACCTTGTCCTGCCAAACGAGATGGGCGCCGCCCTGGCCGTTGCTGGTCAGGATCGGCTCACCGGCCGCGCCCGAGCGGGACAAGTTGCGGGCTGCGCTCCAGGCCACAGGCTCCGGCGTCAGGGTGGGGCTGATCGTCGCCGTGGGCGTTGCCACGGCCGTCGGCGTCTGCTCCGGCGCTGGGCTGGCGGCCGCCTCGCAGGGCGCGCTCGACTGGGGGAACCACAGCTCGGCGGGGCTGGGCACAAAGGCGCCAGTGTCCGGCGCCGGCAGGAGCGGCAGCCCCTCCAGGTTGCCATCCACCCGGATGACGACGTTCGAGATCCAGCCGACCGCGCCGTCCGGCATTTCGATGGCCCACCATTGGATGGATTCATGCCGGCCGACCAGCGGCCGCACATCGCCCTCGGCCAGGGCGCCCAGGGCCGGGTAGGTCACCCACGGCCCGGCGCGCACGTTGGCCTGGACGCTGAGCACCTGAATCGTGGGCGCGCCGCAAGGTTCGGCCGGCGGCAGCGGCTGGTCGGCCTGGGCGGCGGCCGCGGCCGCCCACAGCCCGCCGGCCATCAACATGGCCGCCAGCAGCGCCAGGCCAAGCCTGGCTGCCGCGCGTTTCGTTCCCGATTTCCGGTTCATCAAGCCAAATATCCTAGGTCGCGATTGGGCTGCGACGGGTAGAGGCTGGTCAGCAGCGAGTGATGGCTGGGAATCGTCCAGGTTGCCGGCGCGAAGGCCCGCTTGAACAGCCAGCCGTCGGCCGCCAGCCGGTCGAGATGCGGCGACGTCCGGCCGGGATGGCCGTAGGCCGACAGGCTGCCGGCCCGCACCGCATCCAAGATCAGCAAGACGACGTTTGGCTGGCGCATACACCAAGCATTCAGCAGTCCAGGGTGCCGCCGGGCGCGCTCCGCCCATCAGGCCAGCATTGGCCTGGAAATCGAAACTTCGGGCGGATGTGGCGCCCCGGAGCGGCGGCTACAACGGGGAGCTTTATAGCTGGGCGGACGCGCCGGCCGGCGCAGTCCGCTTAGGAAAAGGTAACGATGGCATAGTCCGGCCGGCCTGCCTTATACACAATCTCGATCGTTCCCTCAACGGCGCCATATTCGAGTAAGAGCCGCTGGGTGAAGGCCCCTTCGGTCTCGCCCTCCTTGGACCGTTCCGTAACCGAGGTGCTGGTCAGAATCGCTTGACCATCCTGAATCGAGAACTTTCGCCTGCCGAAGATAATCCTCTCCATGCTCCTGCACCTTCACACCCTATGGGGGCAGGCCCTGGGCCTGCCGCCTGCGCCTGCGCCCTACAAACGAAAGACTGCACCGCGTGGAGCTCACTTCTGGTTCAGTCGCCAAGAGTATTAGGTTGTCCCTACCGGGCCGGCCGCCAGGCGGCCGTGCCCGCCGACTTCAATATGCCCGAACGGTCGGGGCCAGGAATGGACCTAAGTACAGGCTCCGATTGCTGAAGGCTGGTTGGGAAACGAGGTGGGCGGCCCGCATTTAGTCCCCTCCACATCCGCCGCGCCGCTGACTTAAGGCTTGAGAAATGACTGCTTCAGATGGATGAATCGGCCCGGCAGATGCTCGCTTCCCCTGCTAACGCATATACACACCCCGCTCTGCGCCCCGTATAGCTCATAGATACGCACGAGCGCAAGGCCATCGAGATGCTACCATAGTACTGATTGGATTGCAATGGGGTGGGGATGTGCTCTCCTTTACACGCCTGGCCGGCCGGCCGCGGCCGGGATTGGGGGATCGGGGGATTTTTTGGCGTAGGGGCAGGACCGGACGGAGGGCAGGCACGGGGGCCTGCCCCTACAGGCTGGCCGGGTGGACACGCGGGCCAGCCCCCATCACTGGCCGCCGCCCACCTGCTGGTTGCGCACAGGCTTGCTCAGGTATAGCTGGCCGTTCAGCGTCTGTTCGATGGCAGCCGTGACCTCGCCTGCATCCCCCTTCATCACGTAGCCCTGCGCCCCCGCCCGCATCACTGCCTCCGCGTACACCATCTCGTCGTGGCCTGATACCGCCAGGCTGATCAGCTGGGGCCAACGCAGCGACAGCAGGCGGATAAACGCGATGCCGTCCATTTTGGGCGCGGACGACGTCGGCCGGGCCCTTGTCCTCAAACAGTCGGGGGATAACCTGGTGCGCCAGGGCCTCGTACGCCTCGGGCTCGCGGAAGAAGTTGGTCACGGTGATCAGCAGGTCGTGGAACAGGGCCTCGACCTCGGCCCGCTGGCCCCGCAGCAGCTCCAGGTAGGCGCCAAGCGTGGCCACGTTGCGCAGTTGCATGCGCCGCGCCAGGCGGCGCAAGACGGTGGCCCGCTTGTAACGCGAGAAGTCGTGGCCGGCGACGGCCCGGAGTTGAGCGAAGATCTTGACCAGGGCAACGCGGTCGTCGCCATCACTCTCTTCGCCGCCCTGCGGGATGCGCAATTTTGGCCTATTTTGCGTGTAGTCAACCAACTTGGCCGCGATTTCGACCAGCGGCAGGATGAAATCGGCCTGCCCGGTGTCGATCGCGCTCTGGGGCATGCCGTCGTACTCGGCCTCGGCCGGCGCTTGGACAATGACCAGCCCGCCGGCCACCTTGATGCGCTTCAGCCCTTCCGACCCGTCCGCGCCGCTGCCCGACAGGATAAGCGCCACCGCGTTCGGGCCGTGCGTTTCCGCCAGGGTGCGGAAGAAATGATCGATCGGGGCCCGTTGGGAGCGCGCCTCCTCCAGGGGCGACAGGCCCAAATGGCTATCAATGCTGGAAATGTTGTAGTTGGGCGGCAGGATGTAGACCGAGTCGGGCTCCAATTTGACCATTTCGCGCACCTGGACCACCTGCATACCGGTGCGCGACTGGAGCAGGTCGGGCAAATGGCTGACCCTGTCGGGGGCCAGATGCATGACGACCACCAGGATGAGGCCGCTGTCGGCCGGCAGATGGCCCAACAAAGTCCGCAGCGCCTCCAGCCCGCCGGCGTCGCCTAATTTGTGGCGCGGGCATCTTGCCCGCGGCCCGGCCGCGGGCCCGGGGCGTGGACGCGGGCTGCGCCCGCCAACGGGCTGGAAGCCCGTCCCACAGATCCCGACGCGGCCGGGCACGGGGCCCGCCCCTACCCAAATGGCCCCTGGCTACTAACCCAAACGGGACGGCCGGGTCAGGCTCGCTGCCCGATAACTCGCATTATAGGGACACGAGATGGAAGGGAGGCGCGAACCTGGGAGCCGCGCGCCACACCCCTCCGCAGGCACGTCGAACACGCCGCAAAAAACAAAAGAGCCTAAAATTGACACAAAAAGGAGCGCCCAATGGCAAACCGATATGACCGAGACTTTGACGACTACGACCGCTACAACCGCGATCGCTTTGGCTACGGCCAAAGGGATTGGCGCGAAAGCGAGTATGATGACTACGGCCGGGGCTACCGCGGCTACGAAGGCGAATCCGGCCTTGACTGGGAGCAGGGCGGCTACGGCCAGGGTCGAATGCAGGGCGACTACGCCCGCGGCATGCGCGCCGGCCGAGGCGCCGGCTCGCGCTACATGCAAGACGACTACGCCCGCGGCCAGCGCGGCCGCGCCAACTGGGGCCAGTCCGACTGGCGCGAAGACGACGACCGGCGCGGCCGCTATGGCGGCAGCCAGTCCGGTTGGGATTTCGACGACTATGACCGCAACGCCGGCCAGCGCCGTTTTGGCGGCCGGCAGTCCGATTGGGGCCAGACCCGCTTTGAGCCGACTTCGTGGAGCTACACCGAGTACTGGCTCATCCCCGGCCCCATGAGCGGCATGGGCCCTGAAGGCTGGCAGCGCTCCGATGAGCGCATCAAGGAAGACGTCAACGAGCGTCTGACCCAACATGGCCGGCTCGACGCCCACGCCATTCAGGTTGACGTCAAGGATTGCATTGTCAGCCTGCGCGGCCAGGTGCCCGACCGGCGCATGAAGCGCATGGCCGAGGACACGGCCGAGGCTGTCATGGGAGTGCACGACGTGCGCAACGAATTGCGCCTCGAGGAGCAGCGACCGGGCCAGCAGAGTGGCCAGACCGAGAACGGCCGCCGGCGCCGCAACCAGCGCCAAACCGAAACGCAAACCACGACCTAACCCGCGCCCGCAGGAGGCTTTCGTGACTCCAGGCTCAGCCTGGCCCGGAGCGCGACCCTCCCGCCCTCCATCCCCGTCTCGCCTCCTGCCGGATGTTTAACCGGCAGGAGGCTCTTTTTTTCGGTCGGGATTTAGCAGAATACCAATTTGTAGGGCGGGCACAGGGGCCCACCCTGGTTGCGGCCGGGCGCCGGCCTTTGACCTCGCGCTGCTCCCGGCCGGTCAGGGCCCGGCTCTGGGCAGCGGCGGCGTGGCCGTGACGGGGATGGGGGGCGTGGCGGTGGGCAAGGGCAAAGTGGGCAGCGGCGAAGTGGCCGTGGGTATTGGCGTGTCGCTTGGTTCGGCCGGAGGGGTGTTGGTTGGCGGCGGGGGCGAGGTGCTGGTGGGCGGAGGCGGTGGGCTGGTTGGTTGGGGCGTGTTGGTCGGCGCCGGCGTATTCGTGGGAATGGGTGTGTTGCTAGGCTCAGGCGGCGGAAACGTCGGCGGGGGCAGCGGCGAGGTGCTGGTCGGCGCCGGGGGCGTGCCGGCCGGCAGACCGGCCGTCGGGCTGGCCGCTGGCGTCTCGGTTGGCTCGGCCAGGGTTGGCGTCGGCGTGGCCAAGGCGTCTGTAGGCACCCCGGCGAAGGCAGGCGACGGCGTGGCCGAGGCGGCCTGGCCGAGGCCGGCCGCCGGCAGCGGCCGGGTCGGCGGCAGCGGCGTCAGGCCAGCCTGGCCCGGCTCGTCCGCCTCCGAGCGTTCGCGTCCTGGCGCCAGGCTGGCTTCGACTTCGGGCCCCGGCCGGGCGCTGAGCCCCTCGCCGCCGCTGACACCGGCGTCAAAAAAGAGCGACAGCAGGACAGCCAGCAGGCCGACGGCCAGCAGGGCGCCGAGGGCGACCACGGCCGCCAGGTACGGCATCGCCTCGCGGCGGCGGGCGCGCAGGTCGGCCAGCGGGGGCAGCCGGCGCGTCGCCGGCCGGGACCGGGCGCCAGCCAAGGCCGCCGGGTCGGCCCCGCTCTCGGCCGCCAGGGCTTCATCCAGGGCCGCCAGCGCGGCCGGATAGGTCTGGTAGCGGGCCCAACTGGCCGGCTCAAGCAGCTTGGCCACCAACTGGCGGGTCGGTTCGCTCAGCTTCGGCCGGACCTCTTCCAGGGACGGCAGTTTGGCCGGCGGGGTGGTCAGGTAGTCGCCCTGGGTCAGCAGGTCGTAGAGCACGACACCCAGCGAGTACAAGTTGCCGCGGGCGTCGAGCGCCTGGCCCTGGCGCTGCTCAGGCGACAGGTAGCGGGCCGCCTGGCCGAACTTCTCGGCCGCCGGCAAGGGCAGCTCCAGGCCCAACAGGGTGGGCGCGCCGTCAGGGCGCAACATGATGTACTCCGGCCGCAGCTCCTTGTGCACCACCCCCAGCTTGAGGGCTGCTTGAAGGCTGGTCGCCAATTGGGCGATCAGCCGCAGCGACCGCTCGGCGTCCAGCGGCTCGCCGGCCGCGGCCGGGGCGGCCAAGTAGTCGGCCAACGGCCGGCCGGGGACGTCTTCCAGCACCAGATAGAGCCGGCCGTCTGGCTGCTTGCCCCAGCCGATCACGCCGGCCACGGCGGCGCGCTGCAGCGAGGCCAGGGCGCGGGCGGCCCAACGCAGCCCGGTCACAAACTGCTCTTCGGCCAGCGGGACACGAAAGGCCAGCAATAGCGCCGGCCGGGAGTTGGCCAAAACCGTGGCGCGGTAGAGGACGGCCGTGGCCTGGCGGCCGACCTCCTCAACGATGCGCAGGCCGTCCAGCTCCTGGCCCGGCAGTGGGCCGGTGGCAGGGCCGGGCGCGCGCTCTGGTCTAGGCTCTTGCTCTGTCATGTTCACTCCGCCTGGACCTCCAGGCTGTACAGCTCGGTCAGGTTCATCTCGCCGTCGTTGCTGACGAAAATGAAGTAAGCGCCGGCCGGCTGCTGGCCCAGGGGCACGACCTTGTTCGGGCCGTAGCTGCCGTTATTGCCCAGGAAGACGGCCGTGCCGCAGCTGGCGCCACCGTAGACGGCCACCTGGCCGGCCAGAGGCGCGAACTCCGTCACGCTGACCGTCAAGTCGGCCGGCGCGCT
>JBOGUG010000176.1:0-1781 GCA_050696115.1 Promineifilaceae bacterium (SeqCode) | reverse complement strand
GGCCTTAACGGCCGCGCCGTCCGCTAGCCCGACGCGGATATTTTCGTCGCTGCGCAGGACGTGATTGGCGGTGACGACGACGCCATCGGCCGACCAGAGGATGCCGCTGGCCGGCAGCCGGCGCCGGCCCTCGACGCGCACGACGGAGGCGCCAGCCGACTCGACGGCCGCAGCCAGGGCGTTGGAAAGATCGGAAAGGGTGGACACAGGGACTCCTTTTAGCTGCTCGTTATCTGAATCTGGAGCCAGTCTAGCCCTTCAGCCCGGCCGGCGGATCGGCCGATGGGCTAGGCCGGGCCTAGCCAGACGGCTAGGCGGGGCAGAAGGCCGGCTTCTTGGCGGGTGTATAATTCGCCTGGAGTACCTATGGCCAACCACTCTGAAAAGCGGCCCGCGCCCTGGCAGCCCAACCTGGAAATCGGCCGGCGGCGGCTGTTCAACCAGCGCCTGGCCGGCCGCGGCTTCCAGCGCCCGGCCGAGGCCGTCGCCTGGCTGGGCGCCGTCCAGGCCCAGGATTTCGCCGGGGCGAAATGGGCGCTGGGCCAGCGCCTGCAGGCGGCCACGGACGCCGAGGTCGAGCAAGCCTTCAACCAGGGGGCCATTCTGCGCACCCACCCCATGCGGCCGACCTGGCACTTCGTGGTCCCGGCCGACATCCGCTGGCTGTTGGCGCTGACCGGGGCGCGCGTCGCGGCCCGCAACGCCTACCGTTACCGCCAGCTTGAGCTCGACGCGGCCGACTTCAGGCGCAGCCAGACGACCTTCAACCAGGCGCTGGCCGGCGGCCGGGCCCTGACCCGCGAGGAGCTGCGGGCTGGGCTGCACCAGGCCGGCCTGGACACCCAGGGCCAGCGCATGGCCTACCTGCTGATGCACGCCGAGCTGGACGGCCTTATCTGCAGTGGGCCGCGGCGCGGCAAACAGTTCACCTACATGTTGCTGGAGGAACGCGTGCCGCCGGCCGCGCTGCTGGAGCGCGACCAGGCCCTGGCCGAGCTGCTCCGGCGCTATTTCCAGAGCCACGGGCCGGCCACCGTCCACGATTTCGTCTGGTGGTCGGAGCTGACGGTGGCCGACGCCCGGCGCGGCCTGGAAGGGCTCAAGGGCGAGTTGGCCAGTGAGGTGATAGACGGCCGGGCGTATTGGTTTTCGGCCGCGGAGCGCGCCCCGGCCGGGGAGCCGGAGGCCGCCTACCTGCTGCCCAATTACGACGAATGCGGCAGCTACAAGGATCGGGGCGCCTTCTTCGACCCGGCCCGGTATGGGGAGTTCGGCCTCAGCCACGCGCTGCTGCTCAACGGCCGCGTCGCCGGCTCGTGGCGCCGGACGCTCAAGAAGGACGCCAT
Source organism: Promineifilaceae bacterium (SeqCode) (assembly GCA_050696115.1). GTDB lineage: Bacteria > Chloroflexota > Anaerolineae > Promineifilales > Promineifilaceae > UBA11865. The sequence goes on along the minus strand of JBOGUG010000176.1, from coordinate 435 downwards.
CGTGATCGAAACGGACTTCTTCGAGCCGCCCACGCCGGCCGAGCGCAGCGCTGTCGCGGCCGCGGCCGAGCGCTATGGCGCCTTTCTCGGCCTGCAGCCGGTGCTGGAGTACACGTAGGGGGTTCGGAGCCTCCGGCCGGCCCCTGGCGGCCAGGCCGGCGCTCTGCCGGCTACAAAGGAATGAGCCCCAGCCGGGTGGCGCGCACGACGGCCGCCGTCCGGCTCTGGGCGCCCAGCTTGCTCAGGATGGCGTTGAGGTGGAACTTGACGGTGTGCTCGCTGATGCCCAGGCGCAGGGCGATGGCCTTGTTGGTCAGCCCCTCGGCCAGCAGACCCAGCACCTCCAATTCGCGCGGCGTCAGCGGCTCCAGCGGCGGCTCCTCGAGCGGCGCGGCCGGCCGCAGCGCGCCCAGGAACTCCGGCTCAACGATGGCC
>JBOGUG010000175.1:0-2278 GCA_050696115.1 Promineifilaceae bacterium (SeqCode) | reverse complement strand
TCACGCCCCGGGCCTGCGGCCCGGCCGCGGGCAAGATGCCCGCGCCACAAGGGGATTGTAGGGGCGGGCCCCCGTGCCTGCCCTCCGCCCTCTTTTGTGGGACGGGCTTCCAGCCCGTCGGCGGGCGCAGCCCGCGTCACGCCCCGGGCAGCCCCATCGCCACCAACCCCGCCAGCAGCCGCTCCACGTCGTCCCAGGTGTTGTACGCCTGGATGCAGACGCGCACGAACTGCCGGCCGTTCCACTCCGGGAAAGGCGCTTCAACCCGGAACCGCTCGTAGAAGCGCCCCTGGAACGCCTCCACGTCGGCGATTGGGGCCAGCGGCGCAATCGCCATCTGGCAGTAGCCGGCCGGCTCCGGGTAGACGCCCGGCAGGCCGCTGAATGCCGCCAGCCGTTCTAGCGCCCGGCCGAGCAGCGCGTGGCAGCCCGCCTGCACCGCCGGCCAGCCATGCTCGGCCTGGAAGCGAATGGCGGCCGGCACCGCCAGGTAGGCGGCGAAGTCGTCGGTGCCGCCGAACTGCAGGTAGTCGAGGAAGTCCGAGCCGAGCGAAAAGGCGCGCTCGTCGCCCCAGCCCCAACTGACCACCAGCGGCTCGAGCTGCGGCTGGACATCCGGCCGGGCGTACAGGAAGGCCGAGCCCTTGGGGCTGCATAGCCACTTGTGGCAGTTGCCCATGTAAAAGTCTGCCCCCAGCGCCGCCATGTTAAGCGCCAGTTGGCCGACCGTGTGCGCGCCGTCCACCAGGCTCAGCAGCCCCTCGGCCCGCGCCCGGCCGCAAATGGCCGCCGCCGGCAGGATTTGGGCCGTGGCCGAGGTAATGTGGCTGAAATAGATCAGGCGCGTCCGCGGCGTGACCGCCTGCCACAATAATTCGACGACCTCCTCGGCCAGGGGCAGCGGCAGCGGCAGATGCTGGCGCACCAGGCTGAAGCCGCGCCGCCGGCTGTAAAACTCCCAAGCCCGCTCGCAGGCACCGTACTCGTGGTCCGTCAGCAGCACTTCGTCGGCCGGCCCCAGCTTGAGCGAGCGGATGACCGCGTTGACGGCGTAGGTCACGTTGGGCACGAAGACCAGGTCGCCGGCCGCCGCCCCCACCAGCTCGCCCAGCGCCGCCCGCGCCTGGGCCAGGGCGTCGAACAATTCGTCAACGAAGAAACGCACCGGCTGGCGCTCCAGCCGCATCTGCCAGGCCTGGTAGTTGGCCATCACGGCCGCGGGCGTGGCCCCGAATGAGCCATGGTTGAGGAAGGCGACCTCGGGGTCAAGCAGAAATAGATCTTTCATAGGCTGGCCAGCACTCTAACGCAAGGCCCTGACTGAACAAAGAAACGAACTCCGGTTCAGGCCCAGTTCAGGATCAGCAGCTCCTTGACCGGCCCCCGGCCGGCGGGCCGGCTGTTGATGTTGCGCCGGGCGGCCACCTCGACCAGCCGGTAGCCCCGGCCGGCGTACAGCTCGTACACCAGCGGCGCGCTCGAATTGCTCAGCATGGCGCGCGCCCCCCGGCCGGTCAGGGCGTGGAACGTCTCGGCCAGGCGGGCCTGCTCGGCCGGGCCGAAGCCGCGCCGGTCGTAGGCCGTGAAGCTGGCCGGCGTCAGCGGCGCGTAGGGCGGGTCGAAATAGACAAAATCCCCTGCCCCGGCCAGGGCCACCGCGGCCGCGAAGTCAGCCACGGCCAGCTCAACCCCTTGCAAAGCGCGAGCCGCCGCCCGCAGCCGGGCCGGGTCGCAGATCGTTGGCTTGGCATAACGGCCGAAGGGCACGTTGAACTGGCCGCGCCGGTTCTCGCGGTACAGCCCGTTGTAGCCGGTGCGGTTGAGGTAAATCAGGCGGGCGGCGCGCTCGGCCGGGGCCATTTGCGCCGGGTCGGCCGCCCGCAGCCCGTAGTAGTACCCCTTTTCGTTGCGGTGTGGCCGCAGGCAGGCGATCACCCCCTCCACGTCCTGCTGCAGGCACCGGTACAGCTCGATGAGCGGCCGGTTGACGTCGGACAGGCGCGCCCGGCGCGGCCCCAGCTGGAAAAAGACGGCCGCGCTGCCAATAAAGGGCTCGTAATACCGGCCGATGGCCTCACGCGCCGGCAAATAGGGCGCGTACTGGCCCAGCAGGCGCGCCTTGCCGCCGGCCCACTTCAGGAACGGCCGGGCGCTCATGCCGCCTTGAAATCGTAGATCCGGCCGCGGCGCGGCCAGGCCCGGCCGCAGGCCAGGTTGGGGCAGGCCAGCGCCTCGCCGCCGGGCGCTGCCAGGGCCGAGCCGCAGGCCGGGCAGGCAA
>JBOGUG010000174.1:0-9394 GCA_050696115.1 Promineifilaceae bacterium (SeqCode) | reverse complement strand
GGGTAAGTGACCGGCGTGGCCGCTGGAATCGGGCTTTCGTCGGGCAGCGGCGGCGCGCCGGCCGGCCGGGCTGGGGTGGCCAGCGGCGTAGGGCTAACGTCTTGGGCCTCGGTCAGGCGGGTGGCCGTCGGGCCGGGGGGCGGGCCCGCGCCGCGGCCGCCTGTGCCGGCCGGCGCGAGGGCAATTGGATTGGGCGCGACCACACGCTCCAGCACCAGCAGCCAAACGTGCTGGCGCAGGGCAGAGCGGCCGCAGCCGACTGGCCCCTCCCAGCCCAGCCAGCGGCCGGCCAGAGTAACGCCTTGGCCGCCTTCGGCGGCGGCCGCAAAGGCGGCCGGCAGGCCGCGCACCTGCACGTCCGCCTCCCCTTCGATCAGTGCCCAAGCGCCAGGCGCCGGCAGCGCCTTGCCGGCGCAGCTCGGCGCGGGCAGCTTGACCAAGCGGCCGCTCACCTCCACCAGTTGGCCGGCGTAATCGGCCGGGGCAGCGCTCAGCTCAGCCAACATGACGGCGGCCGGCTCGGCTCCGGCCGGAGCCGGCGCAGCCAGGAAGCCGCCGCTGGCATCCCCTGCCAGCCGCCCATCCGCGCCGGCGCAGGCCGCCAGCGACAAGGAGAGCAGAAGGGCGCCGAATAGCGCCCGGCCGAGTGGCCCCATTGGCGATCAGTGTAATCCAAAGCCGGCCGGCGGCAAAGGCCATCTTCAGGTTTCAAAGCTGCACTCATGCAGGGTCGGCTGCTTCAGTTCCATATGTAACTGGATTTGGGGCTTGTAACATTCCTCCGAGGAAGGTATACTTAGTTTAGATTCTTAACATCAGGATTGGCACACTTTCTTGGGAAGCAGCGATAATCGGCCGCCCCGTTAAGCCCATGAGCAGGAACCTGGATGAGAAAGACCGCGCCTTATTGAGCCACCTCCAACGAGATGCGCGCATGACCAATACGGAGCTGGCCCGGCGCGTCGACCTGTCAGCTCCCGGTCTGCAAAAGCGCATCAGGCGCCTGGAAAAGAGCGGCGTCATCGGCCAGTACGTCACCCTGGTCAACCGCGAGGCGGTCGGCCTGGAGATGTTGTGCTTCGTGCAGGTGACCTTGCAGCGCCACGAACCTGAAGCGGTGCGCCGTTTTAAGGAGATCGTGCAGCGCATGGCTGAGGTCATGGAGTGCTACCATCTGACGGGCGAATATGACTACTTGCTCAAGGTCGTTGTGCGCAATCGCAGGCACCTCGAAGAGTTTCTGCTTGAGAAGCTGACGCCTGTGCCAGGAATGGACAAGATCCGCACCAGCCTGGTGTTGCGTGAGATCAAGAACACGACTCAGGTGCCGCTGCAACTGGTGGCAGCCAACGGGCATGAATCGGATGAGTGAGATCAACGGGCAGCGCGAGCTGCGCACGGCCGGCTGGACGCACAACATGCAGCGCTCGCTCTTGCGCGAGATGCTGGCCGTCTGCGCCCGGCCGGGCATCCGCTCCTTCGCTGGCGGCCTGCCGGCCGAAGAGCTTTTTCCGGCCGAGGCGCTGGCGGCCGCGACGGCGCGCGTCTTGCAAGAGGACGGCCGGGCTTTGAATTATGGTCCGCCCTATCTACCCCTCAAGCGGCACATCGTGGCCCTCATGGCCGAGCGCGGCGTGACGTGCAGCGAGGAGCAGATCTTCTTGACGACGGGGGCGCAGCAGGCGCTCAACGTCTTGGCCCGCCTCTTCTTGGAAGATGGCGGTCAGGTCATGCTGGAGGAGATCGTCTATACTGGCATGCAGCAGGTCGTCTGCCCCTACCAGCCCCAGGTGCTGAGCGTGCCGACCGATTTGGGCAGCGGCATCGTCATCGAGCGCGTCGAAGAGCACTTGGCCGGCGGCGCCCGGCCGGCATTCCTGTACGTCATCCCTGAGGCGCACAACCCCTTGGGAGTCAGCATAGACCTTGACGGCCGGCGCCGGCTGGTCGAGTTGGCGGGCCAGTATGGCCTGCCCATCATCGAGGACGACGCCTACGGCTTGCTGCGCTACGATGGCCGGCCGCTGCCGCCCCTGCGGGCTTTGGACGGCGAGCAGGTTTTCTACGTCGGCTCGTTTTCAAAGATTTTGGCCCCGGCACTGCGCCTGGGCTGGCTGGTGGCCCCGGAGCGGCTCTTGTTTAAGCTGACGGTCATCAAAGAGGCGCTCGACCTGGAAAGCTCGGCCCTGACCCAAAGGGTCGTCGCCACTCTGCTCGACGATGGCTTCCTGGCGGGCCACGTCGAACGGCTGCGCCGCGAATACGGCCGCCGGCGCGACGTCATGTTGGCGGCCCTGGAGCGCCATTTTCCGGCCGAGACGCGCTGGTCGCGGCCGACGGGCGGCATGTTCATTTGGGTCGAGCTTCCCGCCTGGGCCGACACGGCCGCCTTGCTCACCCTAGCCGTCGAGGAGGGGGTGGCCTTCATTCCCGGCGTGGCTTTCACGCCGCCCTTTCCGGCGGCCGCGGCCAGCGGTCGTAACCCGCGCCATTGTCTGCGCCTGAACTTCTCAGCCTGCGCCCCGGAGGTCATCGAGGAGGGCATCGGCCGGCTCGGCCGCTTGCTCAAGAGCAAAGCCGCAGGTGAGCGGCCGGCCCTGGCGCGGCCGCTGGCTGCGGGCGAAATAACTGGAGGTTGACATGGAAGATTTTTTGCCCATCAAGGCCATTGACCACGTTGAACTGTACGTCGGCAACGCCAAGCAGGCCGCCTATTTCTACCGCTCCGCTTTCGGCTTCAGCGAGGTGGCCTACAGTGGGCTGGAAACGGGCAACCGTGAGCGCGCCTCCTACGTGCTCGAGCAAGGCAAGATCCGCCTGGTGCTTTCGACCGCCCAGGGGCCCGACCACCCAATCGCGCGCCACGTCCACTTACACGGCGACGGCGTCGGGGTGATCGGCTTGGCAGTGCCCGACGCGGCCGGCGCCTATCACGAGAGCACCAAGCGGGGCGCGACCGGCGCCATGACGCCGCGGCAGGAAGAGGATGAACACGGCGTGCTGCGCGACTCGGCCATCCGGCTCTACGGCGACACGCTGCTCAGGTTCGTGGATCGCAGCAACTATCGCGGCCCGTTCGCGCCCGGTTATGCGGGGCGGAACCGGCAGGCGCCCAACGGGGCCAACGGCCGGCGGCCGGGCTTCGGCCTGGCCCACATTGACCACATTGTGGGCAACGTCGAGCTTGGCGCCATGAACCGCTGGGTGCAGTTCTTCGCCCAGACGATGGGCTTCTCTCAACTGATCCATTTTGACGACCAGGACATCTCGACCGAATATTCAGCCCTGATGTCCAAGGTGATGCAGGACGGCAGCGGCAAGGTCAAGTTCCCGATCAACGAGCCGGCCGAGGGAAAGAAGAAATCGCAGATTCAGGAATATTTGGATTACTATCTGGGGCCGGGCGTGCAGCACCTGGCCCTGTCCACCGGCAACATCATTGAGACGGTCGGCCGGCTGCGCGACAACGGCGTCGAGTTCTTGCGCGTGCCGGCCGCTTATTATGAGGAGCTGGAAGGCCGAGTAGGGGCAATCAACGAGCCGGTTGATAAGCTGGCCGAGTTGGGCATCCTGGTCGATCGGGACGAGGAGGGTTACCTTTTGCAGATCTTCAGCCGGCCGGTGGAAGATCGGCCGACGCTGTTCTTCGAAATTATCGAGCGCCACGGCTCGCGCGGCTTTGGCAAGGGCAATTTCAAGGCCCTGTTTGAGGCCATCGAGCGCGAGCAGGCGCTGCGCGGAAACCTCTGAGGTGTAAGATGACCTACTATTATCGCTTGGGCCAAGTGCCACATAAGCGCCACACGCAGTTCCGGCAGCCGGATGGCTCGCTCTACCATGAGGAAGTCATGGGCATTCATGGTTTCTCCGGCATCCAATCCATCCTCTACCACCTGCGGCCGCCGACCCAGATCCGGCGCCTGGAAATCGAAGAGAAGGTCGCCATCCCTTACGAAGAGCCGGGGCCGCTGCGGCCGCGCCTGTTGTGCGCCGCCGAGGTGCCGGCCGGCGGCGATGCGATTGAAGGGCGGATTCCCTTGCTGGGCAACAACGACGTGGTGCTGTATGTGTCGCGGCCGACCAAAGCGATGGACTACTTCTACAAGTTCGCCCATGGCGAAGACGTCGTTTTCGTTCACGAGGGAACCGGCGTTCTGGAGAGCCAGTACGGCCGGCTGCGCTACGGGCCGGGCGATTACCTGGTGATGGCAACGGGCGTGATCTGGCGCTTGGCGCCCGACGAGGGGGTAGCCCAGCGCCTATTCGGGGTGGAGGCCTTCGGCCACGTCACGCCGCCCAAGCGCTATCTCAACAATTACGGCCAGTTCCTGGAAAATTCGCCCTACTGCGAGCGCGACATCCGGCCGCCCGACGAGTTGGTCACGCACGACGAGCCCGGCGAGTTCGAGGTGCGGGTCAAGGCGCGCGACATGGTTACACGCTTCATTTATGACCACCATCCGCTGGACGTGGTTGGCTGGGACGGCCACTTGTGGCCCTTCGCATTCAACATCCGCGACTTCGAGCCGATCACCGGCCGGGTGCACCAGCCGCCGCCGGTTCACCAGACGTTCGACGGGCCGGGTTTCGTCCTGTGCTCTTTTGTGCCGCGCCTGTTTGACTATCATCCGCTGTCGATTCCGTCGCCTTATAATCACTCCAACGTAGACTCGGATGAGGTCATCTATTATGTGGACGGCGAATTTATGTCGCGCAAGGGCATTGACCAGGCGTCGCTGACGGTGCATCCCAACGGCATCCCGCACGGCCCCCATCCGGGCGCCTATGAGGGCTCCATTGGCAAAGAGGGCACCGAGGAGCTGGCGGTTATGGTGGACACCTTCCGGCCGCTGCGCCTGACGCGGCGCGCGGCCGAGATCGAGGACGCTCGCTACGCCTACAGCTGGCTGCCGGCCGGCGCCTGAGCGTCCTACGCCGAGCGAGTCGCTACAACTTTCGAGGACGAGAATGACCCCACTGTTCGATCATTTTGGCGCCCGCGCCACGCTGCCCGGCGGCAGCCAGGCCTATTACCGGCTGGCCAAGCTGGAAGAGGATGGCATCGCCAGCTTGGGGCGGCTGCCCTTCTCCATCAAGGTACTGCTGGAGGCCTTGCTGCGCACCTGCGACGGCTTCGAAGTTAATCCAGAAGATGTGGTCAACCTGGCCAACTGGCAGGGCAAGGCCGAGGCGCGCTTCGACCTTCCCTTCAAGCCAGCCCGGGTCGTCCTGCAAGACTTCACCGGCGTGCCGACCGTGGTGGATCTGGCCGCCCTGCGCTCGGCGATGGCCCGCTTGGGAGGCGATCCGGAGCGCATCAACCCCCTAGTGCCGGTGGACCTGGTGATTGACCACTCAGTGCAGGTGGACATGTTCGGGAACGACATGGCCCTGTTTTACAATGCCGAGCGGGAATTTGAGCGCAACCGCGAGCGCTATGAGTTCCTTAAGTGGGGCCAGGAGGCCTTCCAGAACTTCAAGGTTGTGCCGCCGGCTACCGGCATCGTGCACCAGGTCAACCTTGAGTATCTGGCCAAGGTGGTCATGACCGGCCGCGAGGGGGAGCAGGTTGTGGCCTTCCCTGACACCCTGGTGGGCACCGACTCGCACACAACGATGATCAACGGCCTGGGCGTCGTTGGCTGGGGCGTGGGCGGCATCGAGGCCGAGGCGGTCATGTTGGGCCAGCCCTTGTTTATGTTAAGTCCGGAGGTCGTCGGTTTCAAACTCACCGGCCGGCTGCCAGAAGGGGGCACGGCCACCGATCTGGTGTTGGTCGTCACCGAAATCCTGCGTCAGCACGGCGTAGTCGGCAAATTCGTCGAGTATTTCGGGCCTGGGCTGAGCACGATGAGCCTGCCCGACCGGGCGACCATCGCCAACATGTCGCCCGAATACGGGGCCACCATCGGCTACTTCCCGGTGGATCAAGAAACGCTCAACTACATGCGCCGCACCGGCCGGCCTGACGATCTGATTGAGCTGGTGGAACGCTACACCAAGGCGCAGGGCCTCTTCCGCAGCGACGAATCGGCCGACCCTGAATTCAGCGAGATCATCGAGCTGGATCTGGGCAGCGTTCAACCCAGCCTGGCCGGCCCGAAACGGCCGCAAGACCGCATCCTGATGTCCAACATGAAGGCTGCCTTCAGCCAGGCGCTCCAGGCCCCGCTGGAGATGCGCGGCTTTGGCCTGGGCAAGGAGGAGGTCGGCCGGCGCGTCTCGGTCTCGGAAAACGGCCACCGCAGCGAGATCGGCCACGGTTCGGTGGTCATCGCCGCCATCACCAGTTGCACCAATACCTCCAACCCGTCGGTCATGCTAGCGGCCGGGCTGCTGGCGCGTAAGGCTGTCGAGCGTGGCGTCCAGGTCAAGCCCTACGTAAAGACCAGCATGGCGCCTGGCTCGAAGGTAGTCAGCAGCTACATGGACGCGGCCGGCTTAACTGCCTACCTTGAGAAGCTCGGCTTCCACGTTGTAGGCTACGGCTGCACGACCTGCATCGGCAACTCCGGGCCGCTGCCCGAAGCCATCGAAGAGGCGGTCGAGGCCGGCAACCTGGTTGTGGTCTCCGTGCTCAGCGGCAACCGCAATTTCGAGGGCCGCATCCACCCCCAGGTTAAGGCCAGCTATCTGGCATCGCCGCCGCTGGTGATAGCCTACGCCCTGGCCGGCCGGGCCGACATTGACCTCACCAAGGAAGCCCTGGGCGCAGATAAAGCCGGCCGCCCGGTTTACCTGCGCGACCTATGGCCGACCAGCCAGGAGATCGAGCGCGTTGTGGCGGCCTCATTGACGCCTGACATGTTCCACCAACAGTACAGCAACGTCTACACGGGCAACGAGACCTGGAACAACATTCCCAGCCGGGGCAGTGAGCTGTATGACTGGGATCCGACCTCGACCTACATCCAGAAACCGCCCTTCTTTGCGGACATGGGTGCTGAGGTTGCGCCCATCAGCGAAATTGCGAACGCGCGCGTGCTGGTCATGGTGGGCGACTCGGTCACCACCGACCACATCTCGCCGGCTGGGGCGATCTCCTCTAAGAGCCCGGCCGGGCAGTACCTACTCGACCATGACGTGGGCTTGCTGGAGTTTAACTCTTACGGCTCGCGGCGCGGCAACGACCAGGTCATGACGCGGGGCACGTTCGCCAACGTGCGCCTGCGCAACCAGATGGCGCCGGGCACCGAGGGGGGCTGGACGACTTTCCTGCCCTCCGGCGAGGTCATGTCGATCTTCGACGCCTCCGTGCTGTACCGCGCCGATGCCATCCCGCTCGTTGTGCTAGCGGGCAAGGAGTACGGCACGGGCAGTTCGCGCGACTGGGCGGCCAAGGGCCCGCAACTGCTGGGGGTCAAGCTGGTTATCGCCGAGAGTTACGAGCGCATTCACCGCAGCAATCTGGTCGGCATGGGCATCTTGCCGCTCCAATTTCGGGCCGGCGAAAGCCCGGCCGCGCTTGGCCTTGACGGAACCGAGTTTTATTCGACTGTGGGCCTGGACGACGGCCTGCAACCGAACCAGGTAATCACCGTCCAGGCGACCAAGCCAGGCCGAACGGCCGTGTCGTTCCAGGCGACTTGTCGCATTGACACCCCGGTCGAGGTCGAGTATTACCGCGACGGCGGCATCTTGCATTCCGTGCTGCGCCGCTTCATCAGGGAGGAGCTGGCGGAGCAGGCCGAGCAAAGGGCAAGCGCGCAGCCATGAGCGCAGCGCCGCCCCTCGAAGACCGGCTCGTCAGAGGGTGCTTGCCGTTGCTTTAGCGGCCAACTTCGGGCGGCTCCTCGTAACCGAAGCGCCAGGCCTGGCCGTCCATGGGTAGCTCTTCCAGGCGCGCCTGGCGCAGGGCCTCGAAACGGGGCCGCATCTCCGCCAGGCTGTCGCCGCCCAACTTCTCCACCAGTGCGTCGGCCAAGGTGAAGGCCACCATCGCCTCTCCGACCACAGCCGCGCGCGGCACGCTGCAAAAATCGGAGCGCTCGTAGTGGGTCTCGGCCGGCTCGCCGGCCGCCAGGTCAACCGAGCGCCTCCCCATCAGCAGGGTTGAGATCGGCTTCATAGCCCCGCGCACGACGACCGGCTCGCCCGTAGTGATGCCACCCTCGAACCCTCCGGCTCGGTTGGTGTGGCGCGCCAGGCGCCCGGCGGGGTCGAGAAATATCTCGTCGTGGACTTCAGAGCCCGGCCGGGCCGAATTGGCGAAGGCCGGCCCGATCTCCACTCCTTTGACGGCGTGGATGGAGCCGACCGCGCCCAACAGCAGGCCGTCCAGGCGACGATCCCAGTGCACGTGGCTGCCCAGGCCGGGCGGCAGCCCCAGGGCGACCACCTCGAAAACGCCACCGGCCGTATCCTTGGCCTGCATGATGGCCCGGATGTGGCGCTCCATCTCCTCGGCCGCGGCCGGCAACGGGCAGCGCAGCGCGTCGCCTTCGGCGGCCGCAAAGCGCTCCTCATAGGCCATTTCGGGCGGGATCTCGGCCGTGACCGGCCCGATGGCGGTCACGTAGCTGCCCACCCGGGCTCCAAAAGCAGCCAGAAGTTGCTTGCAAAGGCCGCCGACAGCCACGCGGGCGGCCGTCTCGCGGGCCGAGGCCCGTTCCAGCGCCAGACGCAGGTCAGCGTAGCCGTATTTGATCGCCCCGGTCAGGTCGGCGTGGCCCGGCCGGGGCACCGTCATGGGCGGCACGTCGCGCTCGCGCCAGCGCGCATAGTCTAAGTTTTCGATCCGAACCGCGACCGGGCCGCCGGTCGTCCGGCCGGCCATTACGCCGGCCGTGATCATGGCCCGGTCGCGCTCAATCTTCATCCGGCCGCCGGAGCCAAAGCCAATCTGGCGCCTGGCCAAATCATCGTTCAGCGCTTCGCGGTCGAGCTGCAGACCGGCCGGCAGGCCCTCCAGGATGGCCGTCAGCTCCGGGCCGTGGGACTCACCGGCCGTCAGGAAGCGCAACATGGGCGTCTACTCGACGGCCCAGCCCAGCATTAGGGCCGCCTCCAGCTGGGAGGCGTCAATCTGGATGCGGAAATGCAGGCTAGTGGGGCAGCCGCAAGCCTCGCAAACGGCCAGGTTAGTCTCTTCGGCCGCCAACACCTCAATGCCAGCGTCCGTTAGCGAGGCGCTGGCTGCCTCCAGGTCGGCGACCTGGGGATCTTGGCACTGCTGGCCGGCCGGGCGGATGAGCCAAACCGGCCCACTGCTGGGGTAGGCAGCCGAGCGTGTTGGCGCTGGCGGCTGTGTGCCCAGGTTAGGGGCCGGATAACCGCCCGGCTGGCCAGCGGTGGGGCCGGCGGCCGGGGTCCTCGTCAGTGGCGGCACCGTTGGCTCGAGCGTCGGCTCAGGCTGGGCCGTGCAGGCGGCCAGCGCGGCCGCCACGATGACGGT
>JBOGUG010000173.1:0-13936 GCA_050696115.1 Promineifilaceae bacterium (SeqCode) | reverse complement strand
TGCCCGGCCTGGTCGCGGCCGGCGGGCTGGCCCCCCTGCCCCTCGGCCTGTGGCTGGCGGGGCGGGTGGCGGCCGGCGCTTGGGCCGACCCCAGCCAATGGGAGCGGCTGGCCTTCTGGTCAATCGGGCTGCTGATGGCCACGGCCGGGGCCGAGTTAGCCGCGTTTGTGAGCCTGATTTGAGGCCGGCCGCAGGCGCTTAGGCTCGGCCTGGCCAGACAACAAGCTAGCCGGGCAACCCGGCCGCCGGCAGCAGCCGGCCGCTGCATTCGCCGAAGCCGACCCGGTAGCCGTCCCCCTGGCAAGTCGCGCTCAGAATGACTCGGTCGCCGTCGGCCAGGAAGGCGCGCTCTTCGCCGCCGGGCAGCGCCAGCGGCCGCGTCCCGCGCCAGCTCAGCTCCAGCAGCGAGCCGTAGGAGTCCGGCGTAGGGCCGCTGATGGTGCCTGAAGCCAACAGGTCGCCCGGCCGCAGGTTGCAGCCGGTTAGGGTGTGGTGGGCCACTTGTTGCAGCATGTCCCAATACAGATAGCGGAAGTTGGAGCGCGACACCGGCGCCGGCGCGGCCATGCGCTCGCTCTGCAACTGCACTTCCAACTGGATGTCGTAGGCCCAGTCGCCCTGGCGCTCCAGGTAGGCCAGCGGCGGCGGATCCTGGGCCGGGCTGGGGCAGCGGAACGGCTCCAGCGCCTCCAGCGTCACCACCCAGGGCGAGATGGTCGTGCCCAGGTTCTTGGCCAGAAAGGGACCGAGCGGCTGGTACTCCCAACGCTGGATGTCGCGCGCGCTCCAGTCGTTGACCAGCACCAGGCCAAAGATGTGCTCGGCCGCCTGGCTGATCGGGATCGGCCGGCCCAATTCGTTGCCCGGCCCGACGAAGAAACCCATCTCCAGCTCGAAATCCATCGCCCGACTCGGCCCCAGGTGAGGCGCGCTGGCCCCCTCCGGCATGAGCTGGCCCAGCGGCCGGCGCAGGTCGGCGCCGCTGACCACGACCGAGCTGGCCCGGCCGTGATAGGCCACCGGCAGGTGCAGCCAGTTGGGCATCAGGGCGTTCTCCGGGCCGCGAAACATGCTGCCGACGTTGCTGGCGTGCTCGCGCGAGGAGTAGAAGTCGGTGTAGTCGCCGATCTCGGCCGGCAGGCCCATTTCCACCTCGGCCAGGGGGATCAGCGCCTCGCGGCGCAGCCCTTCAACGTCGCGCAAGGCGGGGTTCTCGGCCGTCAGCAGCGCCTGGACGGCGTGGCGGGCCTCCTGCCAGGCCGGCCGGCCCAGGGCCATGAAGGCGTTCAGCGCCGGCCGGTCGAAGGGCGCCCGGCCGCGCAATTGCGGGCCGTCGAAGAAGCCGCGCGCCCCCAGCAGCGCCAGGTCCAGCACCCAGTCGCCGATGGCGACGCCGGCCCGCCGCCGGCCGTCACCTGCCCGGCCGAAGATGCCGTAGGGCAGATTGTGGATCGAGAAAGGGTGCTCGGCCGGGATGTCGAGAAAGGCGGCGTCATTCATAGGGAATAGTTCCTTGCCAGCGCGTCGAAATCGGCCGAAGGCTACCACCCCCGGTGGTGGCTTCCAAACCTCCGCCAGCTTTGTCAGCGCCGGCCAAGCCAAAAGACCTCCCGGAGGTTTCACGCCTCCGGGAGGTTCCTTCAGAGCGATGCCTGCCAATAACGAAAAGTCCGGCTAAGGCGCGGCCGGGCTGGACTGGGGGACAATGATGGGCCCCGGCCGGTTGGCCTCGCCCGGCGTGGGCGGCCATTCGTCGGTCCACGCGCCCAGGAAGTCGCGGCTGAAGCTGGCGTCGGCCTTCAAGGCGGGATAGCCGACCCGGTCTACCGGCCGGCCCTCGGCGTCGCGCAGCCTGAGATGGCCGCCGCCATCCTTGAGGGCAACGCCGGTCTCGGAGCGGAACAGCAGCAGGTAGTCGCCGGCCGCCAGCACGCTGCCGCGTGGGAAGCGGTAGCTGCGCTCAAAGATGCCGGTGGCGCCCAGCGTCCAGCCGCTCAGGTTGATCGGCTGGCGGCTGGCGTTGTGCAGCTCGATCCATTCGTCGCCGTTGTTGATCTTGCCGTCGCCGTTCCAATCGCGCTCGGCCGGCACGGACAACAACTCGCTGAAGCGCACCCGCGGCTGGGGCGGCGGGCTGGTCGGGCTGGGTATGGGGGTTGGGGTGCTCGTCGGCTCGGCCGTGGGCGTCGCGCTCGGCTTCGGCCCTGGCGCGGTGCTGAGCGGCCCCGGCGGCGTGTTCGTCGGCTGGGGCGTGCTGGTGGCTGTCGGCTGCGGGCTTGGGGCTGGGCTGGGCGGCGCGGTCGCCGTCCTCTCGTACCAGACTTGCACCTTGGCCTGGCCGAGGTTCTCGTAATATTCGACCGTGACCGTATGCCGGCCGGCCAGATCCACAGTCGAGAGGTAGATTTGGCCGCCGCTGTCGTCGTGCCATTCGTTGATCAGCCGGTGGCCGTCCACGTAGACGCGCACGCCGTCGTCGCTGCGGGCCGAGAAGCGGAAGGTGCCGGCCGGGCCGAAGTCCAGCGAGCGGCTCCAGCGCACCGAGAAGCCATCGGCCGGCAGGCCGGCGGCCGGGCTGTTGAGCCCCCAGTCGTAGTGGATCTCGGCGTCGTTGCGCGTCAGGGCCGGCGTCCCGCTCAGGTCGCGGTTGGCGAAATAGTCGCCGCGCCAATCGCTGAAGCCGCTGCTCTGCTGGGCCAGGGCCAGGTGCAGCTGGGCCTGGTCGCCGTTCTCGAAATATTCGACGCGGATCGCATGGACGCCGTCTTCGAGCCAGATCTCGGCCGCCAGCTGGCGCACGCTGCCGTCGCGCCAATCATCCAGCACCGCGTGGTCGTCCACGAACAGGCGCGCGCCGTCGTCCACGGTGAGCGTAAAGCGGTACAGGCCAGCGTCCAGCTCCAGGTTGCGCGTCCAGCGGGCCGAAAAGCGGTCGGCCGGCACGCCAGCGGCCGGCGGCCCGCTGCCCCAACTGAAATCCAATTGGGCATCGTCGCGCACCACGGCCGGCGCGCCCGACAGGCCCATGTTGGTGAAGTATTCGCCGCGCCAGTTGCGGATAACCGGCGTCGGCGTCGGGCTGGGCGGGAGCGGCGTCTGGGTTGGCGGGGGCGGCGTGGCAGTAGCCGACGGCGGCGGGCTGGTTGGGCTAGGCGGCGGCGGGGGCGTGGCGCTGGGAGGGGGCGTGGCCGAAGGCACGGCTGTCGGCTCCAGCAGGATCAGGGTGACCGAGGCCTGGTAGGCCCCGCTCGTCGAGCGGGCGATCAGGCCGACCGCCGGCCGGCTGCGCCAGGCCACGTCGCGCGGAAAGAGGAAGCTGATGACGAAGCCGCCGTCGGCCGCCACGGCCGCCTCGCCAAAAACCGGCGGCGGGGCCGGGTCGCCCAGGTCGTCCAGGGCCAGCTGCACCCGGTCGCCGGGCTGCCAGCCGCGGCCGGTGAGGGTCACCATTTGGCCGGCCGCCACCTGCTCGGGGCTGGCCTCCAGGCTGGGGACGCGCGTCTCGACGGGAACGGTGGGCAGCCCGGCCGAACTGGTCGGCCGGCCGAGGCCGCCGTTGCGCAGCTGGTTGAACAGCAGCGCTGCCCCGATCGTGGCCGCCATGAGCAGCACGGCGGCCGCCAACACCAGCCAGGCCAGGCCGCTGCTCAGCAGCCGCCGGGGCCCTTTAGGCCCGGTTGAAAATTGCCCTGCCATCGTCGCCCTCCTCAGCCAACTTCTAGTTGTTGAGCCAGCACCTCAACTAATATGACTCAGACAGGCCCCGAAAAGTTCCCTGCTTGGTCTCCGCGACCCTCGCGCCGGCCGAGGGAGGCAACCCACTTCGTCTGTGGGATCATATCCAACCGCGCAGGCGCACCGCCTGAGCGACGCGATCCACGGCCACCAGATAGGCCGCCACCCGGTTGTTGACCTGCTTGGCCTGCGCCATCTGGTGCACGGTGTGGAAGGCAGTCGTCATCTTGTGGTCTAGCCGCTGGCAGCTGAGCGCCTGATCCCAATAAAATTGGTAGGCGTTCTGCACCATCTCAAAGTAGGAAACGGTCACGCCGCCGGCGTTGCACAGGAAATCAGGCAGCACGTAGACGCCGTTCTGGTACAGGATATCGTCGGCGTCGGGCGTGGTCGGGCCGTTTGCCAATTCGGCGACGATGCGGGCTTTCACCTGGGCCGCATTCCGGCCGGTGATCGCGTTTTCCAGCGCGGCCGGATAGAGCACGGCCACGTCCAACTCGATCAACTCCTCGTTGCTGAGCGCCTCGGCCTCGGCGAAGCCGACCACCGAGCCGGTGTCCCGCTTGTGGGCCAGCACGGCGGCCGCCTCCAGCCCGGCCGGGTTATAAATGCCGCCGCGCGAGTCGGACACGGCCACGATCTTCTGGCCCAGCAGCTCGGCCGCCAGGCTGTGGGCGTATTGGCCGGCGTTGCCAAAGCCCTGAACCGCGGCGGTTGAGCCGGCCAGCTCCAGGCCCAGCAGGCCGGCCGCCTCGCGCACCGTGTACACCCCGCCGCGGGCGGTGGCATCGTTTCGGCCGGCGGCTCCGCCCAGGGCCAGCGGCTTGCCGGTGATCACGCCCGGCTCATGCTGGCCGGCGATTGCCTGGTACTCGTCCATCATCCAGGCCATGATCTGGGGGTTGGTGTAGACGTCAGGGGCGGGCACGTCGCGCTGCAGCCCGACATGGCGGGCGACGGCGCGCATATAGGCCCGGCTCAGGCGCTCCAGCTCGGCGCTCGACATCAGGCGCGGGTCGCAAATGACGCCGCCCTTGGCCCCGCCCAGGGGGATGTCCACCACGGCCGTCTTCCAGGTCATCCAGGCGGCCAGGGCACGGACGGTGTCGGCCGTTTCGTCGGGGTGGAAGCGCAGGCCGCCCTTGGCCGGGCCGCGGGCGTCGTTGTACTGCACCCGGAAGCCCTGGAAGATGCGCGCCCGGCCGCTGTCCATGCGCACCGGCAGGGTGAAATGGAACTCGCGCATTGGCTGGCGCAGGAAGGCGTGCATGGCCGGCTCCAGCTGCAGGATCTCGGCCGCTTCGTCCAACTGCGCCTGGGCGATGGCGAACGGGTTTAACGTCTCCGGCGCGGCCGGCGCCGGCTGGCTTGGAGCGTCTGTCAACATGGTCTACCTCCAGGGTGTTTGCGGCGGCTACCTTCTCCCATATCCCATCCCGGCCGGCACGGGCCGGGGTTTGACATTGTACCCGCTGGCCGGAGGCGGGTAAATGGTACCCCTTGTCTGGGACAGGCAAGCCGGCTGCAATGGTGGGCGAAAAGAACGGCGGCCGGTTGCCTTTTTGCTACAGGGCCGCCAGCAGCCGCCGGCGCAGGTCGTCGCGCACGGCCCGAAAGCGGGCCAGTTGGATCGCCTCGTCCCCCTCGGCCGCGGCCGGATCGGGAAAGCTCAGATGCTGGCGCAGCCCCTCCCCCAGCCACAGTGGGCACTCCTCGGCCGCGCTGTCGCAGACCGTGATCACCCGTTCCCAGCGCCGGCCGGGCAGCGCCTCGAGCGCCTTAGACGCCTGGCCTGAAATGTCAATGCCCAGCTCGGCCATGACCCGGATGGCCAGCGGGTGCACGAAGCCGGCCGGCCGGGTGCCGGCCGAAGCCGCCCGCCACTCCCGGCCGCGGAAATGGTTGACCAGCCCTTCGGCCATCTGGCTGCGGGCCGAGTTGCTGGTGCACAAGATCAGGACGTGGCGCGGCTCAGCCATCAGCCTGGGCAGGCAGCTTGGGGCGAAAGGCGGCCTAACTCACGTTCAAAGGCTGCGCGCATCGCTGCTGGCCTCCGGCCGGCCTAGCCGAACCGGCCGGTGATGTACTGCTCGGTCAATTCGTGCTTGGGGTTGGTGAACAACTCCTGGGTGCGGCTGTACTCCACCAAATAGCCGGCCCGGTCGGCGTCCATATTAAAGAAGGCGGTGTAATCGGAGGCCCGGGCCGACTGCTGCATGTTGTGGGTCACGATGATAATCGTGTAATTGCGCTTCAGCTCCTGGATCAGCTCCTCGATGCGCAAGGTGGCGATGGGATCGAGGGCCGAGGCCGGCTCGTCCATCAAGATGACCTCCGGCTTGATGGCGATGGCCCGGGCGATGCACAGGCGCTGCTGTTGGCCGCCGGAGAGCGACAGGCCGCTCTGCCTGAGCTTGTCCTTGACCTCGTCCCAGAGGGCGGCCGAGCGCAGCGACTGCTCGACCAGGGCGTCCATGTCGCCCTTCAGGCCGTTGATACGGGCTCCCCAGGCCACGTTCTCGTAGATGCTTTTGGGGAAGGGGTTCGCCCGCTGGAAGACCATGCCGACCCGCCGCCGCACCTCGACCGGGTCCACGTCTGGCTCATAGATATTCTTGCCGCGCAGCAGCACCTGGCCCTCGACGCGCGAGCTGGGGATGAGGTCGTTCATGCGGTTGAAGCAGCGCAGCACGGTGCTTTTGCCGCAGCCGGAAGGGCCGATCAGGGCTGTGATCTGGCGCTCGTGGATCTTGAGGCTAATGTCCTTGACGGCCCGAAAGGGGCCATAGTAGACATTCAGGTCGTGGGCCTCAATGGCGTATTTGCCGTCGCCGGAGGGGCCATAGTAGACATTCAGGTCGTGGGCCTCGATGGCGTATTTGCCGTCGCCGGCTAGAACGGGCTGGGACATTCGGGGCTAGGCTCTGGCTCGGCTGCTGCGGTTGCGGATGAGAATGGCGCTGGCGTTCAGGCTCAACAGCAAGATCAGCAGCACCAGGCTGGCGGCCGCGGCGATGTGGCGGAACTCGCCCTGCGGCCGGGCCGTCCACTGGTAAATCTGGGCCGGCAGGGTGGTGTATTTGGAGAAGGGGCCGTCGGGATCCACGGCGATAAAGGTGGACACGCCGACCACAATCAGGGGCGCCGTCTCGCCGATGGCCCGCGAAATGGAGAGGATGGCCCCGGTCAAGATGCCGGGCAGGGCGCTGGGCAGCACGTGGCTCCAGACGGTCTGCCAGCGGGTGGCGCCCAGCCCCAGGCTGGCCTGGCGCAGCGAGCCGGGCACGGCTCGGATGGCCTCCTGGGCGTTGATGATGATCAGGGGCAGCACCAGCAGCGCCAGGGTCAGCCCGGCCGACAGGATGGTGCGGCCGGTCACCGTGGCCGGGTCGGCCGCGGCCCTGAAGAGCGCGCCGCTGGTGAGCGGCTCCATGAAGCGGACGAAGATAGCCAGGCCCAGCATGCCGTAGATGATGGACGGCACCCCGGCCAGGTTATAAATGTTGGTCTGGATGATGCGGTTCAGGCGCGTGTCGCCGGCGTACTCCTCCAGGTAAATGGCCGCGCCGATTCCCAGGGGAAAGGCCACGCTAATGGTGATGAGGATGACCCACAGCGAGCCTAAAATGGCGGTGCGCACGCCGGCGTACTGGGCTTCGCTGGCCTGGGGGCCGGTCACGAAGTCGGCGCTCAGCCAGGCGCGGAACTCCAAGCGGGCATTCGGGTAGCGCTCGGCCGTGGCGGCTGTTAGCTGCGGCCGGTTGAAGAGCGACTCGGCCAGCGACCAGGTCTCCAGCACCTCCGGCTGGACGACCTCCTGCAGCACCAGTCTATAGACGTCGGCCTGGCTGCGGGCCGGGGCGTCGCAGCCAGCCGGCGGCTCGGCCGCGGCGCAAGCCTGCTCCCACTCGGCCGGGGTGTTGAAGACCAGGGCGTCGGCCAGGAAGCGTTGGTCGCGCTCCAGCTTGCGGCCGCGATTGTGGCTGATGTTGGCTTGCAGGATGGCGATCAGGGTTGGCTTGGGCAGATCGGCCAGCCTTTGGCCGGGGGCGGCCGCCTGCTGAGCCAACTCCTCCGGCTGGCGGGCGTTGCGCAGGGCCACCAGGCCAAAGCTGTCGTTGACGATGGTCAACAGCAAGGCCACCAGGGTGATGATGGCCACGATCAGGGCGGCCAGGAACAGCCAGCGGCCGAGCGCGCCCACGCGCTGGCGGCGCTGAAGCGGATCGCTACTCATAGGCCTCCCGGAAGCGGCCGACGATCCAGCGGCTGAGAACGTTGAGGCCGAGCGTCATGACGAACAGGAGCAGCCCCAGGGCGAAGATGCTGTTGTAGTCAATCGAGTCATAGCTCAGGTCGCCGCCGCTGATGCGCACGATATGGCCGGTAATCGTCTCGGCGGCGTGGAAGGGGTTCAGGCTGAACTCCGGCCCGGCCCCGGCGGCGATGGCCACCACCATCGTCTCGCCCACCGCCCGCGAGACGGCGACCACGAAGGCGGCCGCGATGCCCGAAGCGGCCGCCGGGGCCACGATTCGCAGCGACGTTTCCAGCCGGGTGGCGCCCAGGCCCAGAGCCGCCTCGCGCAGCGAGCGGGGAACGGCGTGCAGGGCATCTTCACTCATCGAGGCCACCAGGGGCAGGATGAGAATGCCGATGACAATCCCGGCCGAGGCCATGTTATACACCTGCACCACGTCCTGGCCGAAGATGGCTTGCAGCAGCGGGGTCATGAAGGTCAGGGCGAAGTAGCCGTAGATGACGGTCGGGATGCCGGCCAGCACCTCCAGGATGGGCTTGAAAAAGCCGCGCACCCGCTGGCTGGCGTATTCGCTCAGGTAGATGGCGCTGGCCAACCCAAGCGGCAGGGCCAGCGCCATGCCAATGGCGCTGGTGACCAGGGTGGCGGTCAGCAACGGCCAGACGCCGAAGCGGCCGAGTTGCGGCCGCCATTCCGTCTGGCTCAGAAAGTCAACGACTGAGACGTCAAAGGCCTGGTAGATGGGCGCGCCGATGGCGTGGGCGGCCGGCTGGCTGCCGCGCTGGCCACGGGCGACCTCCAGCCGCTGGCCCTGCACGGCTGCGACCGTCATCACCTCGGCCTCGAGGCGGATGACGTCGCCGGCCGCGATCTGCTTGCCGCTGGCGCCCATCTCGATGGCCGTTGCGGCCGGGCCGATTTCGGCCAGCAGCAGCCGGTTCGTCTCGTCCCATTGCAGGCCGGTGAAGAAGGCGGCCGACTCGTTGCCTAGCACCAGGATGATGCCGAGGGTGGTGACGATGGAGACGGCGCCGCACAGGAAGAGGAAGGCCCCGATCAGCGTCTCGCCGAAGCGGGGCCGTTTGGCCAATTGGGCGCCGACCTCGGCCGCGGTCGGGTAGGGCCGCTCGCGGCCGGAGGCGGCTACACTGCCTCCCATGGAATCAGAAGCTGCACGCGACCTGCTGGCCTCCTCTAGCCGCCCATGGCAGCCAACCAGTTAGCCCTGGCCTGGGCCAGGGCGTCGTCGCTGGCCGGGAAGTAGCCGACCGCGCCGACCTCGTTGTTGACAAAGGTCAGGTAGTAATTAATGAAGGCCGCCACCTGCGGTTTTTCTTGCATCACGCCCGCATCGGAGTAGATGAACAGCGGCCGGGCCAACGGGTAGGAGCCATCCTCCACGCTCGCGGCGCTCGCCGCCACGCCTTCGATGGGCACCAGGCGCAACTGGCCCTCATTCTCCAGATAATAAGCGTAGCCAAAGTAGCCGATGGCCGACCGGCTGCCGATCACGCCCCGGACCAGGACGTTGTCATCCTCGCTCAGTTGCAAGTTGGCGGCGCTGAGCAGCGGGGCCTCATCTTCCTCGAAGACGGCCTCCACGAAGTAGTCGAAGGTACCGCTGTCGGTGCCGGGGCTGAAGCGCAGGATCGGCTCGGCCGGCCAGGCCGGGTCCACGTCAGCCCAGCTTTCGGCCGTCGAAAAGGCCAGCGCCAACTGCTCCAGCGTCAGGCTATCCACGAAATCGTTGTCCGGGTTGACCGCCACCGCCAGCGCGTCGCTGCCGACGCGGAACTCGATCGGCTCGCGGCCGATCTGGCGGCACGATTCTACCTCACTTTCCTTGATCGGCCGGCTGGCGTTGGCGATATCCGTCTCGCCGGCCACACAGAAGCGCTCGAAGCCGGCGCCGGTGCCGATGCTGTCAATGGTGATGTTGCCGGCGTAGCCTTCGTCGCGGAAGCGAGCCGCCATCTGCTCGGTGAGGGGGAAGACAGTCGAGCTGCCGGCGGTGACGATGTCGCCTTCGACCGCCAGCGGGTCTACCAGGGGCAGCTCAGCGCCGGCCGACCCATTGCCGGAGTCAGGGGTGGCTTCGGCCGGCCGGGTGGCCGGCTGGGTGCTGAGGCCGGTTGGTTGTGGGGCTGAGGTCGGCTGGCCGCCTCGGCCGCAGGCGACCAGCAATCCGGTCAGAAGGCTCAAGGCAAAAGTCGTAAGGCGCATTTGTTTATCTCCTCCAACTCCGCTGTTGCGGCCGGCGGCCGGGGCCTGAGCCAGGGCGGCCAGCGCTGATTGTGCCAATTTTCACATTTAGAGTCTAGCGGGCTGGGATTAACGCGCCTTCAAGGCTGGGTAAAGGGCTGGCTATGCTCCGGTTAACGGCCGGTTAACAGGGCCGGCCAGGCGGCCTTTCGGCTGACCGCAGCCTCCAGAGCGAGCGCCCCTACAGCTTCGGCCGACAGGGCAGCAACCGCCTGGGGCGCCCGCGCCTCCAAACTAATCCCCAATCCCGGCCGAAATTGGCCGCGTTTACTCGGCCGTGCAGCTTACCGCCTGGGCCGGGTCGGCCGGGAAGACCGGTGCGAAGTACAGGCTGTAGCGGCCGCCCGGCTCGTCGCCGTCGCGGGCCGCCGGGCAGGTAAAGCTCAGCGTCGCTTCGGGGCCGACGATGCGGTTGTCCAGCGCGTCCTCAAAGGCGCAGGCCACGCCGGCGCCAAGCGCCTGGCTGTATTCGCACACCCGTACCACCTGCGGCCGGGGGGCGTCGCCCTCGACCTGGCAGCTCAGCCGCACCGCCTCGCCCGGCGCGCAGCTTGGCGCCGGCTCAGGCGCTTCGCTGAAGCCGCAGTTGCGCAACGGGCCTAAAACGTCGTCGGCGCAGGGCTGGGTGACAAAGCTGCCCGTCGGCCGGACGCTGATTTGGCGCGCGTCCACGTTGTTGGCGTCCCAGTCGGGCGTGAACTCGCACATCGGCCGGTCAATCGGCTGGCCGTCGGCCGTCGTCTGGCCACTGGGCTCCCAGCGGCGGTTGCCGAAGATGTCCAGGACCGGCGTCCCTTCGCACAGGAACTGGTCGGGGTTGGAGACAAAGCCCAGCTCGACGTGGCCGGCCGCGGCCGGCAGCTCAGCGTCGGTGATGTCAATCCACTGACAATCCAGGCCGGCGTGATACTCGTCCACCCAGCCGGCCTGCACGCCCTGGAAAAGGCAGCTGTAAGCGTGCGTCAGGGGCGACCACTCGTTATTGCTCAGCCGGCTGGTGCTTTCGACGCAGAAGGCCTGCTTGCTGGCCAGCGTTTCGGCCGCGTCGCCAAAGTTGAAGGTGCCGTAGCCATTAAAATGGAAGTGGTTGTGGCAGGCGTTAAACTGGAACAGGTTGTGGGCCTCGTCCTCGGCCGCCACCAGGCCCACCTGCATCGGGGCGCCGCCGACGTTGTGCACCATGGCGTCAAACTGAAGCAAGCGCCGCCAGCCAGGCGCCGCCACGCAGGCCTCGACGATGGCGCACGATTCGGGCGGGAAGTAGCGGTAAATAACGCGCTGGTTCTCCAACTCGGAGCCGACCACCTTGAGATCCGGCCGGTCGGCCACGCTCACCTCGCCCAGGCGCACCTGGTCGGCCAGGGCGTCGTCCCAGGCCAGGCGCTCGAACTGGACGGCCGTTTCGACCGAGCCGACGGCCGCGTCCAGCGCCTCCAGGCAGGACAGTTCGGGCATGATGAGGCGATGGCAGCCGCTCAGGCCGCCGCTGTTGGCCTCGCAGGTGTGGTCGTAAAACACCCAGGCGTTCTCCGAATCGTAGCTGTTGGGCGGGAAGCCGGCCTCGTTGAGACAGGCGATGCCGGTGCGCTGGTAGAGCAGATCGGGGTCGAGGGGCAGGACAAACGGCTCGTCCCAGCGGCCGCCCACCTCGGCCAGGGCCGGCTCAGATTGGGCGGCCGAGGCCGCGTCGGTCAGCAGGATGCTGCTGAAGCGGTAGCTGATGGTCACCAGCTCATGGCCCTGGATGATGCGCCGGCGCGGCCCGTCCTCGTCCAACTCGATGCGCCACAACGCTTCGGGCGGCAGCGGCAGTTGGAGCTTGAGCCGCTGGTAGACGAAGTCGCGGAAGGTGAGTCGGCGTTGGGTCAGGGTCACCTGGCGGCCGGCCAGGGCCTGCCAGAACGCCGCCGGCCGCTCCAGCAGCGCCTCGGCCACCCGGTCGCGCTGGTCGGCCGGGATCTCATCCAGCAGCACGCCCACGCGGCTGTCCATGGCGACCGCGATCAGGGCTCCCGGTGGGGGCGGGCCCTCCGGGTAGGTCGGCGGCGGGGTTGGGGTGAAAGTCTCGGCCGGCTCGGCCGTTTCGGCCGGGCTTTCCGCTGCGGGGGGTTCGTCCGTGGCGGCACGCGAAGCGGGCGGCGCGGCCGTCTCAGCGGCCGCTTGGGTCGGCCCCAGGGCTTCGGTCGCGTCGGGCAGGCCCGGCAGGCTGGTGAGAGCGCCAGGGACCGTGGTCGGCCCTGGCGCCTCGGCCGGCTGCCGGCTAGCGTAGCCCAGCGCGACGGCCGCGACCAGCAACAGGGCGATTAAGGCCGCCAATGGGAGCCTCGGCAGGCGGGTGCCGGTCTCTTCTTCCAGCCCGGTTGGTTCTTCGTTCATCTAGGCAGGCCGGCCGGGGGCGGCGCGGCCGGTCGTGGATTGTAGTCGGCCGGCAGGCGCGCGCCAAAGCGCCTTAGCGCCGCCTCAGTTGTCGCCAGCCTCCTCGCCGGCCTCCTGGCCAGCCAGTGGCAGGCTGAAATAGAAAACGCTGCCCTTGCCCTCCTTGCTCTTGGCCCATATCCGGCCGCCATGCGCCTGCACCAGATGGCGGGCGATGGCGAGCCCCAGGCCGGCGCCGCCGCCGCTGCGGGCACGGTCAGCCTTGTAAAAGCGCTCGAAGATGCGTCCCAGCTCGGCCGCCGGGATGCCGACGCCGGTGTCGCTGACCGCCACCACGGCCGCCCTGCCCTTCTCATCCAGCTCGGCGCTCAGCCGCACCCGACCGCCGGCCGGCGTGAATTTGATGGCGTTGTGCACCAGGTTGCCGGCCACCTGCTCGATGCGGGCCGGATCGGCCAGCACGGCCGGCAATCCGGCCGGGATGGCGACCTCCAGCCGCAGTTGCTGGCGCATGGCCTGCGGCCGCAGGCGTTCCAGCGCCGGCCGGAGTAGCTCCTTCAGCTGCACCGGGCGCAGTTGCAGCGGCGCCTGGCCCGCCTCCACCCGGGCCAGTTCCAGCAACTGGGCCACGACTTGGGCCAGGTGGTCTACCTCCTGGTCGGCCTGGCTCAGGAAGCGGGCGGCGGCCGGCGGGTCGTCCAGAGCCGTGTCGCGCACGGTCTCCACCAGCGCCTTGAGCGAAGCCAGCGGTGTGCGCAGCTCGTGGGAGATGTTGCTGATGAAATCGCGCCGCATGCTTTCCAGCCGCCGGACGCGGGTCAGGTCTTGCAGGATGATCAGGCAGGCGCGCGGCTCGGCCGCGGCCAGCGGGGTGACGATCATCTGCACGAAGGCGCCCCGGCGCTCCAGCTCGACGGCGGCCGTCTGTTCGCCGGCCGGGCCGGCACAGGCGCGCTGCCAGAGGGCGATTAGCTGGTGGTGGCGGGCCACCTGGGCGAAGGAGCGGCCGGCGGCCGCGCCCTCCTCCAGGCCGAGCAGGCGCTCGGCGGCGGGGTTGATGAGGCTCACCTGGCCGTACTCGTCGGTGATCAGCACCCCGTCGGCCATGTTTTCCAACACCGCCTCCAGGCGCTGGCGCTGGTCATCCAGGCTGCCCACCTGCGCGCGCAGCCGGTCGGCCATGTGGTTGAAGGCCTGGGCCAGCTCGCCCACTTCGCCGGCCGCGCTCAGGTAGAGCCGGGCGTCCAGGTCGCCGGCAGCCACGCGCCGGGCCACCTGGGTCAGGCGGTGGATGACGCGGCC
>JBOGUG010000172.1:0-1036 GCA_050696115.1 Promineifilaceae bacterium (SeqCode) | reverse complement strand
CCTGACACCCTTCCCCACGCTCGCGCCGGAGGCCGCCCACGCGCTGGTGACCGAATTGCTGCAAACGAACGGCGGCTGCCGGCTGCCCTGTTGGTGGGGCTTCACGCCTGGCCAGACGAGCTGGGCGACCGCGGGCCCGTATCTGGCGACGTTTGCGTCAGGGATTCTGCGCCATGTGGACCCTCTCATTTACCTCGTGCATTTCATCGGCCTCGAAGTGACCGTCAAGGGCTATGCCATTGAACAGGAATATGTGGTAGACGGTGAGAGTGGCCTGATCGTCTCGATGAAGGTTGCGGCATCCAATAAAACAGATTACTCAATTCCCGCGGTCCTGTCTGCGTACGGCCCGCCGTCTGAGATATGGCTGTACGCCGCCGCAGATTCACCCGCGGTGACCCAACCATTCTATTTAGATTTGTATTACGGACACGAAGGCTTCGTGGTTAAGTATTACGAGAATCCGCGCCGGCCGACGGATCCGCTCCAGGGCTGCTTTCATCTCACGGAGGAACGGCCTCTACTGTGGCTCTGGTCCCCCGAGCTGTCCCTGACCTATTTGGAAGCGGCTGAGTATCATCCGCTCTGGCTAAGCAGCCCGGAGCAGTCTCGGCCGCTGGCAGAGGTGACCGACCTGGATATCGCCACGTTCTACGAGATCTTCAAGCAGCCTGACAACACCCACTGTTTAGAGACGCCGGCCGCGTTCTGGACATGGTGAGCGGGCGTGGCCGCGGGCACTTGGCCGGCGATTACGAAAGTTGTCTCTGGGATTTCGGCGATGGGAACACGAGCAGCGTGTGCGCCGACCCCAGCCGCGTCTACCCCGATGTCGGAATCTATTCCGCCTCTCTGAGGGTTGAGGGGCCAGGCGGCGTGGACACGCTGCTGCGGCCGGACAACATCGTGGTCTCCGAGCTTTTCCGAGGCTACTTGCCGGCCATCCTGCGGCCGTGAGCGGCCTGCGCTCGCGTTGGGCAGCGTGCTGCTGGTGAAGTTAGGCCGCCGGCCGGCGGCCGCGGCGACGCCCCAACTA
>JBOGUG010000171.1:0-8609 GCA_050696115.1 Promineifilaceae bacterium (SeqCode) | reverse complement strand
GTTTCGGGCGCTGTCGGCGAGACGGGCAGCGTCGGCCGGCGCCCGGTTGGGCTGGCGGCCGGCGTCAGTTGGGCGGGCGTGGCCGGTTGGCTGGCGGCCGGCGTGGGCGTCTCGGCCGGGGCGCAGGCAGCCAGCAGCCCGGCCAGGAGGAGCAGGGGGCGGATGTTCATGTTGCACCTCATGGCTTGACGCAACTTGGCGCAGGCGGAAGTCGGGTCGGCCGTCAACCAGACCTGCCGCAGGTCTGAGACCTCCGGGAAATTAGTTATCGGCCCTGGCCAGCCATTCGGCCGTGATGGGCAGGTCGGCCGGCCGCTTGCCGGTCGCGTCGGCGATGGCGTTGGCCACGGCCGCGGCCGTGGCGATGACCGGCGGCTCGCCCACGCCGCGGGCGCCAAAGGGGCCCAACTCGGCCGGCACCTCGACCAGCACGGTCTCGATGCGCGGCGCGGCCTGATCAATGTGGGGCAAGGCATACTCCATCCAGGTGCCGGTTAGCACCTGGCCGGCGTCGTCGTAGGCCAGCCGTTCGTAAAGGGCCCAGCCCAGCCCCTGCACTGCCCCGCCCCGCATCTGGCCCTCGATGGCGGCCGGGTTGATCGCCCGGCCGACGTCCTGCACCAGCACCAGGCGCACCGGCTGCACTTGGCCGGTCTCAGCGTCCACCTCCACCTCGGCCAGTTGGGCGCAAAAGGCGGGCGAAGCGGTCGGGTTGGCGTGGCGGCCGTGGCCCAGCACAGGCGCATACCGGCTGCTGTAATCCATCGTCTTGGCCGCCAGCGCGGCCAGAGTGATGGCCCGGCCGGGGACGCCGCGCACCCGCACCTGGCCGTCCACGATCTCCAGATCGGCCGGGTCGGCCTCGAACTCGTCGGCCGCGATGCGCAACGTCTGGGCGCGGGCCTCCTGGGCTGCCTGGATGACGGCCGGGCCGACGGTGTAGGTCGTCTTGCTGCCACCGGCGGCGCCGGCGTAAGGCGCGCTGGCCGTGTCGCCGTTGACCACCTGCACCTTGTCCGGGCTGAGGCCAAAGGCCTCGGCCGCCAGCAGAGCCAGGCCGGTCGCCGTGCCGGTCAGGTCCACCGAGCCGATGTGGAGTTGGAGCCGGCCGTCGCGGTTGAGGGTGCAAGTGGCCGCGGCCGGCTCCATGCCGCCCGGCCAGCCGCCGATCGCCACACCGACGCCCCGGCCGGCAGCGCGGGCCTGGGCGCGCCCCTGCCAGGCGGGATGGTCGCGCAGGGCTTCCAAAACCTGGCGCATGCCAATAGAGCCCCAGCTGCGGCCGTTGGCCATCGGATCATCGGAGTTGGAGGCGTTCCTCAGGCGGAGCTCGATCGGGTCCAACTCCAGCCGGCCGGCCAGTTCGTCCATCACGCTCTCCAGGGCGAAGGCCGCCTGGGGCGCGCCCGGCGCCCGGTAGGCGCTGGCCGAGGCCCTGAAGGTCAGGACTTCGGTGTATTGAATGTCTAAATTGGGCACCTGGTAGATGCTGCCCACCAACAGGGCCGAAATGGCGTTAAAGCTGGGATAGCAGCCCGACTCAAAGACGACATCGGCCTGGATGGCCGTCAGCCGGCCGTCGCGGCCGGCGCCCACTTTGAGCCACAGCCTGGCCGAAGGCGCCGGGTTGGCGGCCAACATCTCTTCCAGCCGGCTGAGGGCCAGGCGTACCGGCCGGCCCAGGTGGCGCGCTGCCAGGGCCAGCAGCGGCTCATACAGCACGAACTTGCCGCCGAAGCCACCGCCGACCGGCGCCGGCACAACCCGCACCTCCGATTCGGGCGCCTCCAACACGGCCGCTACTTCCTCGCGGGCCCAAAACGGGGCCTGGGTGCTCGTCCAGACCGTGGCGCCGCCGGTCAAGGGGTCGGGCTGGACCAGGCAGGCCTGAGGCTCCAGGTAGCCCTGGTGCAGCCTGGAGGTGGTAAAGGTGCGCTCGACCACCACGGCCGCAGCCGCAAAGCCGGCCTGAACATCGCCGCGCTCATAGTGGCGGCGGGAGTGGACGTTGCTGCGTTCGGCCTGGGGCGCGTCGCCGCTGCCCAGGTCAGCGCCGTGGGCGCCCGCCTCGCCGCTGTCGCCCGGCTGCCCGGCCGGCCAGACAAGCGGCGCGCCGGCCGCCAGGGCTTGATCCAGGGTGGTGGCCGCCGGCCGCGGCCGGTAGGTCACGCTGACCCGCTCGGCCGCGTCGGCGGCGGCCGCTTCGCTCTCGGCCAGGACCAGGGCCACCGGTTGGCCGGCAAAGATGACCCGGCCGCGGGCCAGCAGCAGGCAGTGGCGATCCTTGGGTGGGATGGCGGGCAGGTCGGCGGCCGTCAGGACGGAAACCACGCCGGGCGTGGCCAGCGCGGCCGAAGGGTCTATCGCCTCGATGGTGGCGTGGGCGTGCGGGCTGAGCACCGGCCGGGCGTGCAGCGCGCCCGGCAGGCGGATGTCGGCCACGTAGCGGCTGGCGCCGGTGACCTTGGCCCGGCCGTCAACCAGGCGCGCCGGCCGGCCGATGTGGCTGAAGTCGTTGGTCATGCCGCCATTATACGCGAGCGCCAGGCCGGAGGCCGGGATTTGGGGATTAGGGGATTGCCTGAGTTACCGTCTGGAAGTCAACTGCGGACACGGCCGGGCGCGGAGCAGTCTGGACAAGCAGATACGAGACCCGCGGCAGGTTGTCCGGCCGGCCCTGGACAAAGACGCCATTGACGGCCGCGCGGCCGGGACGCTATCCTGGGGCGCGAGAACGTGGATAATCGTGGTTCAGCCTTTGAGCCTGCTTTGAAGGAGCCTGACCAACCATGAGCGACCTGATTTCGGTGGGCCTGGCGGCGCGGGCGGCCGCCCGCCAGTTGGCCGGCTGGCCCAGCCAGCGCAAAGACGAAGCCCTGCTGGCCATTGCCGGCGAGCTGGAGGCCCAAACGGCCGCTATTCTGGGCCAAAACAGCCAGGACGTGAACGACGGCCGCATTCAGGGGCTGAGCAACGCGGCCATCGGCCGGATCACGCTCAACGCCGACCGAGTGGCGGCGCTGGCAGCCGACGCCCGCCGCCTGGCTGGCCTGCCCGACCCGGTCGGAGCCGAGCTGGAGGGCCGGCTGCTGCCCAACGGCCTGCGGCTCAGCCGGCGCCGCATCCCCATCGGCGTGATCGGAGCGATCTACGAAGAGCGGCCGGAGACCATCTTGGACGTGGCCTGCCTGTGCCTGAAGACGGGCAACGCCGCCATTTTACGCGGCAGCGGCGAGTCGCAGCGCACCAACCTGGCGCTGATGAATTCCGTGCTGGCAGCCTTGGAGACGGTTGGCTTCCCGCCGGCGGCCGTGCAATACCTGGACGGGGCGGAGCCGGCTTTGCTGACTCAGTTGCTGCGGCTGGATGAGTACATAGACCTGATCATCGCGCGCGGCGGGGCCGAACTGCAGCGCCAGTGCCAGGAGCAGAGCCGTATGCCGGTCATCGGCGCCGGCCGGGCCATATGCCACCTTTACGTGGACGAGACGGCCGATTTGGAGCGCGCCGGCGCCATCGTTGAGAATGCCAAGGTGCAGCGGCCGGACGCCGCCAATGCGCTTAACACCTTGCTGGTGCACCAGGGTGTAGCCCACCACTTTTTGTCCACGCTGGCGGCCCGCCTGGCCGAATGGGGCGTCGAGTTTCGGGCCGACCCGGAGGCGCTGGACATCGTCGAGCAGGCCTACCGCTGGACGGATGCGGCCCCGGCCGGGCCGGACGACTTCGATCAGGAGTGGCGCTCGCTGGTGCTGGGCGTCAAGCTGGTCGCTAGCCTGGAGGAGGCCATCGAGCACATCCGGCGCCACAGCACCGGCCACTCAGACGGCATCCTGACGAACAGCCTGGAGCGGGCCAACCACTTTGTGGCCGAGGTGAACTCGGCCGTGGTCTACGTCAACGCCAGCACGCGCTTCACCGACGGCCAGGAATTTGGGCTGGGGGCCGAGGCGGCCGTCAGCAACGCCAAGCTGCACGCCCGCGGGCCGCTGGGGCCTGAGGCGCTGACCACCTACAAGTGGGTCGCCGTCGGCGACGGCCACTTGAGGGCCTAAGCCTGGCGGAGGCATTTGCGCTCCGGCACGGTCCTCCCCTAGGCGGTCATAAACTGGGCCTCTTCGGTTGAGCCTTTAAGTGCGGCCGTGGAGGCCAGCCCGCCGCTGACCGCCATCTGGACCGCGTCGAAGTAGCCCGCGCCGACAAAACTCTGGTGCTTGACGGCCGCATAGCCGTTCTCGCGCTCCAGGGCAAACTCCTGCTCCTGCAGCCGCGAATAGGCGGCCATGCCCTCGTCGCGGTAGGCGTGGGCCAACTCGTACATGCTCGTATTGAGAGCGTGGAAGCCGGCCAGGGTGACGAAAAGGAATTTATAGCCCAGCTCGCCCAGCTCCTCCTGGAAGCGGCCGATGCTGGCTTCGTCCAGGTGGCGGCGCCAGTTGAACGACGGCGAGCAGTTGTAGGCCAGCGGCTTGCCGGGGTACTCCGCGTGAATGGCCTGGGCGAACTCGCGCGCCTCGCCCAGGTCGGGCGTAGACGTCTCGCACCACAGCATGTCGGCGTAGGGGGCGTAGGCCAGGCTGCGGGCGACCGCATATTCGACCCCGCCGCTGACCTGGTAGTAGCCCTCCAGGCTGCGCTCGCCGGTCAGGAAGGGCTGGTCTAACGCGTCTATGTCGCTGCGGATGTATTGGGCCGAGTCGGCGTCGGTGCGGGCCACCAGGATGGTGGGCACGCCCAGCACGTCGGCCGCCAGCCGGGCAGCCACCAGTTTGCGGATGAACTCGGAGGCCGGCACCAGCACCTTGCCGCCCATGTGGCCGCACTTCTTGGCCGACGAGAGCTGATCCTCCAGGTGGACGGCGGCCGCGCCGGCCTCGATCATGCCCTTCATCAGCTCAAAGGTGTTGAGCGGCCCGCCGAAGCCGGACTCGGCGTCGGCCAGGATGGGCGCCAGCCAGTAGATATCATGCCGGCCCTGCATGTGGGCGATCTGGTCGGCGCGCAGCAGGGCGTTGTTTATGCGCCGCACCAGGTTGGGGGCGCTGTCCGCCGGGTAGAGGCTCTGGTCGGGGTAGGTCTGGCCGGCGTTGTTGGCGTCGGCCGCCACCTGCCAGCCGCTGAGGTAAATGGCCTGCAGGCCGGCCTGCACCATCTGCACCGCCTGGTTGCCGCTCAGGGCGCCCAGGGCGCGCACGAAGGGCTGCCGGGCCATGAGGTCCCACAGGCGCTCGGCTCCCAGCCGGGCCAGGGTGTGCTCGACCGGGATGGAACCGCGCAGGCGGACGACCTCAGCGGCCGGGTAGGGCCGCTCGACCCCCTGCCAGCGCGCTTCCCGCACCCACTGCCGGTCCAACTCAATGCTTGCCAGTTGGTCAATCATGGGGATTCTCCTGGTTGCTTGAAAGGGTTTGCTCCTCAGCCTCCAATAGAAGCGAATAGGCGGGGAGGGTGAGGAACTCGATAAGTTCATCGGCCGCCATGAGCCGGTCCAGCAATTCGGCCGCGGCCGTAAAGCGCCCGGCGCGGAACTCCTCCTGGCCCATCAGGCCGGCGACCTTCTCCATCTCCTCGGCCAGCCAGCCGCGACACAGTTCCAGGCTGACCGGCCGGCCGTCGTCCAGCCCGCCGTCGGGCCGGTGGATCCACTGCCACAGTTGGGCGCGCGAGATCTCGGCCGTGGCCGTGTCTTCCATCAGGTTGTACAGGGCGACCGCGCCCACGCCGCGCAGCCAGGACTCCAGGTAGAGCAAGGCCACGTTGAGGTTGGTGCGCACGCCGGCCTCGGTGATGCGGCCGCCGGGCAACTCGAAAGCCTGCAAGGGGCCGGCCGCCGGCCGGACGTCGGGCCGCAGCCGCTCTTTCTGGTGCGGCCGGTCGCCCAGGGCGGCGGCGAACACCTCGCGGGCCAGGGGCACCAGGTCGGGGTGGGCCACCCAGGTGCCGTCAAAGCCGGCGGCCGACTCGCGTTCTTTGTCCTCGCGCACCTTGGCCAGCGCCGTCTCGTTGACGGCCGGGTCCTTGCGGCTGGGGATGTAGGCGGCCATGCCGCCGATGGCGTGGGCGCCGCGCTTGTGGCAGGCCTGCACCAGCAGGTCAGTGTAGGCCCGCATGAAGGGCGCCGTCATGGTCACCTGGGCCCGGTCGGGCAGGCTGAAGCCCGGCCGGTCGCGAAACTTCTTGATGATCGAAAAGATGTAGTCCCAGCGGCCGGCGTTCAGCCCGGCGGCGTGCTCGCGCAACTCGTAAAGGATCTCCTCCATCTCAAAGGCCGCCAGGATGGTCTCGATGAGCACGGTGGCCCGGACCGTGCCGGGCGGCAGCGCCAGCAACTCCTGGGCCAGCAGGAAGGCGTCGTTCCACAGCCGGGCTTCGCGGTGGCTCTCCAGCTTGGCCAGGTAGAAATAGGGGGCAGTGCCCCTGGCGGTCAGGTCGCTCACGTTATGGAAGAAATAGAGGCCGAAATCGAAGAGCGAAGCCGAAACGGGCCGGCCGTCCACCCGCATGTGCTTTTCAAGCAGGTGCCAGCCGCGCGGCCTCACCAGCAGGGTAGCCGTTTTTTCGCCCAGGGCGTATTCCTTGCCCTCCGGGCTGGTGAACGCAATGGTTCGCTGCACCGCGTCCGACAGGTTGATCTGGCCCTCGACCATGTTGGCCCAGGTGGGCGAGTTGGCGTCCTCGAAATCGGCCATGAAAACGTCGGCGCCCGAATTGAGGGCGTTGATCATCATCTTGCGCTCGGTGGGGCCGGTGATCTCGACCCAGCGGCGCTGGAGGTCGGCCGGCGTGGGCGCCACCTGCCACTCAGCCTGGCGGACCGCGGCCGTCTGGGGGGTGAAGTCCGGCCGCTCGCCGGCGTTCAGGCTGAACTGGCGAATGGCGCGGGCGATCAGCAGTTGTTGGCGGCGGGGGCCGAACGCGCGCTGGAGGCGGGCCACGAAGGCCAGCGCCTCGTCGGACAATATGCGTTTGTAATCGGCCGGTACGGGGGCCAGCAACTCCACCCCATCTGGAAGCATCGCTCCTCCGTTGGCTGCGGCTGTGCGAGCGCGACGCACAGCGACCCTTGAAGGCTATTATCGCTCTTAGCGAATATTCGCTAACAGGATAACACAGATCGCCGGCCGGCGTCAAGTAGGGAAGGCCCCTGTGGCCGCCTTCTTACCTCGGCCCCCAGGCCGGCCACATACATCAGCCCCCGCGGCCGCCCTCACGATCGGGCAACCACGGGGGTTGCCCCCTACAAACACGGATTCGCATCCGGCCGGCTATCTCTAACAGCGAAAATTCGCTAAAATAGGGCCATGAGCGCCGAGCGGGTCAACATCGTCTTCGGCATGAAGCTGCGCCAGGCGCGCCAGGCGGCCGGGCTGTCGCTGGTCGAGCTGGCCGCGGCCGCCGGCCTGTCTCCCTCCTACCTGACCGAGATCGAAAAGGGGCGCAAGCACCCGCGGGCGGCCAAGATCATGGCCATTGCCCAGGCTCTGGGCGTGCCTTACGACGCCCTGGTCTCTATCCGCCTGGCCCCCTCGCTGGCCTACCTGGAGAATGCCCTGGACTCGCCGCTGCTGCGCGAGTTCCCCTTCGCCGAATTCGGCCTCGACCCGGCTCAGGTGATCGAGCTGCTGACCCAGGCCCCGGATCAGGCCAGCGCCCTGCTGCATGCCATACTGGAGATCGGCCAGCAGTACGATCTAAAGGAAGAGCATTTCCTGCGCGCTATGTTGCGCTCCTATCAGGAATTGCACGCCAACTATTTCCCCGAAATCGAGGCGGCCGCCGAAGCCTTCGCCCAGGAGCACGGCCTGGCGGCCGAGCGGCCGCTGAACTTGGCCCAACTACGCGCCCTTGTCCGCGAGCGCTTCGGCTACACCTTGGACGATGAGACGCTGGCGGCCGAGCCGACCCTGAGCGGCTACCGCTCGGTGATGGCGCCCGGTCGCCGGCCGCGCCTCTACCTGAACAGCCGCCTGCTGCCGCGCCAGCTCAGCTTCCTGCTGCTGCGCGAGATGGGCTACCAGGCGTTGGGCCTGCAAGAGCGTTCCTACACCTCGACCCCCGACCGGGTGGACTCCTTCCAGCAGGTACTCAACGATTTCAAGGCTTCGTATTTTGGCGGCGCGCTGCTCATGCCCCGGCCGGCCCTGCTGCCGGGCATCGAAGGGCTGTTCAGCCAGGAGCGCTGGCGGCCGGGGCTGCTGCCGGCCCTCCTGGCCGCCTTCGGCGTGACGCCGGAGATGCTGCTCTACCGCTTCAGCGAGCTGATCCCCGAATTCTTTGGCCTCCAGCTCCATTTCCTGCGTCTGCAGGCCGGCCGGCAGGGCTACCAGGTGGTCAAGCGGCTCAACATGAACCGGCTGCCCATCCCGGCCGGGCTGGCCGCCAGCGAGCATTTCTGCCGCCGCTGGCTCTCCACCCGCCTGCTGACGGCCGCCGGCGACCAGGCCGACTGGGAACGGCCGCTGGTTGGCGTCCAGTTCTCGCGCTTCGTGGGTGATGGGCCGCGCTTCCTGTGCCTGGGCTTCGCCCGGCCGCTGCGCCTGTCGCCGGGCGTCATCAGCAGCGTGGTCGTTGGCTTCCGCGAGGATCGGCGCCTGGCCGAAGTGGTGCGC
>JBOGUG010000170.1:0-17215 GCA_050696115.1 Promineifilaceae bacterium (SeqCode) | reverse complement strand
GCCCAGGTCCACGCCCTGTTCGGCCGCCAGGCGACGGGCGACCGGAGTGGCCTTTACCCCGCCGGGCAATTCCTCGGCCCCGGCCACGCCATCGGCCGGCGCGCCCTTCGCTGCGGCCGGCGCCTTGCTGGCCTCGGCCGGCTGATCCCCGTCCTGCGCCAGCGGCGCTTCTTTGGGCGGCGCTTGGCCGGCCCGTTGCTCCTGCTGGGCCCGGTTGCTTGGCGCTTCCGCCATCTTCTCGGCCGGTTCTTCCGGTTTCTTCTCGGCCGGCTTTTCTTCGGCCGGAGCCTGGCCGTCGCCAGCCAGCGCCGAAACATCCTCGCC
Organism: Promineifilaceae bacterium (SeqCode); assembly: GCA_050696115.1. Classification (GTDB taxonomy): domain Bacteria; phylum Chloroflexota; class Anaerolineae; order Promineifilales; family Promineifilaceae; genus UBA11865. The sequence continues at coordinate 16,891 of JBOGUG010000170.1, read as the reverse complement.
TTGCTGGCCGACGACCGCCAATTGGCCGCCCACCGGCACGACGTCGCCGGGGTTGGCCAGGGTCTTGAGCAGCGTGCCGCTGACCTGCGACTCAAGCTCCAGCGTGGCCTTGTCCGATTCGATCTCGGCCAGAATGTCCCCCTTGCTGACCTCGTCGCCTACTTTCTTGAGCCAGTCAACGAGGACCCCCTCGCGCATGTCGAAGCCAAGTTTGGGCATGACGACGTATTCAGCCATCAGATGATCTCCTTCACGGCCGCGACGACCTGGTCGCGGTTGATCAGGGCTGACTGTTCCAAGTCACGCGAATAGGGCAGCGGGGCTTCCTTCTGGGCCACCCGCTTAATGGGCGCATCCAGGTAGTCAAAGCACTCCTCTTGTAGCCGGGCGGTGATCTCCGCCCCCACGCCGTAGGAGCGGTGTCCTTCCTCGACGATGACGGCTTTGAAAGTCTTCTTGAATGACTCAAAGACCGGGCCCATGTCGAGCGGCCGCAGGCTGCGCAAGTCCACCACCTCAGCCTCGACGCCGTCCTGGGCAAGCGCCTCGGCTGCCTCCAGGGCGACCTGCAAGCCTTGGGCGTAACCTACCAGCGTCACGTCCGAACCGGGGCGCTTGATTTCAGAGATGCCGATGGGCACGGTGTAATCTTCGCCCTCCGGCACTTCGCCGCGCACCTGGTAGAGGGTGGCGTGTTCAATAAAGAGGACCGGGTCGTCGGAGCGGATAGCCGCTTTTAACAGCCCCTTAGCGTCATACGGCGTGGCCGGGGAAACAACCTTGAGGCCGGGAAAATGGGCAAAGATCACGTCAGGCGTATGACTGTGGCTAGCGCCCAGTTGCCGGCCGCCGCCGCCCGGCGCCCGAAATACCAGCGGCACCCCGATTTGTCCGCCAAACATGTAGCGCACTTTGGCGGCGTGGTTGACGATCGCATCCAGCGCCAGGAAGGCGAAGTTAATTGTCATAAACTCGGCCACCGGCCGCAGGCCGTTCATGGCCGCCCCGACGGCCGCGCCGCCGATAGCCATCTCCGAAATGGGCATGTCCCGCACCCGGCGCTCGCCAAATTCGTCGTAAAAGCCGCGGGTGACGGCGTAAGTGCCGCCCCAAATGCCGACCTCTTCGCCCATTATAAAGACGCGCTCATCGCGCTGCATCTCTTCGCGCAAGGCGTCCGTGATCGCCTGTCTCATGGTGATCCGCGCCATTTTAAGCCTCGGCCTCCGCGTAGATGTCGGTGAATAACTCGGCCGGCTCCGGCAGCGGCGACTCCTCGCCAAACTGGACGGCCGCTTCGATCTCCTGTTCGGCCTCCTTGTCCAGGGCGTCCAATTGTTCCTTATCGGCCAGATCGTTTTCCAACAAATGACGCTCCAAGATGCCCAGCGGGTCGTCCTTGCGCCACTTTTCAACCTCCTCTTTGGTTCGATAGCGCAGCGGGTCGCCCATGCTATGGCCCTCGTAGCGGTAGGTGAGCATCTCCAGGAACTGAGGGCCTTTGCCTGCGCGCACCGCTTCGAGCGCCCCCTTGGTCGCTTCGTAGACCTCGATGACGCTCATGCCGTCCACCTGCTTCCCTTGCATGCCGTAGGCGCAGGCCTTGTCAATCATGCGCGGCACGGCCGAAGCCCGGCCAATGCTCGTGCCCATGCCGTACTCATTGTTCTCGGCGATCCAGACCAGCGGCAACTGCCATACCCCGGCCAAGTTTAGCGACTCGTGAAAATAGCCGATGTTGGTGGCCCCGTCGCCGAAATAGCACAGGACGGCGTTTTCGCTTTCCCGATACTGTTCGGCCAGGGCGATTCCCGTCGCCAGGGTCAGGTGAGCGCCGACGACAGCGTAGCCGCCCCAAAAATTGCGCTCGACGTCGGCCATGTGCATCGAGCCACCCTTGCCCTTGCTGACGCCAGTGGACTTGCCCATGAGCTCGGCCATAATCGCCTTGACGTCTATACCCACCGCCACTGCGTGGCCGTGGTCCCGGTAGGCCGTAATAACGTGGTCGCCTTCCTGACGAGCGGCAATCGAGCCGACGGCGACGGCCTCCTGGCCAATGTACAGGTGCAGGAAGCCGCCGATCTTGCCCTGCTGGTACAGCTCGGCCGCCTTCTGTTCCAGGCGGCGGATGAGGGCCATCTGGCCGTACCAGCTCAATAGGGTCTCTTTCTCCATTAAACCTTCCTTCGTTGAAGCGTGATTGCCGGCCGCGGCCGCGGCCGGCCCAGACGTCAAGGGGGCCTGTGGGTGCAGGGCCATAGTGTATTTTGAGTGTAACAAAGTTGGACCGGCCGGGCTAACAAAGCCTCAACTTGGCTCCCTGGTGAGCCACCCTTAAGAGCCAATGACGACAGCCAACGCCGGCGGCTTCAAAGGCGGCCGCCATCGCCTCGGCTGCGGCCGGCAGACGCTCATTTGGCCCAAAAGCGATTGCGGCCGGTCCGGCCCCGCTAATCGCAGTCGCCGCGGCTCCGGCCTGCCGGCCGGCCGCCAAGGCGGCCTCCAAGCCCGGCACCAGCAGCACGCGTCTGGGTTGGTGCAGCCGGTCTTGCATGCCGGCGGCCAGCAAAGCGTAGTCACCAGCTTGAAAGGCGCGCAATAAGAGCCCGAGCCGGCCGAGATTGAAGACGGCATCCGCCACCGGCGCCTCGGCCGGCAGCGCGGCCCGCGAGCCGGCCGTCGGCAACTCGAAATCCGGCACGACCACGGCGACGCGCATGGCCGGCACCGGGATGCTCTCCACCAGTGGGCCGGCCGCCTCCAGCACCGCCAGCGTCAGGCCGCCGTGCAGGGCCGCGGCGACGTTGTCCGGGTGGCCCTCCAATTCAACGGCCAGGGCCAACAACTCGGCTGAACTCAGGGGGCCGCCCAGCAGGGCGTTGGCGCCCATAAGTCCGCCCAGCACGGCGGTGGCGCTGCTGCCCAGGCCGCCGCCAACCGGAACCTGGTTGACTATGGCGATATCCAGGCCGGCCGGCCGGCGACCCAGGTGAGCGAACAGCCGTTCAGCCGCCAGCGCCACCAGGTTACTGGCGTTGGCCGGCAGGCGGCCACTGCCTTCGCCCTGGACGCTGATGTGCAGGCCTCCCTCAGTGAGGGCAAGGCTGAACTGATTGTGGAGATCAAGCGCCAGCGCCAGGCAGTCGAAGCCCGGCCCCAAATTGGCGCTGCTGGCCGGCACGCGCACGCAGACCCGCATTTTGTCCTCGACCGCGCCTAACTTGGCCCGCCGGCCGCGCGGCGGCAAAAGGCCAGGCTGCCTTCCATGAGCTGCCGAACATGATCGTCCGGCTGGCCTGCGTCCAGCGCCTCTGGCTGTAATTCCAGGCTGACGGCGCCGGAGTACTCCTCGGCCGCCAGTTGGGCCAGAAAGCTATCCAGTGCCAGCCGGCCGGCCTCCGGCCGCAGGTGCTCGCGGCCGTCGTAGTTGCTCAGGTGGACATGTTTGACCTGCTCATTGAGCGCCGGATAGACATCGGCCGGCTCCAGGCCCCAGGTTCCCAGGTGGGTCGTGTCGAGCGTCACGTTTGGGAAGCGGGCCAAGGCCTTGGGCGTATTCCAATGGGCGTAATTCCAGCGCCGGCCGAAGCGCTGGAAGGCAGGCAGATTCTCGATGCACAGCTGCACGGACGTGCCCGCCTGGACGCCGCTGTACTCGGTTTCGAGCCAGCGCTTGTAGACGTGGTCCGGGTTAGTCAGGCCGGGCACGGGGAACATGCGGCCGGGCGCGCTAACCCACCAGATGCCTATGCGGGCCGGCAGGTGGTGGACCACGACCTCCGCCCCAATCGCATCCGCCAGAACGATGGATTTCAGGATGCGCCCCGGCTGATCGTGGGGCCAGCCCGGAACGCTGGGCATAAACGGGCTGTGGACGGCGCGCACCGGCAATTGATAGCGATCCATGAGCGCCTTGATGCTGCTTGGCTGGCGCGTCTCCCAGCGCATGTCAACCATCAGCTCGAGGCCGTCGAAGCCAGCCGCGGCCGCCAGGGCGAAGCAACGCTCCACGGCGTACGACCAGAGCGAGCCACTCGAGAAGAGGAACGGCAGGCTCATAGCTGCTCGATAGAGTAACGCTCGACGGCCGCGCCGGTGTGATCGCTCTCAATCCAGGCAACAGCCTTCTCTAAGGTGGCGTGCAGCGGGGCTGCTTCACGGCCGACAGTCACCAGGCCCAGAACCGCCTGCGACCAACTGTCGCCGGCGTTAACCTCGGCCACAGCCACGTTAAAGCGGCGCGGCAGGCGGGCCAGGAGTGACTTAACCACCCGGCGTTTGTCTTTGAGGGAGTGAACACCGTACAGGTGCAGCGTGACGACGCAGCTTGCCACATGCACGGCCGAATTGTGCCGCCCGCGGCCCAACTCCGCAAGCGCCGGCCGGCGGGCCATTGCTGAAGGCCAGATGAGGCGGACGAAACCGGGCCGCGCCTCAAACGTTTCTATAATAGTAGGCTGGCATGATGATCGAGTGCGGCGCGCTCTATGGCGGCCGCTGTAAGGCAGATGGGAATGAACGAAAAAGCGCAAACGGCCCGACCGGCGCGGACGGCCGCCTCAGGGCTCTTGATCTTGCTGCTGTTAATCGGCTGCCTGGCGGCCGGTTTTATCGGCCTGGCCGCTTACAGCAGTTATCGCGGCGTGCGAGCTGTTTCCGATCCGGTCGGGGCGCTTTTCCAGCGCCTCATGCGCGAAGCCACTCCGGTGGTCGTGCCCAACCCCGTGGTCGTGCTGCAAGAGGTCAAGAGCCTAGCCCGGTTGGAAACCGCCTCATACAGCTTTCAGGACGTGATTGAGATCGAGCGCAACCAGGATTTCCTCTTTGGCGCTTTCGGCGAGAGCTTGCTGTTTGTAGCCTATGGTGAAGTAATCGCTGGCGTAGATCTGGCGAAATTGGGGCCGAACGACTTGCAAGTTGTGGATCAGGACACGATCATGATACATTTGCCGCCGGCCGAAGTCCTGGTGACGCGGCTGGACAACGAGCGCTCCCACGTGGCTGACCGCGACGAAGGCATTTTCGCCCAGAGCGATCCCCAACTAGAGACGATGGTGCGCCAGGAGGCAGAGCGGCGCATCCTTGAGGCAGCCCTGGAAAGCGGCATCCTGGAGCGAGCTGACGCGGAAGCCGAGAGCTTCATGCGCATGTTTTTAGGCGAGTTGGGCTTCAGTGACGTGATTTTCACCGAAAGCGCGCCGCCGCCGCTGACACCGGCCGTGCCGACCATTCCCAAGGGTTTTGGCACCCCGCCGCCGACTGCGCCGGTCACGCCGCTGCCGGCGCACTAGCGCAACTTAAGCCACTCCAGGTTGGCGTATTTGCCGGCCGTTAACTGCTGCGCCAGGGCCGTTTCGGCCCGTGAGGGCGCATCGGTCTGCCACTCCACCTCCAGCGCGGCCGCCAGGCCATGCGCCAGCGCCCGCACGCACTCTTCCCAGGCAATGGGGCGGCCAGTGGCTTTTTCCAGGCTGGTGGCCCGGTAGCCTAGTCTGACCACTAGGGCTGTGCGCTGACCGGGCCAGTCGAACAGCAGCCCCTCGGCGATTCGGCCACCCTCGCCGGCCAGAAGCAGGCTCCCTTGAAACAAGATGGCGCCGCCCTCGTCACGCACGGCCGAGTTGGAGGCCAGCTTGCGCTGGCCGACGGCGATATCCATCTCGGCCGGGCCATCAAAGGCGGCCGCTCCTTGGGGCCCAGCGTCCTGGTAAACCGGTCGGGCGCGGCCCGGATCCAGGCTCAGGGCGCGCAGGCCGGCGAACAGACCCTCCGCCAGCCGGGGGTAGGCCCCGGCCGGGCCACCGGCCGCCAGCAGGTGACCGGCTGGAATGATGCAGGCGTAGGCGACGTCGTCGGCGTGGAGAATCGCCCGGCCGGGGGTCGGCCGGCGAGTGACATCCCAGCCTAACTCGCGGCAGCGGGCCAAGTCAACGACATCCCACTCCTGCTCGAGGCTGATCGAAAGGCAGGCGGGCTGGCAGGCGTAGAAGCGGAGGGTCAGGCGTTCGTCGCCGGCCGAGGCGTGCTGCCAGATAGCCTCGTCCAGCGCCATCTGCGCCGGCCCAGCCTGAACCGGCCCGGAGAGCAGACGGCCGGGGGTGGCCGGCCACGCGTCTTTATCGGCCGAACTCAGTTTGCTCCTCTGCTGAATGGTTCCACGGCAAAGCCATTATCCGTGGAGCTTAGGAGCGCTGCAACCACGGCCAGCGGGCCGGGCTATAATCGACCTATGCGCGCAACGCCGACTCTTGCTGGTCTAATGAACTGGCTGCCCTTGTTGGTGGGAGGATTTGGCCTGGTCTGGATCGCCCTGGAGGGCAACCTGGCGGCGACCATTGCTCTGGCGCTGGGGTTGGCGCTGGCGGCCGCCATGCGCCTGCTGGGCCGCTTGGCTCCCAATGCCCGGCGTCCCTGGGGCTACCTTCTCCTTTGGGTTGGGCTGGGGCTGGCGGCCGGGGCGGCCACGGCCGGGCTTACCCTGGTGTTAATGGCCTTAAAGACGGGCTTGCACGGCCACGGGCCGGAATTCAGCCGCCAGGAATTTCTTTGGGTTGGCAGACAATGGCCGACGTGGTCGGCTGCCGGCTTCTTGACTGGGCTTGGGATGGCTCTGGTGGGGCTGGCGCGCCGGCCGAGCTAGCTGCCAGCTCCCCCTGCAAGGCGCGCCTCGAGGACCTCCAGCGCCTGCTCTAGCTCCGACTGGCGCAGGCTGGTGGTCACGTCCCCGCGCGTGCGTTCCAGCACGGCCCGGACGGTATCCGTACGCCGGCGCAGGCCGCCGGTGATCGAATCGTTGAAGTCAAAGGTCACCAGCAGTAAATAAATCTCGTCCATGGCGTCGAGCAAGCGCTCCGCCTCGCTGCTGTGGCCGTGACGGATGATGTCCAGAATGCGCCGGCGCAATTCGGTGGCCGCCTCGGCCAGCCCATTGAGCCAGGTGGCGCCCTCCGCGGCCAGGGCGTCGGGTGCGGGCAGCGGCCGGTTGCGGATCAGGGCGTAGGTCAGTTGGGCTTCCACGTACTCCTTGAGCGCGTCCTGGGTATAGCCGGCGTGGTACAGGCTGGGGTAGGCCTGCACGCCTTCCACCAGGGTGCGGCCCTCCCGGCCGGCTTCGGCGATCAGCGCGTCGGCCCGCGCCCATTCCTCCCGGTGGATGGCCCGGATGGCCCGGGCGCACAGACCTGTGAGCTGGCGGGAGCGGCTATATGCGCCGTCGCGGGCCTTGTCCAAGGCCTCGAACTCGCCCCGAATTTGATCCGCGATCGCCTCCAGGCTGCCGTCACTCATCGCTTTCGCCGGGCTCCTCGTCGCCTGACGGCCGGAAGCGAAAAAGCTGATCGGCCAGCGAGGGGGCCTGGGGTAGCCGAATCTCGCCGAATTGGCGCTCGAAGTTGGCTACGTTCTGGGCCAGCGCCATTTGCAGCATCTTGGCGTGCATAGGCGACATCACCACCCGGGCTACCACCGCCCCTTTGGGCATCCGGGGCAGCACCTGGGCGAAATCGAGCACCATTTCGGCCGGCGTGTGGCTGATGAAGGCTACGTTCGCATAGACCGCTTCCAGCTCCTTGGGGATCTCGATGGCGAGCCGCTTTGCCGGGCCAGGGGGTTCGGGTTCGTTGGTTGACATCCTACATCTCCATCGTTTTGGCCTGCCTGGGCTGGGCGGAAGATACCCCAATTGCCGGCCTGCGAAAAGGCGCATCAGGCCGGGCCGGCTCGTAGCGGGTGCTGCTAACCGCAAAAGTGTGGCCCAGTTGACCGCGCGCTGGCTGGTTTTTCGACATCCTACACTTGGGAGGCGGATCAGCGCAGATTGAGAAGGGCACGCCATTGATACAAAGGGAAGCGATCGGCCGGCTGGCGACAGCCTTACTCCTGGGCGTGGCGGGCGGCGCGACGCTTGTCGGCCTGCTGGACCGGCCGCGGGCCAATCCGATCGCGATCACGCCAGCGCCGCCCCCGCCAGCGCCGACCGCCACCCCAACGCAGGCGCCGATCCGCGTCTACTTGAGCGGCGCGGTGGCCCGGCCGGACGTTTATGCGCTGCCGGCCGGCAGCATCCTGAACGACGCTGTCGAATTGGCCGGTGGGCTTAGTGACGCGGCCGATCCGGCGCAGGTGAACCTGGCGCTGGGCTTGGCCGACGGGCAGCACGTCCACATCCCGGCCGCCGGCACAACCGAACCCCTGCCTACTTTGACGCTGCCGGCCAATTCGCCTGCGCCGGCCTCGACCGCCGGGCCCGCCCCACCTGCGGGCCAGGCGCTGGTAAATATCAACGTCGCTGGCGCGGCCGAGCTGGAGAGCCTGCCGGGCATTGGGCCAGCTCTGGCCGACCGGATCATCGCTGACCGGGAGGCAAACGGCCCCTTCGGCGCCATCGAGGACATCCAGCGGGTTGCGGGCATCGGCCCGGCCGTGTTTGCGGATATCCAGGCGTTGATTGCCGTAAATTGAGGGGCGTGGCGCCGGCCGCTGGCGACCCGCTGGCCAACTTGAGCACGCATCGGTGACCCATCTGCGCCTGAGGCCTGTGTTTCTCAAAAGCTGATCGCAAGGCCAGAACGCGCTTTATCTCGACGGCCGTTCACGGGGTTTTCACAAGCGCCCCACTTCAAATTCACGCACGGCAAAGTTTAATCAGAACATTAGTTCTAGACCTATCCCTTTTCGAGCGTGGAGGTTGACCATAGGCGCAAGTTCCGAGAAAGAGCAGCGGCTAGAAGCTGTCGTCAAGGGCATTCACAGGCGCTGGGGCAGCGGAGCTTTGAGGAGGCTTGGTCAACCGGCCGCGGCGCAGGTGCCTATGCCCACCGGTTTTGCCGCCCTGGATAACGCTCTGGAAGGCGGTATTCCGCGCGGCCGGGTGACGCAGTTGAGTGGCGCTCCCACATCTGGAGCCACCTCCATCGGCTTAAAGATGGCGGCTGCGGCCCAGCAAGACCTGGCGGCCGAGGTTGTATATATAGACAACGAACGCTCCTTTGACCCTCACTTTGCCGGCCAGTGCGGTATCAAGCTAGATCAATTCACTTTGGCCCGGCCTACCAACGACCAGCAGGCTTTGGCAATGCTGGCCGAATTCGGCGCTGGCGGCGGGGTAACCCTGGTGGTCTTCGACTCTCCCCTGCGCTTGTCGTCAGACAGCCGCCTGGAAGCAGCCCTGGCCAGCAGTCTGAACCGGCTTGCCCTTCCGCTGGCCGGCGCCGGCTGCGCGGTTGTTTTGTTGACCCAGTTTCCGTCCTGGGCGTCCTCGGCCGCGGCCGACTATCCGCGCCATGCCGCCCTTGCTCACCAAGTCTGGCTGCGCCTGCTTATTCGGCGCCAACGTTGGCTGTTCCAACGCCGGGACGTGCGCGGTTATCAGACCCAGATAGCTATCCTCAAAAACAAAGGCGGGCCGGCCGGGAAGCGGGTGCGCGTTCGAGTGCCGATCATTTTCGGCAACCCAGCCGACGATAAGCCATGATAGCCTGTCTGTCGGTGCCCTACTTCTCGGCCGAGGTGGAAAGGCGGGATCAGGCGGCGCTGCTGAGCACGCCGCTTGTCATCGGCGGCCGCGTTTGGGAAGCCAGGCCGGTTTACGCTTTCTCGGCCGAGGCTGCCCGCCGTGGGGTTCGGCCGGGCATGGCTTTGCGCCAGGCCCACCTGTTGGCGCCTAACTCTTACTTTATGGAAGCTAGCCCGCTCAAATACGCCCAGGTGTCCAGCGAAATCCTGGGCGTAGCTGGCGACTTTACCCATTTGATTGAGCCAGAAGACCTTTGGGGGCCGGATCACAATGGCCAGCAACGGGACACGGCTGTCGGCCGGCGCTTGCCCGCCCGCTATTGTTGTGACCTGGAAGAGCTGCCGCCGGCCGACAGCCTACCCCTGGCGCAAGAGATCGGGCGCACGGTTAGGGGCCAGACCCATATCTGCCCGGCCATTGGCCTGGCAAGTCATAAATTTGCCGCTCAAGTTGTGGCTGCCTTAACCCGGCCGAACTTTGTCCGCTTTTTGCCCCCCGGCCGGGAAGCCGAGTTTCTGGCCTTGCGCTCCATTTGTTTTTTGCCGCTAGATAAAGACACAGCCCGCCGCTTCGAGCGGTTGGGCATTCGCACGCTGGGCCAGTTCAGCGCCTTACCCTTGGCCGAAATTGGGCAGCAATTCGGCCACGACCTGGCAGCTCAGTACCACCTGATCCGGGGCGAAGCTTATACGCCCGTCCGGCCGGCCGCGCCGGAGCGACGCGAGCAGGTGAGGTACCGTTTTGATGAGCCAATCTCCGACACGATTAGTCTGGCAGCTGTGTTGGGCCGGGCGGGGGCGGCCCTGGCCGGCCGGCTGCAAGAGGCCGGCCTGGAAGGCAACAGCCTGAGCCTGAAATGGGAAACCGAGAGGGGAGCGTCTCATCTCCAAAGTCTGACCCTCCGCCGGCCCACGGCCGATCCCCAGCAGCTGGCCCTCGTGCTTGGCGAGCTCTGGCAGCAAAGCCGCCTGCCCACTGAGGTGGTCGAGCTGACCGCGACCGCCAGCGGCTTGGCGCGCAGCAGCGTCCAACAGCTGAGCCTGTTTGGGCCAGCGCGCCAGGCCAACCAGGCGCAGCAGACGTTGCGAAATGCGCTTGCAAAGCACGGCCGGGGCTGCCTCTTCCGGCCGGAGATCGTTGACGGCCGCCATCCGTTGGCCGAATGCCGCTTCCGCTTGCAAGAACTGGTGGCGTTATGACCAGGCTGTGGCCTGAAGGCCAAAGTATCACGGTCGTCAGCCGGTGCGAAGAGCCCTGCACCTTCACCTGGCATGGGCATTTACACCAGGTTGAGGCCATTACCCAGCGCTGGCGCATAGACCTGGATTGGTGGCGCGAGCGCGCCTGGCGAGCTTACTTCAAGCTGTACACTGACACCGGCTTGTTAGTGGTTATTTATCGCGATCTGCTCAGCGGTCAATGGTACCTTCAACGCCTGTACGACTGACCCAGCCCGCTGATGACCACGGCCGACTACGTTGAGTTACATTGCCACTCTAATTTCTCGCTTCTAGACGGGGCCAGCCATCCCGAAGAGCTGGTTGCTGCCGCGGCCGAGCAGGGCATGCCTGCCCTGGCTCTAACTGACCACGACGCCCTCTACGCTGCCGTGCGTTTCGTTCGCGCCGCCCACGATCACGCCATCCGGCCGATCCTGGGCGCCGAACTCACCCTGGCCGACGGCTCTCACCTGACTCTGCTGGTCGAAAACGAAAAGGGGTGGCACAACCTGTGCTACCTTATCAGCCGCGGCCGCCAGAACGCGCCCAAGGGCGAAGCTTCCCTTCCGCCGGCTGAACTGGTGGGCTGCACGGCCGGACTGATCGCCCTTTCGGGCTGCCGCAAGGGCCAGCTGGCGGCCGCCCTGTTGCGCGGCGACCGCAAACGGGCCCAAGCGATCGCCCGCCACTATCGGGAGCTTTTCGGCCGGGACAACTTTTGGATTGAACTCCAGCGCCACTTCTTGCCCGGCGAGGAGCTGCTTATCCACCGCCTGGCGGCTCTGGCCGATTATCTGAAGCTCGGCTGCGTCGCTACCAACAATGTCCATTATGCGGCTCAAGACCGCCATAGGCTGCAAGATGTGCTGGTGTGTATCCGCCATCTGGCTACCCTGGACGCCTCTGTCCATCTGCGCCGGCTCAACTCAGAATATTGCTTGAAGTCGGCCGGTCAAATGGCGGCGCTCTTTCCCGACCATCCCCAGGCAGTGGCGAACGCCGGCCGGCTGGCGGAACGCTGCCAGTTCGAACCGACCTATGGCTTGCAAGACCTGCCCCATTTTCCCACCCCAGGGGGGATGAGCAGCAGCGCCTATTTGCGCCGGCTGTGCGAGGAAGCTCTGGCGCCACGCTACCCCCAGGCCTCGGCCGGGGTTCGCCAACAGATGAACTACGAGCTGGATGTCATCGAGCGAGCCGGCCTGGGCAACTATTTCTTGATCGTTTGGGACCTGGTGCGCTTTGCACGCGAGCAACACATCCGCTGCCAAGGTCGAGGATCGGCCGCCAGCTCGTTAGTTGCCTATCTCCTGCGCATTAGCCCGATTGATCCCCTCAGCCAGGGCCTGGTTTTCGAGCGCTTCCTGTCCGACGAGCAGCCAAACTTGCCTGATATTGACCTGGATTTCGACGCGACGCGCCGGGAAGAGGTAATTCAGTATATGTATGATTTTTACGGCCGCCAGCATGCGGCCATGAGCTGTACATTTAGCACGTTCCGCTCTCGGAGCGCATTGCGGGATATCGCCAAGACGCTGGGCCTCTCGGCCGAGGTTCTTTCGTCGGCGCTGGAGAAGCTTGAGGTCTCGACGCCGGCCGAAACGCCCGCCGAGCCAGCTACTGAGCCGATCCCTGTGTTGCTGGAACTCAGCCGCCAGATTGAGGGCTTTCCGCGCCATTTGGGCATCCACAGCGGGGGGATGGTCATCACCGGCCAGCCGCTGATGAGCCGGCTGCCCGTCGAGCCGGCCGCCATGCCCAACCGTATCGTGGTTCAATGGGACAAGGAGGAACTGGAGGCCGCCGGGCTGGTGAAGATTGATATCCTGGGCTTGCGCATTTTATCAGCCATCTCCGACACGCTCCAAATTATTGAGCGAGAGACAGGAGCCGCCCCCGACTTGGATAAACTTCAGTTCGGCGATCCAGCCGTTTACGCCATGATCTCGGCCGCCGACACTGTGGGCGTCTTTCAGGTTGAAAGCCGTGCCCAGGCCCAGATCTTGCCGTTGCTCCGCCCGCGCTGCTTCGACGACCTGGTCATTGCCATTTCCTTGATCAGGCCTGGCCCCATCCAAAGCAACATGGTGCATCCTTTTTTGAGGCGCCGCCTGGGGGTGGAAACAGTGACTTATGCCCATCCGCTGCTCGAAGGCGTGCTGGCTGAAACGTTGGGCGTTATTCTGTTTCAGGAGCAAGTCTTGAAAGTTGCCCGCGATCTGGCTGGCTTTACAGGCGGGCAGGGGGAGCAACTCAGGCGGGCTCTGGGAAAAAAGCGGGCCGAGGAGGAAGTGGAGCGCTTCCACACTGCCTTTCTGACCGGGGCAGAGGCGCGCGGCGTCGGCCTTGAAACGGCCGAGCAGGTCTTCCAGGCGTTGAAAGCCTTCGGCGGCTTCTCTTTTGCCAAGAGCCATGCAGCCGCCTTCGCCGTCCTGGTCTATCACTCTGCCTGGTTGAAGCTCTACCATTATAGGGCCTATATGACTGCGCTCCTGAACAACCAACCCATGGGCTTCTGGAACGCGGCCGTGCTGACCAACGAGGCCAAACGACACGGCGTCCAACTGTTGTCCGTGAACCTTCACCACAGTCAGTCAGTTTGTGCCGTCGAGGGCGAAGAGATTCGCTTGGGCTTTAACTACGTCAAGGGGCTACGAGACGAGCAGGTGGCCCGTATCCTGGCTCAGCGCGAAAAGGGAAAGTTTGTCGTCTTGCTGGACTTTTGCCTCCGCACCCAGCTGCCGAGACAAATGGTTGAAAACCTCATCGCGGCCGGGGCGATGGACGAATGGGGCGCCTCGCGCCGCCAATTGCTGTGGGATTTGGGCAACTTGCGCTACAAGGAAGACCAGCTAGAGATGGCTATGCCCCCCTCGGAGGCGCGCCTGCCGCCCCTTACCGCGGCCGACGCGATAATCATGGAAATGGGCGTATTGGGCCTCTCTACCAGGGAGCATATCATGAACCTGTACCGGACCTGGATGGAGGAGCGGGGCATCTGGGATAGCCGGCGGCTTCAGGCCGGCCGCAATGGCGCCCGCGCCCAAGTTGCCGGGCTGGTGGTTGTTCACCAATCGCCGCCGACAGCGCGGGGCTATCATTTCGTCACCCTAGAAGACGAAGCTGGCATGATGAACATTGTTGTCCGGCCGAACGTTTACGCCCGCTACTGCCGACATTTGGCCGCCGCGCCGTTGTGGCTGGTTGAGGGTGTGGTGCAGCATAACAGCGGCGTCACCAACCTTTTAGCCATCCGGGCCCACTCCCTGTCAACAATCCATTCCTAGCCGCCGGCTGCTCTGACTAGTACCTATTTGCCATTTTAAGGTGAATGGGGATCAAAATGCTTCCCGATCGGCCCGAACTGTTGTATACTGCCCACATCGTGGCAGAAAGTGGGGCTAAGTGGGGCACGGTTGGAACGTTTGGTCGCCTTTTCCGGCTGATTTGAGGGGCAAAGCGTAGAACGCATGTTCATAGGCGAGTACAGCCACACGGTTGATGAGAAGGGCCGCTTGACCATCCCGGCGCGCTATCGGGGTGAGTTGGCCGCCGGCCTGGTTGTCACACGCGGCTTTGACCAGTACCTGATGGTCTACCCGGTGGAAGGCTGGAAAGTGTTGGCCGAGGACGTCGCTGCCCGGCCGACCAGCGACGAGGGCGTGCGCGCCTTCCAAAGGCGCCTCTTTTCCGGCGCCGTAGACCTAACGCCCGACCGGCAGGGCCGGGTGGTTTTGCCGGCCTTCTTGCGCAATTTCGCCAGCATCAACGGCGAGGTCGTTGTGGCCGGCATGTACAGCCACATCGAAGTATGGAACGCTGAGGCCTGGGCCGGCGTGAAAGGCAATATTGAGAGCAATAATGACGTCGCCCGCTGGAGCGCCTTAGGCGTTTAGGCGCGGCCGGCGCGTCGGATTGGCAGCGAATGACTTCTGCTGGTGGACGAACATTTACCAGTCCTGTATCAGGAAGTTCTGGCGCTCTTGCGCCCTGTCTCTGGCGGCCGCTACATAGATGGCACGCTGGGCGGCGGCGGCCACTCGGCCGGCATCCTGATGGCTTCGGCGCCCGACGGCCGCGTCTTGGCCTTCGACCGCGACCCGGAGGCCATCGCCTTCGCCAGCAGTAAGCTGGGTAGTTTCGGCAATCGAATAACCTTCGTGCAGGCGTCTTTTGCCCGGATGGGCGAGGTCGCCCCAGAGTACGGTTTCAGCAGCGTGGAGGGAATCTTGCTCGATCTTGGCTTGTCCTCAAGACAACTGGCCGACCCAAGTCGGGGCTTTTCGTTTCAAGCTTCGGGGCCGCTCGATATGCGCTTTGATCCCGGTCAGCAGACGACGGCCGCCGACCTGGTCAATGAGCTGGACGAGGCCGAACTGGCCGACTTGCTCTGGCGCTACGGCGAGGTGCGCCCCAGCCGGCGCCTGGCGCGAGCCATCGTCGGCCGGCGGCCGCTCGCCAATGCGCGCGAACTGGCCGAGCTGGTAGCCGTGGCGAGCCCCCGGCGCGGCCGAATCCACCCCGCCACCCAGGTCTTCCAGGCCCTACGCATTGCGGTCAACGATGAGCTGGGCGCCCTGGAGCGCGGCCTGGAGGCGACACTGGGCCTGCTGAAGCCAGGTGGCCGATTGGCAGTCATCAGCTTTCATTCATTGGAAGATCGCATGGTTAAGCGTTTCATCCGCCGTGAGAGTCGCGACTGCGTCTGCCCGCTTGAACAGCCGGTGTGCACTTGCTCAGCCGCGCGGCGCCTGCGGCCGGTTGGCCGGCGGGCGATCAAGGCCGGCGCAGAAGAGGTAGCGCGCAATCCGCGCAGTCGCAGCGCGCGGCTGCGGGTGGCCGAACGGACGACGGAGGCGTTGGCATGAGCCTGGAAATGGCGGGCGGTTCACGTGAGGCGAAGAGGGAGCGGCGTCGCAGCCGCATCCGTTTAACCGAGGCCCAGGCGGTTCTGAGTTGGGCTGTCCTGCTGGCCCTTCTGTCGGTGCTTGGCGCGATTTACCTCTACCAGACCAGCCAGATCGCCAGCGTCGGCCGTTACGTTCAGCAGTTGCAATTTGAGCTTGAGGCAATTAAGCGCGCCAACGCCGACCTGGAGCTGGCTATCGCCGAAGCGGAATCCTTGGAGCGGCTGCAGAGAGAGGCGACCCGCCTCGGTTTCCTGCCGGCCGAGCCGGGCCAAGTCGAATATCTGATCGTCCCGAATTATCCCAAAGAACCGGCCGCGCCGGCCGGGGAAGAGCTAGGTGTGCCGGCCGAGCCGGTAGAGACATTTGGCGAGGCGCTTGGGCTCGCTTTCCGAGCCAGCGTCAGCGACCTGATGCGGGGCGAAGCGCCATGAATGCCAGCCAGCAACGTCGCCTGGGCTTTATCGCCGTCCTGATGACCTTTGGCCTGGGCGCGGTCCTGTATCGTCTGGTCACGTTTCAGTTGCTCGACGCCGGGACTTACGCGGAGCTCGGCCGGCAGCTGCACAATTGGAACGTGGTGGACAGTCCCGATCGGGGCATTATTTACGACCGCAACATGACCGTTTTGGCTGGCAACAGCGCGGATTATCGCCTGGGCGCCTCGCCGAGCCTGGTGCTCGACGCTGACGAAGTGGCAGCCAGCATCGCCCCTATTTTGCAGCTTTCGCGCCATGAGCTCGTCGCTAAGCTGAGCTCAGACCAGCTATACGAGGTGATTGCGCCTCGCATCCCGGCCGCTGAGGCGGATGCGGTGCGTGAGCTGGATCTGGCGGGGCTCCAGCTCGACCCACTGCCGCGCCGGATTTATCCTCAAGACAAGCTCATGTGCCATGTGCTTGGCTTCACCGATCTCGACGGCAGGGGCGGCGCTGGCCTGGAAGGCTTTTTTCAGGCAGAACTCGCCGGCATCAGTGCCCAGGAAACGATCAACATCTCGCCTCTGACCACCCAGGCTAGCGTTATCGCCACCGAGGGCGTGGACCTCGTGTTGACCGTTGACCGCACCGTCCAATATGTGGTCGAGGAGCACTTGAAGCGCGCGCTCCAGACCTACGGCGCCCAGAGTGGCACAATCATCGTGATGGATCCGCGCACCGGCGCCATCTTGGCGATGGCGAATCAGCCCTGCTACGATCCCTACGAGTTCTACTCGACCGACCGGGCGCTGTTGCTTAACCCGGCCG